>JAKPKY010000097.1 GCA_029553505.1 Planctomycetota bacterium
GGGGCGGAGGAATGTAGCCACGGGTGAAGCAAGCCCGCCGCAGGCGGGCGCAGCGCAACCCGTGGAGAGAGGGATTGGATTTTCCGCCCCGGCAGGGGCGGAGGAAAGCTCAGTCGAACAGGTACCGCTCGTCAAATTCCACCCCGTGCGCGCGAAGCAGCCGGAGAAGTTCCGACGGGAAATCCTCCTTCCCGTGATGTTCGCCCTGGGCCGCGATGTATTTCTTCACGGCCGGCTCCTGCGACTTGCTGACGGAAAAGACGCTGTATCCTTCCTGCCAGGCGAACGCCGCGAGGTTCGGGAACGTCTCATGCAGCCACTTCGACGAACGCGCCTTGACCGTCCGCATCAGGTCGGAGACGGCGCCATCAGGCCGCCACCGCAGGTACAGGTGCACGTGGTCGGCCACGCCGCCGATGTCGTAGATTGAACCCTTCTCGGCGCGGATGATGCCTCCGAGATACGGATAGAGCCGCTCCGCAACCTCGGCGGTGATCCAGGGCTCGCGATGCTTGGTGGAAAAGACGACGTGCAGGAGCAGTTGCGAGTAGGTCCCGGGCATGCGCTCTCCTTCGCCCCGTCCGGGGCGAGAATGAAAATGACTCGCTTCCACGGGTTTCGCTTCGCTCCACCCGTGGCTACACCCCGCAGCCCCTTCGGGGCAGACGGCAACGCAACGCAATCCCCCTCACCCTGCCCTCTGGCTTGGAAGGGAGAGGGGTTTACTCCGCGCGCAAATCATCCAGCATTCTGCTCAGCCAGGTAAGGTAGTCCGGCGCGATCCTCATCGGTTCCTGGTTTTCGCCGTTCGGGTCGTCGTGGCTCCAGAAGACCACCGGGCAGGATTCCCCATTCGATTCCGCCGTCGCCAGAGAGGGGAGATTCCCCGCTCCGTCATTCATTAAGGGAATCAGGTCGGCGCGCAACGACGGATGTCTCGTCCGGCGTTCCATCTCGGTGACCCGCACCAGGTCCAGGTGCGGCGGAACGTCCCGGCCGAGGCCGAAAAACTCCAGATGCCCCACGCTGCACCAGCCGACGGCGGACAGGAAGGCCTTGAAGTCTTCCGGAAACGATACCCGCAGCGCCTTTTCGGCGTCCCGGACGGTCTGGGCGTCGGCCCTTTTGCCGCACGCGCCCCGCGACAATCGACGCAGAATCTCGGCGGCTCTGTTCTTCATCCGGTTTCTCCGCGTGGAATCGGTCAGGTTGTCACGGAAGCGACCAGCCGGTGGGCGGGACTGGCAAACCCCGATCCCACGACCCCGACAAAGAATTGCTGCGCAAGGCAGAATTATCCTCCGCGCAGCGCAGCGGGGCAAGGCCGAAGGGTCGCACCGAATCCAAATCCAAAATCGAAAGTCCAAAATCGAAAATGATGAACACCCTCACCCTTGCCATCTCCCTTGGAAGGGCGAGGGATCACCCTCACCAGGCCCGCAAGGAGGAGTCGCCGGGTGCCACGCTCAACTCCGTTGAGCGTGCTCGTTCCCGCTCGATGAGTTTCCCGCACGCCCGCGCAAAACGACAGGAACCCCCGCGTGACCGCAGGGGCTTGTAACAACAGCGCACCCTCTCCCTACCCTCTCCCTTGGCAGGGCGAGGGGCTTATGCCAGCAGGCGGAAGGTGTAGGTCCAGCGGGCCTGGCGGCCGGGGGGAATGTCGAAGCGCGTGAACAGCTCGGGGCACAGCGCCCTGCGGACGGCGTAGAGGCGGTAGGTCGTCAGGGGCGCGTCGCCGCGCACCTCGATGCCCGCGCCGGTGCGCGTATTGCGCGCGGTGAACGCGTTGTGGGCGGCGTCGCCCGCGCGCCAGCCGTCCAGGCACGCGGCCATCCCGGCGTCCGTCAGCGGCTCGCAAATGCGCACCGTCTCGTCGCGGACCTCGACCTCGCCGCGCCCCAGCCGCACCGGCGACGGCACGCGGAACGGCAGCGTGCCCGCGTAGTCCGGGCCGATCGGCTCGTCGTCGACGATCAGGAAGTTGTGCGCGTAGGGCGTGGTGGTCAGGGCGCGCGGGCCGGCGTTGGTCAGCGCGTGGGCGATGGAGAACTCCGGCCTGCCCGGGGTCAGCGCGACGCGCTTGACGTATCGGTAGCTCCAGCCGTCGGCGGCGAAGTCCTGTCGGAACTCGATCCAGTCGCGCCCGGAGTCGATGTCCCACGCGGCGGGCTGCGACAGCTCGTACGGCGCGGAGAAGTCGTACGCGGCGTCGTCGGCGCGGCGGAGCGTGCCGATGGCGATCTTGAGGAACGGCTGGCCGGGCTTCGCGCCGGCGTAGCCGGGCGGGGCGTGCATGTCGAACTCCTCGGTCGTGCCGCCGACGTTGTCGTTGCGGAGCGGGTCGGCGTCGAGATACAGCGGCGCGAAGTAGCGGTGCCCCGCGCACTCGGCGGCGAGCACCATGCCCGACGGATCGAAGCGCCGCGCGCGGTAGTATCCGCGCCGCGCGTCGGGCAGGGCCAGGTGCAGCGCGAGCGCGTCGTTGGCGATCGTCTGCTGGGGGAACTCGTCGGCGATGGGTCGTCGCGGCGCGGGCGGGCGCGGCGCGTCGGCGCGCCCGGCGGCGCAGCTCGACAGCGCCGCCAGGAGCAGCGCGACCGTCAGGAGCAACATCCATGCCATGGGAGAGACCTTTCCGGAGGAATTTTTCCCGGCGGTCAATGGTCGCCCGGCCGGGATCTTTTGGGCTCCATTTTCGCCGCGATTTTTGCCGCGCCAACGCGCTTTTGGTGGGATTTCGAGTTCTTTTCCGCCTTCCTGGGGCGCTTTCTCGAGGCTTTTTGGCGGGCTTTTCGGGGCTATTCCAGGAGCATCGCGTCGCCGTAGGAGAAGAACCGATACCCCCGCCGCTGGGCCTCGGCGTAAGCGCGGAGGATCATGCCGACGCCCTCGCGCCGGCCCGGCGAGCAGAACGCGGCCACCAGCATCACCAGCGTGCTGCGCGGCAGGTGGAAGTTGGTGATCATCGCGTCGGTGGCGAGGAACTCCGCCGGCGGGTGGAGGAAGATGTCCGTCCAGCCGCTGCCGGGGGCGAGCGGAAGTTGTTGCCTGGCGGCAGTTTCCAGCACGCGCACCGACGTGGTGCCCACGGCGACGACGCGCCGCCCGTCGCGCCGCGCGGCGTTGACGGCCTCGGCTGCCGCCGGCGGAAGCTCGTACCACTCGGCGTGCATGCGGTGCTGGGCGACCGTCTCGGCCTTGACCGGCGCGAACGTGCCCATGCCGACGTGCAGCGTCAGGCGCGTCGTGGCGATGCCCGCATCCTCAAGCGCCGCAAGCAGTTCGGGCGTGAAGTGCAGCCCGGCCGTCGGCGCCGCCACCGCGCCGGGCCGCGCGGCGTAGACCGTCTGGTAGCGCGCGCGGTCGGCGGCGTCGCGCGCGGCGTCCGCGCGATGGATGTACGGCGGCAGGGGCGTCACGCCGACGCGCTGGAGCACGGTCTCGGCCGGCGCGGGCGGCGCGGGCGCCACGAGCCAGCGGCCTTCGCCGAGGTTTTCGCGCAGCGCGAGGCGCGTCGCATCTTCCGGCTGGAACGCAAGTTGCTCACCCGCGCGGCACTTGCCGGCGTTCTTCAGCAGCACCTCCCACGCGCCGTCGGCGCGCTCCGACAGGAACAATCCCTCGACGCGCCCGCCGGTTTCGCGCCGGCAGAAGAATTTGGCCGGCACGACGCGCGTGTCGTTGAGCACGAGCAGGTCGCCCCTGTGGAGAGCTGTTGGCAAATCGCCGAAGCGCAGGTGCCGGTACTGCTCGTCGCGCCGGCGCAGTACGAACAGGCGCGACTCATCGCGGCCGGCAAGCGGCTGTTGGGCAATGAGTTGCGGATCGAGCGGATAATCGAACTCGTCAACCTGTCCAGTCATCGGCATCGTTCTTTGGCATATCGCTTTACGCACAAAATGGGCGATTCTACTCACACGCGAAGCGCGGCCGCAATGCGGCCTAAGTGCTTTTACAGCAAGCGATTAATTATGGCGAGCACCGGTTTTCCACAGATTTTCAACATGGGCGGTGTCAATGCAACTGCCGTGCCGCCGGTTGCGCCAAGGGCGGCGGGATTGTCGGACATCGGCGGATTCCCAAGCCAGCAAAAGTCTTACGCTCGCTTGGCCGATGTAAGTATCGGGCCGGCCCGACCCGCGCCCGTGGAGACGCCAGACGATGTCGCCCAGCCAGCTCGACAGGATCGCGACGCGCCTCGCCGGAATGAATCGACCGGCGTTGATGCAACTTCTCCGTTCGCTGCGCTGCGATTTCAAGATCGACTTCACCGACGACTATCTGCACTCCGTCAGCCTCGAGCGCCTGCGGCACATCGTGCTGGCCGCGGAGCTTCACGCCCATCACGACGCGGCCGGCCCGGCTGCGTAAGCGATTCGGATTCCCACGCGATTCGGCGCGGAAGGTTCGCGTCGCGTTCGGCCGCGCGCCGCGCGCGTCAGGCTCGCTTCCCCACGACGGCGATGCGGAACTTGTCGGCCAGCGCGAGCGTGGCGGGCTTGTCGACGATGAGGGTTCTTCCGGCCTCGACGACCAGGCACGCGCAGCGCGCGTGCTTGAGGTTGCGGAGGGTTTCCGGCCCGACGGTCGGCACGTCGAATCGCATGTCCTGGTTGGGGCGCGCCACCTTGACGAGGGTCCATCCGCCGGTGCGGCAGATGCGTCCGGCGCGGCGGATCATGCGGTCGGTGCCTTCCATCGCCTCGACGGCGATGATGTCGCGCTCCTTGACCGCGATGCACTGCCCGATGTCCAGGTCGGCGCTGGCCCGCGCGATCCGCCAGCCGAACTCCACGTCGCCCTCGGCCGCGCCGGGGACGGGCGTGCGGGTCATCAGCCCCTCGCCGGCGAGGTGTTCCTCGCAGTATTTCACGCACGAAGCCAACTCGATGCCCTCCCGGCGGAGTTCGTCGCTGACCGCCAGCAGCACGGCGTTGTCGCGTTTGTCCTTGCGGACCTTCAGGTACCAGATGACGGCCGTCCGCACGTCCGGTATATAGCGCAGCAGGCGCAGCGGCGAGTAGATTTCCGTCTTCCGCACCGCGCCGATCATGATCGCCTCGCGGGCGCCCCACTTGCGCAGCGAGCGGATCCACGCGCCCACGCGGGTGATGCCCGCCCAGGTGAACTCGTCGGCCAGCGCCTTGAGCCGAGGGCTCGCCAGCCCGCGCAGCCCCACCACCACCAGGCGCTTTCCCGCGCGGCGGATTCCCTCGGCCGCCAGCAGGGGCGGACGCCCCGCGCCCGCGATCAGCCCGACCGTCTCACGCTCCTGTGGCATGGCCTGTTTTCCATACATGTCGAGGCTTGGGTGCCACGGCCAAGCGCGGTTTGCTTGGCCGTGCGGAAGACACCCATCAAAGACACCCTCAAGCACACAGCGCTTGAGGGTGGCACCCGCGCCAGGTGTTTTCAAAAATCTTCCGGCTCGTCGGCGTCGGAGACGCCCAGGCGCTTCTTGAGCGCCTGCACCTGGCGGGCGAGGCGCTTGACCGCGCTGCGGAGCTGCGGAAGGCGCGTCGCCACCATCCACGAGCGGCGGACTTCCGGCAGGGGGATGGCCGGGCTCCCGCCCATCTCCTGGCCCGCCGGCACGTCGGCCGTCACGCCCGCCTGCGCCGCGATCTTCGCCCCGCGACCGATGCGGATGTGCCCGACCACGCCCGCCTGGCCGGCGAACACGCAGTAGTCTTCCACCATCACCGAGCCCGCCAGACCCGCCTGCGCCACCAGCAGGCAGTGCTTGCCCAGGCGCGTCCCGTGCCCGATGGCCACCAGGTTGCTGAACTTCGTGCCCGCGCCGATGACCGTCGCGCCCATCGTCGCGCGGTCGATGGCGCACCCGGCGCCGATCTCCACGTCCGACTCGATCTCCACCCACCCGGCCTGCGGGATTTTTTCGTGCCGCACCACCTTGTCGGGCCCGGCGTGCGTGGCGTAGCCGAAGCCGTCGTGCCCGATCGACGTGCCCGCGTGGATCGTCACGCGGTCGTGCAGCACCGTGCCGTCGTAGAGCGTCACGTTGGGGTAGAGCGTGCAGCCGTCGCCCATGCGCACGGACTCTCCCACGTAGCAGCCGGGGTAGATCACCGCGCCGGCGCCGATGGTCGCGCCGCGGGCGATTGTCACGAACGCCCCCACGCGCGCCCCGGGCGACAGCGAGGCCGTCGGGTGAATGTCCGCCCGCGGGTCCACGCCCTCGAACGGGTGCGTGCGGAACCCGTGGAACGCCACCATCGCCTCGCGGAAGGCGAAGTAGGAATCCTTGCAGCGGATCAGCGCGCCCGCCGGCGGCTGCGGGCCGGAGTAGTCCTCCGGCACGATCACCGCGCCGGCCGACGTCTGGCCCACGTGCCGCTCGTATTTGCGATTGGACAGGAACGTCACCTCGTCGCCGCCGGCCGTCTCGACCGGCGCCACGCCGCGGATGACCTTCCCGCCGTCGCCTTCCAGCCGCCCGCCCACGCGCTCGGCCAGTTCCGATAGTTTCATTTCCGCCATCCGTCCAAAGCGACCCTTCTGTAAGATGCTTCCTGAGCGGGGAAACTAATCCCTAACAAGTTGTTGTTTGGCCAACAATCCATATACTGTAAACGTCGATGCGGGGAAAGAGAAGATTATGCTTCCATTGCCCATCACCATTCCAAACGGGCAAAAGCAATGCTGAAAAGCACAAGAAACCCAGGTAAAGGCGACAAGCGAAGCCCAAGAGCGGGATCGGTGCGTTCGCCCATTTTGGCACGAGGGACTTGAAAGGAAAAACATGGCCCTGCTCCCCCCTTTCTTCTTGGATACCGTGGTCGCGATCGGTGTCGGAGACAATCCTGCCGAGCGTCGGTGGATCGGTACAGGATTCCTCTTTGGGAAGTTCGTAGAGAAAGTTCCGGACAAGAATGAGAATCGTTATCAATTCTGGCTCATCACGAACAAGCATGTATTTAATGGCTTAAGGGCTGTCTATATCAAATTCAATTCTGCCCAAGATACACAAAGTAAAGACTACAAAGTTCCGCTTGTGGCAGAAAATGGATGCCCCCAATGGGTTGGTCATTTGTCGAATACTGTTGATGTTGCGGCGATACTCTTGAATCCGGGATTCCTTAAGGCCGAAGGAAGGCAATTCAACTATTTCCGGTCCGATTCGCATGTCATGAACAAGGAGAAAATGCGTACTATCGGCATAACAGAAGGAGATCGTGTCTTTGTGCTGGGCTTCCCGATGGGACTTGTCGCAGAAGAACGGCAGTATGTCATCTGTCGTGGGGGATGTATAGCGAGAATCCGTGATTTTATCGAGAACAGAGCGAGTGATTTCCTTGTTGATGCTACGATTTTCCCGGGAAATTCAGGTGGTCCGGTCATCCTCTGCCCTTCAGCGCTGTCCATCACTGGGACAAACGCTATTGAAAAGGCCGACCTGATTGGAATCGTTAAAGCATATGTGCCGTACCAGGACGTAGCCGTAAGTCAGCAAACACAACGGCCACGGGTAATATTCGAGGAGAATTCGGGGCTGACTGCCGTAGAATCTGTTGATTCAATAATCGAAACAGTCGAGTTGGCGGCAGAACATTTAAAAGGCGAGCTGCCCCAGCAATAAAAAGAACAATACAAAAAGTAATAATCTCTACCGCACAGCTGCCAACTGGCGATAACGCCGCGCCGCCCTCGCCCCAGCCGTAGCCGTGTCATCTGCCCCGAAGGGGCTGCGGGGTGTAGCCACGGGTGGAGCGAAGCGAAACCCGTGGAAGCGAGTGTTTTTCATTCTCGCCCCGGCGGGGCGAAGGAGAGCGCATGCCCGGAACCTACTCGCAACTGCTCCTGCATGTCGTCTTTTCCACCAAGCGTCGCGAGCCCTGGATCACCGCCGAGGTCGCGGAGCGGCTCTATCCGTATCTCGGAGGCATCCTCCGCGCCGAGAACGGTTCGATTTACGATATCGGCGGCGTGGCCGACCACGTGCACCTGTACCTGCGGTGGCGGCCTGACGGCGCCGTCTCCGACCTGATGCGGACGGTCAAGGCGCGTTCGTCGAAGTGGCTGCATGAGACGTTCCCGAATCTCGCGGCGTTCGCCTGGCAGGAGGGATACAGCGTCTTTACCGTCAGCAAGTCGCAAGAGCCGGCCGTGAAGAAATACATCGCCGCCCAGGGCGAACATCACGGAAAGGAAGATTTCCCGTCGGAACTTCTCCGGCTGCTCCGCGCGCACGGGGTGGAGTTTGACGAGCGGTACGTGTTCGACTGAGCTTTCCTCCGCCCCGCCGGGGCGGGGAAAATAACGACCACCTTCCACGGGTTTCGCCGCGCCCCCTGCGGGGGCTTGCTTCACCCGTGGCTACATTCCCCGACCCCGTTGGGGCCGGGAAAAACGGCAAGAACCCCCGCGTGACCGCGGGGGCTTGTTAAAACGGCAAGACAGAAAGAACCCACGCTTAACATCCGATGCCGTGTCGTCCGCCCCTTCGGGGCCGATAGGAACAATCCAGTTGGCGCTGTGGCCTGTGCTGCCCTGTATCCCCGCAACCAATCGACAGATTGACCGATTGACCAATCGACCGGAACCCGGCTCCCTTCCCGTTGTCCTTGACTTGCGCGACCGGCTGGACGATCATGCTCCCTTTGAATCCCGCGTATTGACGGACAGGTGGACTCCATGCTGGAAAAGGTGCAGGAAGACCGTCTCAAGAAACTCCAGGCCGTCCGCGAGCTGGGCATCGACCCGTACGGCGGGCGGTACGACACGGCCGAGCCGGCTGCGTCCATCCTCGCGCGCTACCGCGACGTGGCGGAAGGCCAGGCCAACGACCAGCGGGCCGACGCGGCGGGGCGCATCGTCCTGTTCCGCGACATGGGCAAGATGATCTTCGCCCACCTGCGCGACAGCGGCGGGCAGATTCAGATCGCCCTGCGCAAGAACGCCCTGGACGAGAAGTCCTGGCAGCTCGCCAAGCTGCTGGACCTGGGCGACATGGTGGCGGCTGCGGGCCCGCTCCAGAAAACCCGCACCGGAGAGGTCACCATCTGGGCCGAGACGCTCACGCTGCTGTGCAAGAGCCTCAACCCCATGCCCGAGAAGTTCCACGGACTGACCGACACCGAGACCCGCTACCGCCAGCGCTACCTGGACCTGATGACCAACCCGGAGGCGATGGCGACGTTCCGCAAGCGGGTGGCCATCCTCGAGACGTTCCGCGCGCTGCTCAAGCAGCGGGGATTTTCCGAGGTGGAGACCCCCACGCTCCAGGCCCTCTACGGCGGGGCGGCGGCGCGACCGTTCACCACGCACCACAACGCGCTCGACTGCGACCTGTTCATGCGCATCAGCCCCGAGCTGTACCTCAAGCGCCTGCTCGTCGGCGGAATGGAGCGCGTCTTCGAGATCGGGCGGAACTTCCGCAACGAGGGCATCGACACCCGCCACAACCCCGAATTCACCATGATGGAGCTGTACCAGGCCTGCTCCGACTACCACGGCATGATGGAGATCACCGAGGAGTTGATCTCGGCGGCCGCGGCGGCCGTCGGCGGCGGCGGGAAGCTCCCCTACGGCGAGCGGGAAATCGACTACACGCGTCCCTGGCCGCGGAAGAAGTACGCCGACCTGCTGGCCGAGCACGCCGGCGTGGACATGACGGATTCGGCAGCCGTTCGCGCCAAGGCCCGCGCCCTGGGCATCGAGGAGACCAACAAGGACGACGCCGTGGTCGTCAACGACGTGTTCGAGGCCGTCGTCGAGCCCGCGCTGGCCCGGCAGGACCGCCCCGTGTTCGTGATGGACTACCCGGCCGAACTGTGCCCCCTGACGCGGCGAAAGGGCGACAACCCGTCCATCGCCGAGCGGTTCGAGCTGTTCGTCGCGGGCATGGAGATCGCCAACGCCTACACGGAACTGAACGACCCTGCCGTGCAGGAAGCCAACTTCCGCGCGCAGCTCCGCGGCGAGGCCGACGGGGAGACCATGCGCGTCATGGACGAGGATTTCGTCACCGCGCTGCGCCACGGCATGCCCCCGGCGGGCGGGCTGGGAATCGGAATCGACCGCGTCGTGATGCTCCTGACCAACACCCAGAGCATCCGCGATGTGATCCTGTTCCCCATGTTGCGGGGAAAGTGAAAAGAGGGAACCCGGAACACGGAACAGAGGAACACGGGAGAAGCAGCAGGAGAGGAAACCGGGAACCAGGGAACAAAGGAACCCGGAAAAACGGCAAGAGGGAACCCGGAAGAAAACAGCAAAAGCGGCAAGAAGGGGTGGGTGAAAATGAACACGGCGTATGGGTCGAGCGCGTTCGGGTTCGAGGACCTGGAAGCCTACAAAGCCGCCCACGTTTTCCAAGGGCAGATGTGCCGACTCGCAGCCGTGTTGCCGGAGGCCGAGAAATTCGGCCTGGCACAACAAATCCGCAGGGCAGCGATTTCGCTGACGAACAACCTTGCGGAAGGATACGGTAGATTCACCTGGCAGGACACGACGCATTTTTGCCGGCAGGCGCGGGGTTCGTTGATGGAGCTGGTGGATGACCTCAACGTGTGCCGGCAGAATCAATATGCCGACGAGACGCGCCTTGCGGACCTGAGGAAAGAAGCCGAACGGGTTCTGCTGTTGCTGAACGGATACATCAAGTATCTTCAAAAGAACAAGGCCCAGGTTCAAAGCTAGCGAGATTGCCGTTTGAATGTCCCGGTTTCTTTTTCTATTGCTGTTTTTCCTGGTTCCTTGTTCCTTTGTTCCGTATTCCTGCTGTTGTTGCCGTTCCGTGTTCCTTGTTCCTTAGTTCCTGGTTCCTTTCATGTATAAATTGTTTCTCAGCCTGAAATATCTTCTCCGCCGGCCGATCGGATACTTCGCGGTCCTCGGCGTGGCCGTCTGCGTGTTCATGATGCTGACGGTCGTCAGCGTGATGAACGGGTTCGTGGACAAGATCGAGCGGGCGGCGAAGGGGCTGTTCGGCGACGTGATCGTCGAGCCTGCCGGCTGGGAGGGCCTGGCGTACTACGACGAGTTCATCGCGCAGATGCGGAAGGATTGGCCCGGGCGGGTGGAGGCGGCCAGCCCGTTCCTGCTGAGCTACGGAATCCTGCGGATTCCCGGCCAGGCGCACTACCGCGAGGGCGTGCAGATCGCCGGAATCCGCCTGCCGGAGCGGATCGCCGTGACGGAGTTCGAGCTGGGACTGCACTTCCAGCGGGCCCGGGCCGCGCCGGACTTCGACCCGCCGCGGGGCGAGCTGCTCGGCGCGATGATACGCGAGATCGGTTCCACCCTCATCGAGACGCTGCGGGAACTGGGCGAGCCGCCGGCCTCGAGCGCCGCAGCCGGGCTGGCGCAGCGGGCGCGGGCGCTGACCGGCGCGATGGGCCTTTCGCCCGCGCAGGCAGCCGACTTGGCCGCGTGGATGCTCGCGTGGGACCGGCGCGGCGAATCGCCCCCGGCCCAGTGGCGGACCGACGAAACGCACGCGGCGCTGTTCGGCCGCATGGGCGAGCTGGCCGCCAAGGACGAAACCCGTCCGGCCGCCTGCCTGGAACTGGCCGACCGGTTCCTGATGTCCATGCTCTGGGGCCGCGCGCCGACGGCCGACAACCCCCGCCTGGGCAAGCTCCAGACCGCCCTGAGCTTCCAGCGCAAGGGGCTCGACGGAATCTACCACGCCGACCGGACGGAGCAGCGGATCGCCGTCGTGGAGCGCAAGATGCGCGAGGCGGAGACCCAGCCGGCGAGCCCCGACGAGCAGGACCGCCTCTCGCAGATGCTCTCGGAGCTGGAGCAGCAGCGGTTCCGCGGCCCGCGGGACCGCGTCATTCTCGGCCTGGGCATCGCGGGGCTGAGCTTCCGCACGCCGCGCGGGCAGACCGTCCGCACGATGACGCCGGGGCAGAACGTCGTGCTGTACGTCTTTCCGCTGGGGCAGGGGGGCGACCTGAGCCGCTTCAGCCCCAACCCGCACACGTTCACCGTCATCGACGACTGCCGGACGGACGTCTCGAGCATCGACTCGGCGTTCGTCTACGTGCCGTTCGAGGCGCTCCAGAAGCTCAACAACATGGGCCCGGAGCTAGACCCGGCCGGCAAGGTGGTGCGCCCGGGGCGCTGCTCGCAGATTCACATCAAGGTGCGTCCGGGCCTGGGCGGCGAGGCGCAGTTGCGGACCGTCGCGGCCGGCATCGAACAGACCTGGCGGCGATTCGCCCACGCCCACCCCGACGCCTCGCGCACCGACGTGCTCGTGCAGACCTGGCGCCAGCGCCAGGCCAAGCTCGTCGGGCAGATCGAGTCGCAGCGCACGCTGATGGTGCTGATCCTGGCGATCATCTCGTCGGTGGCGATCGTGCTGATCTTCGTCATCCTCTACACGGTAGTGGTGCAGAAGACGCGGGACATCGGCGTGCTGAAGGCCGTCGGGGCGTCCAGCGGCGGGGTGGCGGGCATCTTCCTGGCGTACGGGGCGGCCATCGGGCTGGTCGGCTCGGCCCTGGGCGCCGTCGGAGGGTACTTCCTCGTGCGCAACATCAACCCCGTGCACGACTGGCTGGGGCGGACGACGGGCTTCACCGTCTGGGACCCCGAGTGGTTCCTGTTCGATCAGATTCCCAACGAGGTTCGCGCGGCGACGGCCGTGCTGATCGTGGCGGCCGCGGTCGCCGCCGGCGTGCTCGGGGCCATGTTCCCCGCCGTCCGCGCGGCCCGCATGCAGCCGGTGGAGGCCCTGCGCTATGAGTGACGCGGCCGACAAGGCGATCGTCGCGCGGGACCTGCGCAAGACCTACCGCCTGGGGCGCACCACGCTGCCGGTGCTGCGCGGCGTGTCGATGGACGTCCGCGCCGGGGAGTTCGTCGCGATCGTCGGCGCTTCCGGCAGCGGAAAGAGCACGCTGCTGCACCTGCTGGGCCTGCTGGACACGCCCGACGAGGGCTCCGTCGCGCTGGACGGGCAAATCGCCACGAGCCTTTCGGCCCGCAAGCGGTGCCGCATCCGCTGCCGGCACGTCGGGTTCGTCTTCCAGTTCTACCACCTGCTGCCGGAGCTGAATGTGCTGGAGAACGTGCTGCTTCCGGGCATGGTGGACACGCCGCTGGCGCGCTGGCCAAGCCGGCGCAAACGCCTCCGCGCCGCGGCGGGGGAAATCCTCGATCGCCTCGGCCTCTCCGAGCGGCTCCGCCACCGCCCGCGCGAGCTGTCCGGCGGCGAGAGGCAGCGCGTGGCCATCGCCCGCGCCCTGATGAACCGCCCGCGACTGCTGCTGGCCGACGAACCCACCGGAAACCTCGACAGCAAGACCGGGCGCCAGATCCTCGAACTGCTCCGGTCCTTCCACCAGGCCGGGCAGACCCTCGTCATGGTCACGCACGACGCCTCGATTGCCCAGCAGGCCTCCCGCGTGCTGACCCTCCGCGACGGCGTGCTCCAGTCCTGACTACGCTTCCACGAGCGCGGCGGACAGGCCGTCGGGCGTGACGGCCTCGGCCCGCACGCGGACGACGCGCCCGCCCAGCCGCCCCGCGCCGCTCGGCGCGGCGAACGTCACCGGCACGTGGCGGTCGGTCAAGCCCCGCGCGGTTGCGCCGCTGGCGGTCTCCACCAGCGCCTCGAGCGTCTCGCCGACGAATTGCCGGCGGTACGCGTCCGCCAGCTCGCGCTCCAGCGCCGCCAGCTCGCCCAGCCTCGCGCGGACGACGGCCGGCGGGGGGGCCTCGGCGCGAATCTGCCAGGCCGCCGTCCCGGCGATCGCGCTGAACGGAAAGGCGTGAATCTTGGCGAACCCCGCCTCGCGTGCGACGCGGAGCGTCTGCGAAAAATCGTCGTCGCTCTCGCCGCAGAAGCCCACGATCACGTCGGCCGTCAGCGCCGCCCGGTCGAACGCCCGGCGAATCCGCGCGACGGCATGGGTGAACTCCGCCGGCGTATACTGGCGGTTCATCCGCCGCAGCACCCGCGCCGAACCGGACTGGAGCGGCAGGTGGAAGTGCGGGGCGAAGGCGGGCTCGCCGCGCGCCGCGTCGAGCAGTTCGTCGGTCACGTCACCGGGCTCCAGGCTGCTGAGCCGCACGCGCCACAGGCCCTCCAGGCGCGCGACGCGCCGCAGCAGGTCGACCAGCGGCGCCGGCCCGGGGTCCCATCGCCGGCGGATGGCCGTGGCCCGCCCGTACGCGCCCAGGAACACGCCCGACAGGACGATCTCGCGGTGTCCCGCCGCCAGCAGGGCCCGGCACTCGGCGAGGATTTCGTCGACAGGGCGCGACCACACGCGGCTGCGCGTGTAGGGCACCACGCAGTAGGTGCAGAAGGCGTCGCACCCGTCCTGCACCTTGACGAAGGCGCGTTTTCGCCCCGGGAATTTTTCCGCGGGGGGCAGGTTGGCCGCCCCGGGGGCGCCGTCGCCAAGCGCCCGCAGGCGCCGCTGGCGGAGGGAATCGCCGTCGGCCGGTTCGCCCTCGCGCGGCGCGTCGTCGGTCGGCGGGGCGGGCGGGGCCAGCGCCTTGCGGACGGCGCCGGCCAGGTTGCCGTGATGCCCCGCGATGACCGCTCGGCCGGGCCCAACGCCCATCTCGTCGAGCAATTGGCGGAGGCGTGCGGCGTCGTAATCGCCGTAGCAGCCCGCGACGACAATGGTCGCCGCCGGCGAACGGCGCAGCGCCCGGCGAATGGCGTTGCGGCTTTTGCGCATGGCGACCGCGGTGATGCAGCAGGTGTTGACGACGGCAAGGTCGGCCGGCTCGTCGCCCTGGGCGGGGCGCAGTCCTTCGCCTTCCAGCAGCGCCGCCAGCGCGCGCGAGTCGTACTGGTTGACCTTGCAGCCGAGGGTTGTCAGCGAAAAACGTCTCATGGGTCGGTTTTCGTCGTCGCCGGGAATGCAAGAATGTTACTTGACGAAGCGTTGCCGACGGCGCACAAAAGAGATATTATACCGCCCGGAGCGGGCGGATGCAGGCGTGGTGGTGCGCGCCGGGCGGGCGCAGCCGTTCGCGGACGCGGCAGCCGTAACGACAGGAAAGGCAGCGGGACAATCGGGCGCCGCGGCATCGGCGCGAGCCGGCGCCCGCCGGCCAAGGAGTGATTATGGCGACACTGAAAAGCGTTTGGGGCATCGATATCGGGCAGTGTGCCCTGAAGGCCCTCAAGCTCCGCGAGGTCAACGGCGAGTTGCAGGTGGAGGCCTTCGACATCATCGAGCACCCGAAGATCCTCTCCCAGCCCGACGCCGACCGCAAGCAGCTCATCCGCAACTCCCTGGAGCAGTTCCTCGCCCGCAACAACGTCGCGGGCAGCGCCGTGGCGGTCTCCGTGCCCGGGCAGAGCAGCTTCACGCGGTTCGTCAAGCTTCCCCCCGTCGAGACCAAGCGCATCCCGGACATCGTGCGGTTCGAGGCCGAGCAGCAGATTCCCTTCCCCATCAACGACGTGATCTGGCGCTGGCAGACCTTCCAGGACCCCGACTCGCCGGACATCGAGGTGGGCATCTTCGCGATGAAGAAGGTCGACGTCGCGGACATGCTGGAGCACTACACCGACGTGGGCGTCAGCGTCGACGCGGTGCAGATGGCGCCGCTGAGCCTGTACAACTTCATGACGTTCGACGAGCAACTCGCCGCCGACGGCGCGACGCTGCTGGCGGACGTCGGGGCCGACAAGACCGACCTGGTCGTCGCCGACAAGGCGCGGATCTGGACCCGCACGATCCAGATCGGCGGGAACAACTTCACCGAGGCGCTGGTCAAGGCGTTCAAATTGTCGTTCGCCAAGGCCGAAAAGCTCAAGCGCACCGCCGCCACCAGCAAGTACGCCCGGCAGATCTTCCAGGCGATGCGCCCCGTCTTCGCCGACCTGGTGCAGGAAATCCAGCGGTCCATCGGATACTATACCTCCCTGCACCGCGAGACGCGCTTCAAGCGCCTCGTCGGGCTGGGCAACGGGTTCCGCCTGCCGGGGCTCCAGAAGTTCCTCGAGCAGAACCTCTCGATCCCCGTCGCCCGCATCGACAGCTACAACAAGCTCAGCCCGTCGCCCGCCGTCAACGCGCCGATGTTCACCGAGAACGTCCTGTCGTTCGCGGTGGCGTATGGGCTGGCGCTTCAGGGATTGGACCTGACGTCGGTCAGCACGAACCTGCTGCCGGCGGAGATCGCCCGCAAGCGGATCTGGGCGAAGAAGAACCCGTGGTTCGCGGCGGCCGCCGCCGTCCTGGTTGCCGCGACGGCCATGCCCCTCTACCGGAGCTACGCCGACCGCGCGACCCTCCAGCCGGGCGCCAAGCTCGAACAGGCGCGACACCTGCTGGACGAGATGCAACGCGTCGACCGCGAGGAAATGCAGGTCGAGAACCAGGGCAAGCAGGAACTGGAGCAGATCCAGGTTTACAAGAAGATGTTCGCTTATCGCGACTGGTGGCCGCAGGCGCTGACGCTGGTGTCGCAGTCGATGGCGTCGGTGGCGACGGACCAGGGATTCGTGACCGACTACGCGGTGGCTGCCACCGGGGCCGAACGCCAGAAGATTCTCGACCAGCTCGGCGCCAAGCCCCGCCGGATGCGCAAGATGCTCTTCCTGGAAAGTCTCTCGCCGGTGTACCTGGCGGACATCCAGACGTCCTTCGAGAGCATCGCGCAGACGGCGGGGGTGAAGCTTCCCACCAGCGCCGCGCCGGCGGCGGCCGCGACGCCGTCGTTCGGCGGGCCCGGCGAATACGGGCCGACGGCCACGCCCGCCGCCACCGTCGCCGGGCAACGCGGAATGGCGATCGTGCTGGTCGCCCGCACCCCGATGTCCCGCGACCTGGCCCAGCGCGAACTGCTGGCGCCGCTGCTGAGGAATCTCCGCGAACTGCCCGCGCAGTTGAATTTCCAGCAGATGGAAGTCAACGACCTGAACCTGTTTTTCCTGGAGACGCAGGACGCCCCCTCGGCCACGGGCGGGCATATGGCGATGGGCGGCAGCGGATCCGTCGCGGGGGCCCCAGCCGGCCCGAAACTGCCCGATCCGATGTTCCCCGCCGAAGACATGGTCGGCGATGAGCGGTTCGTGATCATCCTCAAACTGGCCATTAAGGACGAAACGTCGGGCGCCCGCTGACAGGCCCTTGCGTGCCCCCCGAGGCACGAGTCATGGGAGAATGAGCGTATGGAATTCATCCGTCAGAACCTGTTTCTCGTCATCCTGCTGGGCGCGACCGTCGCTGGGGCGGGAATCCTGCTGGCCCTCAACGCCGGCGTCGCCGGGGACGTCGAGGACGAGCTGATTCCGGAGCGCAACACGGTGGCCAGCGGAATCCAGGGCACCCGGCGCAAGGCGGTCAACCAGGACATCGTCGCCGCCAAGGCCCGCCAGGTCGCCGCGGTCCGCGCCGCAGCCGGAGAGGTCGATCGGAAACTCACCGACTGGAACCGCCGCGATTACCCCGTGCTGATGCTCAAGACCCCTTCCAGCCAGCAGGTGCCCGCCTTCCCGATCGACGAGAAGGTCTACCGCGCGGGGCTGCTTCGCCTGGAATTTCCCGCCGTCTACCGGCGCGAGCTGCAAGCCCGCCTGGACGCCCTGAAGCCGGCGGTCCTTCCGACCGTCGAGGAGCGCGACCAGTTGCGCAAGAACGAGGAGAGCCTCCTCCAGCTCCGCGCCAAGCAGGAAGCGGAACGGGCCGCCGCCACCGCGCCGGCGGCGCCGGTCCGGCCGACCGCCCCCGCCTGGGGCGCGCCCGGGATGGAAGGCGAACCGGGCTTCGGACCGGCGGCCGGAGTGCCCGGCGTGACCAAGGACGTTTCGGCTGAAGCCGCGCGAATCGCCGACGAAAAACTCAAGGTCAAGACCGCGCGCAGCGGTACCCTTTACGTCAGCGAGGCCGCCCTCGACTGGTACTTCCCCCCGCGCGTCGCCTCCGACCCGCGCGACGACCAGCTCTGGCAGGCCCAGTTGAACCTGTGGGTCACGTCGGACCTCCTTGCCGTCGTCGATGAAACCAACCAGCAGGTCTTCCGCGTTTCCCAGCGGGAGGCCAACGTGCTGAACGCGGCGGTCAAGCGCCTGGTGAGCGTCGACATCGACGAGCGCTACTACACCGGCGGCGGAGAGAGCGTCAGGACGGCAGGGCAACCGTCCGCCGCCGCGCCGACGCCGACGTTCGGACCGATCGGCGGCGGATACGGCGGGGGCGGGTACGGCGGCGAACCGGGCTACGGGCCCACGGCTGTGGCTGCCGGCGAGCCGGCCATCGGACTGACCCAGCGCGTCTGCAATCCCCTGCGGGACATCCTGCATTACCGATTCACTGTCATCATGCCCACGCGCCACCTGCCGAGACTCCTGGACAACCTGGAGAAACGCAACCTCCACACGGTGCGGTACGTGAGCATTCAGGCGGTCCCGACGGAAACCCGGCAACCGGGCGGCACGGTGGGCGGCGCGGCCGCCCCGATCGACCCCGTCCTGTACCATTATTACGGGACCGACCCCGTCCTCCAGGTGACCGTCGCCGGCGAGTTGCAGCTGCTGACGGCCTGGGAGCGGGGCACGTGGGACGCCAAGACCAACGCCTGGTCGCAGGAGTATCCGCCGCTGATGCCCAAGGCCGTGCTGGACTCGCTGCGCCAGCGACTCGCCTCGGCGATGCGAACCAACGACGACTCCCAACCGCGCTGACGGGGCATCCCGATCGGGCGGAGCGGACTGATTGTGTCGTGACAAGACTTACGAGGAGGCCGATGAATGGCCAGTGCCAAACAGGGAAACTTCTTCGAGCGGCACGTCGAGAAGATGGTCCTCGGCGTGTTCATCCTGGTGCTGCTGTACGCCATCGGGCACTGGGCAGGGTCCAGCCCGCGCACGCTCAAGGTGCCCGGCGGACAGGAAGTCGCGCCGGAGCAGGTCGACGCCGAACTGCTCCGCGAGGCCCAGAACGCCAAGCAGTGGAAGGATCGTCAGGAAGTCCCCCGGCTCGTTCCACCTGACCCGGCGGAGTTCGACGCCCTGATGAACCAGCCGTTCGGCTCTTCGGTGGCCGTGACGGACCTCGGCTCTCCGGTCGCCGTCATCGAGCAGAAGGACGAGGCGGTCCTGCCCGACCTGCGGGCGGAACTGGCGAGTCTCGCCCAGGTCATTCCCGCGCCCGACAAGCCCCGCTTCAGCGCCGAACGCGTCCTGCCCATGGTCGAGTCGCCCGAGGACGTCGCGCTGGTGACCGTCGAATCCGTCTACCCCTGGGGCGAACTGTTCAAGAACTGGTCCGGACTGCTGGCCAAGGTGGGACTGCCCGCGACGCCCATCGTCGCCGACGTCCAGGTCCAGCGTGAGGAACTCCTGCCCGACGGCTCGTGGGGCAACACGACGATCGTGCAGACCGTCCGCGTCCTGACCGACACGCAGAACAAGTCCGTCCTCGTCCGCCGGGACAGCTACGTCCCTCCCGTCCCGCCCTTTACCGGCGAAAACGGCGATGCCGTCCGCCAGGCGATGGCGCAACTGTCCCAGACCGCCTACCAGCAGTTCCTCCTCCAGCCGGAATACTTCTATGTCTGGTGGGGGCCGAAATCCGAATGGGTGCCCTGGCAGATTTACCTGCCCAAGACGCCCGTCAGCGAGGCGGCGGAAGCGCCCGCCGAGATGCGCACGATCCCCGGGGCGGAAGTTCGCCCCGTCGCGCCCAGTCCGACTCCCGCGCCGCCGCCGGTTCGCCGTCGCGTCCCGGCGCCCGTCCAGGACCTGCCGTCGGACATGGGCATGCCTCCGCCGGGATACGAGCCGCCGTATGGACCTCCCTACGGAACGCCGCGCCCGACGGCGCCCCGGCCGGTGACGCCCGCGCCGGTCGTGGGGCCCCGCGCCACGGCCGCCATGGAGCCGCCGACGCCTCCTGCCGTGCCCGATCTGTCCAAGCAGATCGAAAACGGACAGGTGCTCGTCTGGGCCCATGACACCAGCATCGATCCGCGGAAAACGTACCGCTATCGCCTCCAGGTGGCGTTCCTCAACCCGCTGCTGGGGCTGCCCCTGAAGGCCAAGACCGACGCCGACGCCCGCACCGCGACCGTGCTGTCGCCGTTCGGTCCCTGGTCGAACCCCGTGTCCATCCCCAAGGCCACCCAGATGTTCCTGACCGGCGCCAACCCGATGGACGGGTCGGTGAAGGTGACGATCTTCGCGCGGAGTTTCGGGCAGGGCGTGCAGGCGAATTTCACCGTCCGGCGCGGCGAACCGGTGGGCGGAGTGCGGAAAGTCAAGGTCATCAACCCCGTTTCCGGAGTGGAACAGGAGGTCCAGGTGGACTTCTCGACCGGGGCGGTGGCTGCGGATTTCGACTTCAACAAACCCGTGCTGAAGGGCAACTTCAGCACGACGACCGTCGAAATGGTGTACCTGGATGAGCAGGGGCGCCTGCAATCCCGCAACAGTGCGGCGGACGAATCGTCCGATACATACAAGAAGCTTCGGGACGAAACCCAACGGGCCGTGATGCGCGGCCCGACGGAAAGGTAACGGCGCGGCGATTTTCAGCTTGCAAAGGGTTTGACCGGTGGCGTATTCTTTCCGCCCGGCGCGGCTGTGTCGCGTTGTCGTCATCATCCATCTATCGAGTCTTGGAAGAGGTCATGGACATGCAGGGACCGGCGTCACGCGGAATCCACCCCGCCAGCGGGGTCGCGTGAGATCGTCCCGGACCTGAACGGCGTAGGCGGACACGGGGAGTTCGTTCCCCTGTCCGACACGGAACACATGCTGGAAGGAGTTTGGCAGTGCAAGCTCTGCGTAGACTATCGATCCTGATCCTGCCCCTGGTGGTCGTTGCCCTGTTGACCGGTCCTGCCCTCGGCCAGGATGCCGATGCGGACAAGGCCAAGACGCAGCTCAAACAAGGCCTCGACCAATACAACTCGCTGGACTTCAAGTCCGCCAAGAAGACCTTCCTCGCCATCGATCCCGGTCACCTGGGCGACGCGGACAAGAATCTCCTGAAAGAAAAACTCGGCGCCGTCGATGCCGCCATCCGTCAGCAGACCGCCGCCCAGACCGCCTACGACGAGGCCGTCGCCGCCCTGAAGGGCAACGACCTGGACAAGGCCGAGACGGGCTTCGCCACCGCCGCCGGAAGCGAGTTCCTTCCCGCCGCCACCCGCAAGGACGCCTCCGCCCAACTGGCGGAAGTGAAGGTCAAGAAACAGAAACTTGCCGAACTGGCGACCGCCAGCGCCAAACCGGCGGAAACCCCCGCTCCCGCGACGACCGAAAAACCCGCCGAGAAGCCGGCGGAAACGCCCGCCGCTCAGGCCGGCGACGCGTCCAAGCGAATGCTCGCCGACCTCGCCGAGCGCCGCAAGAAGGCCCAGGAACTCACCGACCTGGCCCGCAAGGCGCTCGACGACCGCAAGCCCGACCTGGCCGTCCAGTACCTCACCCAGGCCGGAAGCATCGAGCCCGACAACGCCGAGATCGACCGCCTGCTCCGCTACGCCCGCAACATGACGGGCACGGCCGGGTCCGCAGGCCTCCTGCCCGAGTACCTCCAGAACATGGAAATCGCCAAGCAGGCGGCACTGGTCGATTTCGAGAAGCAGATGAAGCTCTCGCACGAGTCGCTGGCCGGCGCGAAGGAAGAGAAGGACTTCGCCCAGGCCTCGCAGGCCGCCAGCGCCGCGCGGAACATCGTCGAGACCAACAAGAACCTCCTGCCCGCCAAGGAATACCAGACCCTCCTCCAGCGCGTCGACGAGCAGGAACGCTTCATCTCCCTCAAGCAGGGCGAGTGGCGCAAGAGCGAAGTGGCCAAGCAGGTCCAGAAGATGGAGGAAATGGAGCGGAAGCGCCGCGCGGACACCGAATTCCGCCGCAACCAGAAGGTCCAGACCCTCCAGGCGCAGGTCCAGACGCTCATGGGCCAGCGCGATTATCCCCAGGCCATGGAGTCCCTCGATCAGATCCTCAAGGTCGATCCGACCAACGCCTGGGCGCTGGAGCGCCGCGACCTGCTCCAGAACTTCGTGTTGCTCCAGGGCGAGAAGGAAGCCTTCCGCGCCCGGAACGTCGAGCAGCAGAAGCAGGCCGTCGAGCTGCGATGGGAAGAGGTCCCGTGGTGGGAATACATCCGGTACCCGAAGGACTGGAAAGAGCTGACCAAACGCCGCGAGCTGCTGGGCGCCAGCTCCCTGACCGAGTCGGAAGCGGATCGCCGCGTGCGACAGAGCCTGCGGCAGCCCGTCCCCAAGCTGGACTTCGACAACATCGAGTTCAAGGACGTCATCCGGTTCCTCCGCGAAGTCACCGGCGCCAACATCTACGTCAAGTGGAAGGCGCTGGAGGCGGTGGGCATCGACAAGGCGAACACCGTCAACGTCCACCTCAAGGACGTTACGTTCGAGAAGGCGCTGAAGATCATCCTCGCCGACGTGGGCGGGGTGAACCCGTTGAGCTTCGTCATCGACGAGGGCGTCATCACCATCTCGACGAAGGACGACCTGTCCCGCCAGACCGTCACCCGGGTGTATGACATCCGCGACCTGATCGTCCGCGTGCCCAACTTCTCCGGCCCGCGCATGGACATCTCCAACCTGGGCAACGTCAGCAACGACAACAACTCCTCGTCGTCCAGCGGCGGACTGTTCGGGACGTCCAACAACGCCACGAACAACAACGACGAGGACAAGGTCCCCACCCGCTCGGAGATCATCGACAACATCAAGCAGATGATCACCTCCACCATCGACCCGACATCCTGGGCGCCGACCGGCGAGGTGGGCTCCATCCGCGAACTGCACGGGCAGCTCGTCGTGACCCAGACGGCGGAAAATCACCAGGCCCTGATGCAACTGATCGACCAGCTCCGCGAGGCCCGGAGCCTCCAGGTGAACATCGAGGCGCGGTTCATCTCGGTCAACACCGGGTTCCTGAACGACATCGGCGTGGACCTGGACGTGTATTTCAACCTGGGCAGCCGGCTGGGCAGCGGTTCAGTCGTCGACCCGGCGACCGGGGCGACCGTCCCGACCAGCACCGGCACGTCCGGCTGGGGCACCGGGAAGCCCGGTGTCGGACAGCTCACCCCGATGGGGCTGACGAACGACAGCAGAACGTTCGGAAGCGTGCTGGGTCGCTCGACGGGGGCGCCGACGAGCATCGGAACCGGCGTGACCTCGCCGGCCATGAGCATCGGCGGAACCTTCCTCAGCGACATCCAGGTGGACTTCCTGATCCAGGCGACCCAGGCGCACACGACCACCCGTCTGCTGACCGCCCCGCGCCTGACCCTGTACAACGGCCAGCGGGCATACGTGACCGTCTCCACGCAGCAGGCGTACATCGCCGGGCTGGAGCCCGTCGTGTCAGACAACGCCATCGGTTACCGCCGCATCATCCGCTGGGTGCCCACCGGCACGGTGCTGGACGTCGAGGCGACCGTCTCCGCCGACCGGCGGTACGTGACCCTGACGGTCCGCCCGCAGATCTCCACGCTGAACAGCATGACGGCGATCACCTCCCTCGGCGAGACGATCCTCCAGCTGCCGAACGTGACGGTGCAGGAGCTCCAGTCGACCGTGACCGTGCCCGACGGCGGAACGCTGCTGCTCGGCGGGCAGATGCTCGCGGGCGAGATCGAGCGGGAGATGGGCGTTCCGCTCATCAGCAAGATTCCCATCCTCAACCGCGCGTTCACCAACCGCGGAAAGGTCCGCGACGAGCAAACGCTGCTGATCCTCATCAAGCCGAAGATCATCATGCCGGCAGAAGAGGAGCGCAGGCAGTTCGGCATGCCGTAAGCCGGCGCAGAAGAATCCGGGAAAACCGAACGGGCCGCGCAGTTCCGCCAAGGGACACGCGGCCCGTTTCGTGAAATTCGCGAACCGCAAAGGAAAAACCAGGGGAGGTGGCGCGATGTGCCGAAGACTCGCTGCGGTCGTTCTGTCGGGGATGGTCCTGTCCGTTGCCTGCCTGGGCAGCGACCCGCCTGCCCCAACCACCCAGCCGGCCTCCGCGCCCGCCAAGGGGCCCGTCAAGCTCTTCGATGCCGTCCGCGTCCACCTCGCCGCCCGGGAGGTGCTCCTCGACGCCGAGGTCGTCTCCGAGTCGGCCGAGCTGGAATTCCTGCTCTGCCAGTCCGGGACCAAGGACTACGAAAGCATCCTCGCGACGCCCGCCAAACCGTCGCACGTCCACGCGGCGTTGCTGTTGCTGGGGCTCACTCCCGGCCGGCCCGCCCGGTGGATCGAGATCGAGGACGAAGACCCGCGATTCGTCTCCCCTCGCGGTCCGGAGCTGCAAATCACCTTCCGCTGGACCGGCGCCGACGGCAAAACCCGCACCGCCGATGCGAGCGATTGGCTGGCGCTGACGGGGCGCGGAAAGGGCGCCATGCCGAAGAAGTGGATCTTCATCGGATCCGCCGTCCTGCCCGACAACCACTACCTCGCCGACGCCGAGGGCGAGATCATCTCCGTGGCGAATTTCGCTTCTGCCGTCATCGACGTCCCCTTTGAGAGCTCCGACAAGAACGCCATCCTGACGTTCAGCGCCAAGGCCGGGGCCGTTCCCCCTCGCGGCACGAAGGTCGAGGTCGTGCTCCATCCGCTGGACGGCGCGGAAAAGTCGCCATACGCCCGCGCCCTGCTGGAGATCGACCGCTTCGGACGCCTGCGGATCGACAATCAGCCCATCGAGCCCGCCGACCTGATCGCCTGGGCGCAAAAGTTCATCGGGAAGCACGCCCGCGGACAGGTCATCCTCCGCGCCGACGCCCGCGCGCTGGTCTTCGACGTCGCCCAGGCCGAAAGCGAGCTGCGCCTCGGCGGCGTGCGGGATTTCGACCTCCAGCGCCTTGAACCCGTCGGGCAGGTGCTCCCCCGAACGCCGCGGCAGGCGACCGCCTGCCTGGACGACTGGGCCCGGCGGTTCGCCAATCCCAAGGACTACCTGCACGAACCCGGCGCCCAGTCCGAAGACGTCCTCCGCCAGATCGAATTCCAGATCCGGGAACTGGACGCCCGCAAGTCGCTCTGGGAAGAATACGCCCAACACCTCCAGGCGCAGCTCAAGGCGTATCGCGCGACGACCCAGCCTGCCGGCGCCAAGGGCAAGGAACCGTAGCGCCGTGTCCGAAGACCAGGCATCCTCTGCCCGGGAGACCCGTCGCCAGGGATTTCTGCGCAGTCTGCTGGCGCGCCACGGGGCGCCCGTGCTGGCGGCTGCCGGGGCGACGCTGGCAATCGTCCTGGGACTTTACGGACTGGGCCTCTGGGCGGGCGCGGGCGACCGGATGGCGCTGCTGGCTTCGCTGGCCGGCGCGACCCTCTGGGTGGCGCTGGCCTCGCCGGCGCTGGCGGGCGGCGCCGAAGACGGACTCGGCGCCGTCCTGCGCGGGGGCGTGACGGCCGACGCTGCCGCCGTGGCCCTGATGGTCCTGTGCGGCCTGAGCCCCCGTCTGGGATTCATCCCGGCCCTGGAAGTGTATTGCACGCTGGCGGCAGTCTCCCTGGCGGGTGTGGCGGCATCCAGGCTGGCCTCCCGCCGGGCCGGCAGGATGGCGGCGGGCGTGACCGCAGCGACCCTCCTCGCCCTCGCCCTCAGCACGCCGTTCTGGATCGGCGGGCTTCTCCAGGCCGTCGGAACCGACGCCCAACGCCAAGTCGCCTTGTTGGCGGTGTATGGAAACCCGTTCTACTCCGTGGCCTCTGCCGTCGCTGCCGACGCCGACTTCGCCTGGCAGCAGTCCGGCGTCCTCTACCGCATCACACGACTGGGGGATTACGTCCCCGTCCCCGCCTGCCCCTGGTACGCCGCGACGGTGATTTACGGCCTGTTGGCGGGCATCCTCGCGGCCGGGGGTGTCCTCGCCCGCAAGACGCGCCACCCGAAGGACGCGGTTTGACTCGAACCTCCCAAAAGTCCACGGATTCCACGACGGGTGGCACGGCTTGCTTGCAAGCCGTGTCGGCGACTGCGGTTCAAGTCGGTCAGGCGTTTTTGAGATAATCCGCCAACAGACGGGCGAAGTGGCGCAGCGCCTTCCCGCGATGGCTGAGGGCGTTCTTTTTCTCCGAGGGCAGCTCCGCCGTGGTACACCCCAGCTCGGGCAGGTAGAACAGCGGGTCGTATCCGAACCCGTTGTGTCCGCGCGGTTCGTGCCCGATCCGCCCCTCGACGGAATCGCAGGCCTCGACGAGAATCCGCCTCCCGTCGGACAGCGCCAAATGGCAGACGAATCGGGCGGTGCGGCGGGCGTCGGCCACGTCGCGGAGTTCGGCCAGCAGACGGGCGTTGTTGGCCGCGTCGATCACGTCGCGTCCCGCCCCGGCGGGGCAGCGGTCGGCTGCGTAGCGGGCGCTGTGCACGCCGGGCTCCCCGCCGAGGGCATCGACCACCAGGCCGGAATCGTCGGCCAGACACCACTGCCCGGTGGCGCGGGCGTAGTAGGCGGCCTTGTCGCGCGCGTTGGCGGCGAACGTTTCCCCCGTCTCCGGCGGTTCGGGAATGTCGCCGTGGGCTTCCAGCCCAGCCACGGAAAGGCCCAGCGCCCCCAGCACCTCGCGGAGCTCGCGGATTTTCCCGGGATTACGGGTGGCCAGGACGATCGTTCGTCGGGGATCCATCGGCGCCTTTCCTGGGAATGCGGATCACGTAGGTCGTCTGGTCGACGTACTCGTATTTCCCGGTGCGGGGGTCCAGCGTGCGGACGCGCTCGCCCGCGCCGTTGACGGCCAGTCGCGGGAAGTCACGGAGGATCGTGCGAATCCGCTCGTCGCGGATGACGGGTTCGGTCTGCTCGCCCTCGCGCGTCTCGCCGACGGCCTGTGCGGGGAACGTGCCGATGGTGACGGCCGACCGCGCCGGTCCGTGGTAGAAATACGCATCGTATCCCGCCTCGCGGAGCCGCTTGCAGTAGTCCGCCGCGAACCGCTTGCGCCCGATGTAGTTCCGGTCCGGCATGTCGTAGAACACGGCCACCATCACGGTGTAGCTGCCCTCGGCGTTTTCCAGGTTCCACTCGCGCGGGCCGACCTCCTTTCCGGGGGTCGGCACGAGGATGGCGCCGACGAACGGCCGGACGCCCGTCGACGACACGAACCCCTTGGTCGCCCGCAGGTCCGCCTGGGCGTCCTCGATCGTGCGATACGAGCCGCGATACAGGGCGCTGCCGCCTTCCTGGTGCACGACGGTCAGGTCTTTCCATCCGGTGTTCTTCTCGACGGCGAGCTTCATGGCCTTCACCTCGTCGATGTGCCCGATCCGCGAGCTCATGTACAACAGGATGGTGTAGGCGTCATCGTCGCCGCGGTCGGACGGGGCGAACAGGGGCCCGCCGAGGGGTTTTCCGTCGGCGCAGCCAACCGCCAGCGCCGCCGCGCAGAGAAGCACGTTTCGAACGCGGTTCATCGCTTTTTCCTCCCGCCGCGGGCGATCGCTTCGCGCTGGGCCCGCACCAGGCGCCGGATGCCCCCTCGGGCCAGGCGCAGCATCCGGTCCATGTCCCGCCCGGCGAAGGGTTTGCCCTCGGCCGTGCCCTGCACTTCGACGTACCGCCCGGCGGACGTCATCGCCACGTTCATGTCCACCTCGGCGGCGGAATCTTCGGCGTAGTCCAGGTCCAGGATCGCCCGCCCGTCGAGCATTCCGACGCTGACAGCCGCGACCAGCCCCCGCACCGCGCGGGCGCTGCACTGCCCCCGCGCCGCCGCCCGCGCAATCGCCAGCGACAGCGCCACCTGCGCCCCGGTGATGGCGGCCGTGCGCGTGCCCCCGTCGGCCTCCAGCACGTCGCAGTCCAGGTAGAGCGTGTTCTCGCCCAGCGCGGCGAAATCCACCACGCCGCGCAGCACCCGCCCGATGAGCCGCTGGATCTCCACCGCGCGCCCGTCGGGCTTGACGCCGGAGCGTCCCTTGCGCCCGCCCGTCGAGGCGGGCAGCATGCCGTATTCTGCCGTCAGCCAGCCCTCGCCGCGCCCCTGGCGCCACTCGGGCACGCCCGGCACGAAACTCGCCGTGCAGATGACCCGCGTGCCGCCCATCTCGATCAGGCAGCTTCCGTCGGCCTTGCCGACAAAGTGGGGCGTGATCCGCACCGCCCGCAGTTCGTTGGCCCGCCGGCCGTCCTTGCGATTGTGCTTTGCCATGGGCGATAGTGTATCGCCCCAGGCGTGAAGAGTCCAATCGCCCCGCCCCGCGCCGGGCGCGAAAAAAAGCCCACGGAAAGCATTCCGTGGGCGGTGATTTTGCGAAACCGCGCCTCTTGGAGCAATTCGGACAGGCTCTCACTTGTACTCGACGTTCACCTTCGCCGCCTGCGTCTTGAGCGAGTCCGGCACCTGCTGGTCGAACCCGTCCTTGGCGCCCTTGGTCTGTTCCATCTGCTTGCGGACATGCTCGTTCCGCTTGGCCGAAAGATCCTTGATCTGCGCGGCCACCTTTTCCCGCCGCTGCTGCTGGTCGGCGACGTACTGCTTGCGCTCCTCGGCCGTCATCTTCTGCATGTTCTCGGGGAGCTTGTCCTTCTCCAGTTTGGCCACATCCACCTTGCCCGTCTGGACATCGGACACCAAGTCGTTGGACGCCACCTCGCCCGCGCTGACGCGGTACGAAGCGCTTTCCGCCGCGGCGGGGGCGTCGTATTTCTTCGCGCCGTCGTTGAGTTTCTCCTGGGCGGCGCGTTCCTTCCGGTCGCCGTACGCGACGGCCGTCGAAACCAGCTCCGCGTTCAGCTTCGCCAGCTCCTTGTCGTACGGCGTGGCGATGTGCGTTACCCCGCCCGATTGCTCGACCGTCAGGAAGTAGCCCTCCGCCGCGTCGGCGATCTCCTTCCAGACCTTGGCCGTGTCGGTGTTTCCGCCGCAGAGCACCGCGTTGATGTAGATTCCCTTTTGAACGGCGGCCGCCGCGGTCTTGTCGTAGGTCGGCACGTCGGTGTATTCGTTGTGCGGCGGATAATCGCCCACCAGGTAGATCAGCCGCAGCGTCTTGCGGTCCTGCGACCAGGAGAGCTTGTGCACCGCATCGTGCAGGGCCTGGTTGACGTTCTCGGGCCCGTCGCCCCCGCCGTCGGCCCGGAAGGTCATCAGGTCGGTGTAGACCTGGTCGAGGTTGTCGGTCAGGTCGAAGACCTTCGTGACGTATTCGTCGCCCTTGTCCCGGTAGGGCACCAGGGCGATCCGCACCTTGGGCTTCGGCTGGCCGAGAACGATCTGGTTGGCGATGTGCCAGATTTTTTCCTTGGCGGCCGAGATCAGCCCGCTCATCGAGCCGGTGGTGTCCAGGACGAAGGCGACCTCGACGACCGGCTGGGCCTTGACGGCGGGCAGCGCCTCGCGCGCCGCCGGGACGGCCGGTTCGGGATTGTCCTTTCGATCGGCGGCGCCCAACACCGCCGCGACGATCAGCGCGAACAACGTGGTCCAGAGGGCTGTGCGTTTCATGGCGTGCTCCTTGCTCTATGCGAGGCCCCTTTGCCCCGCCTGAGCCCTTGGACGCCCGGCGCGGGCGAAAAGTTCCCCCGTACCGCACGTCGGTGTGCCGATCGCGCGTAAAAAAAAAGCCCACGGAAGGCGTTCCGTGGGCTGAGAATTTGCGAACACGCGCGCCGCGAGAGGGCGCGCTTCTAGATTCCGCCGTCGCCGATCAGCGCGTTCAGCAGCGCCCGCTGGAAGTGCAGGCGGTTCTCCGCCTCGGCGAGGATGGTCTGCGCGTGGGCCTCGAACGCGTCGTCGTCGATCTCGAATCCGCGGTAAGCCGGCAGGCAGTGCAGCACGATCGCCCGCGCGGGGGCCTGGGCCAGCAGCGCGGGGTTCACCTGGAAGGCGGCGAAGTCGCGCACGCGCTTTTCCTTCTCCGCCTCCTGCCCCATGGACACCCACGTGTCGGTGTAGATCACGTCGGCGTCGGCCACTGCGCCGGCGGGGTCGTTGCACGTCGCGAAACTGCCCGCGCCCTCGATGGATTCCAGAGACGCGACGAACTCGTCTTCCAACTCGTAGCCTTTCGGGCAGGCCAGCACGACGTGCACGCCGAGCATCCGCCCCGCCTCGGCCAGGCTGCGCGCCACGTTGTTTCCGTCGCCCACGAACACCAGCTTCCGCCCGGCCAGCTCGCCGAAGTGCTCCCGCACGGTCATCAGGTCGGCCATCGCCTGGCAGGGGTGCGAGTAATCCGTCAGCGCGTTGACTACGGGCACGGTGGTGTATCGCCCCAGGTCCTCGACGAACCGGTGGCTGAACGTCCGCGCCATGATTCCGTCGCACAGTCGCCCCAGGACGCGCGCGATGTCCTGGACGGCCTCGCGGCTGCCCAAGCCGATGTCCTCGCGCGTCAGGTAGATCGCGTGCCCGCCGAGGTGGGTCATGGCCGCCTCGAAGCTGACTCGCGTCCGCAGCGAAGGTTTCTCGAAGATCATCGCCAGCGTGCGGCGCTGGAGTGTCGCCGGAAGCTTGCCCTGGGCGAAGAGCGTTTTTTCCGCGATCGCCCGGTCGAGCAGCTTTCCGAGCTGTCCGGCGGTGAAGTCCCGCAGGTTGATGAAGTTTTTCTGCATGATGGCCGTTCCCGTCGGCGGGTCCGCCCCGCCGGGCTATTTCTGGATCAGCGTCCCCACGCCGTCCTTGGTGAAGATTTCCAGCAGCAGCGAGTGGGGCAGCTGGCCGTCGATGATGTGCGTCCGGTTCACGCCGCCCTCGATGGCCCGCAGGCAGCTTTCGACCTTCGGCAGCATTCCGGAGGAGATCGTCCCGTTGGCGATCATCTGGCGGATTTCCGCCTCGTTGGCGGACTGGATGCGGCTGTCGGGGTCCTTGACGTCCCGGCGGATTCCGTGAGTGTCGCTGACGACGACGAGTTTTTCCGCCTTCAGCGCCGCAGCCACCTCGCCGGCGGCCGTGTCCGCGTTGCAGTTCAGGCGCGCCCCGGTGCGGTCCCGCGCCAGCGGCGCGATCACCGGAATCGTGTCCGCCTGGCAGAGCAACTCCAGCAGCTTGCCGTTGACGCTGGTGACCTTGCCCACGAAGCCCAGGTCGATCTTCCGCCCGTCGGCTTCTTCCAGGAACAGCTTCTCGCCGAAGAGCACGCCGCTGCTGAGCGTGTGCAGGCCCATCGCGCTGGAGCCCAGCGCCTCGATCGTCGCGACGATCCCGCGATTGATCTCGTTGCACAGCACGTGCTCGACGACGGTCAGCGTCCGCTGGTCGGTGTACCGCCGTCCCTGGACGAACTGCACCTCCAGCCCGCGCTGCTCCATCGCCTGCGAGATCGCCTTTCCGCCCCCGTGCACGATCACCGGGCGCATGCCGACGGTGTTCATGAACACCACGTCGGTCAGCAGGTCGGCCATGGCCTTCTCGTCGTCCATGACCGATCCGCCCATCTTGATGACGATGATCTTGTCGAGGAACCGCTGGATGTACCCCAGCGCCTCGATCAGCGTCGTGGCCTTTGCGATGGCTTTTTCCATGTTTTGCCCTCGAAAGAAACCGCCGACATTACCGCGCCGCAGCGGGCGTGTCAATCGACGCGGGACAGGCGGAACCGGCGGGAGCGCCGTCCGGTGATCTCGATGTCGATCCGCCAGTGCGGGCGGGGCAGGGACGCCCCCGCGCGATCAGCCCATTCCACCAGCGCCACCCCCTCGGAGAGCATCTCGTCGAGCCCCAGCGTTTCCAGCTCTGCCGGGGCGTCGGCCAGGCGGTACAGGTCCAGGTGGTACACCGGCACGTCGGCGGGATACTCCTGCGCCAGCACGAACGTCGGGCTGGAGACCATCCGCTCGTCGCGCAGGCCCAGGCCCAGCGCCACCCCGCGCACCAGGGCGGTCTTGCCCGCCCCCAGCGCGCCCACCAGCGCCACGCAGTCGCCCGCGCCGAACCGCCCGGCGAGCTTGCGCCCCAGGTCGTACGTCTCGGTCAGGCTGTGGGTCTCAAACGTTTCCATGGAATTCCGCCCCTGCCGCCCCGACGCCGGCAGGCCCGAATCCTTATACCATCCTGTACGCCGACGGCCAAGGAGTCAGGAAGAGAGTGATGAGTGGATAGTGCAGAGTGGTGAGTGGTGAGCAACAGAGCCGCGACCGTGAGGGAGCGGTCGTCGGAACTCGAAGAACCCCCCAATCCAAAATCCAAAATCACGAATCGAAAATCACGGAAAACCGATTCCCAAGTCTCTGGTCCCTCGTCCCGGCTTTCCGCTTTTCGCTTTTTCTTCACGTTTCATGTTCCCAGCCGGCCGGCTCGAGCTTTTCCCGCTTTCCGTCGGCGTGCACCAGCATCACCCCGGCGTCGGGGTTGACCGTCTGGCCGATCCGCGTGATGGGCGTGCCCAGCGGCTGGGTGCGGCAGAGTTCTTCCGCCTGGTCGGCAGGGAGGGTGAAGAGCAGTTCGTAGTCTTCCCCGTCGCCGAGTGCGGCCTGGAGGGGCGCGATTTTTCGCCCGGCGGGGGCGTCGTCGTGGCAGGGGACGGCCTGGGCCTGGACTTCCGCCCCGACGCCCGACGCCTCGCAGAGGCGCCACAGGTCCAGCGCCAGCCCGTCGGAGATGTCGATCATCGCGCCGACGTGATACTTGGCCGCCAGCTTGCGGGCCTCGGCGATGCGGGGGGTGAATTTGAGGTGGCGGTCGGTCCGCCAGCTTCCGCCGAGGCGCCCCGTCACGCACAGCGCCTCTCCGGCGATGGCCCCGCTGCGGAGGATCGGTTTGACCCCGCCGGACGTTCCGAAAACGGTCACGCCGATCGCCAGCGGCCCGGACCAGCTTCCCACGTCGCCTCCGACCATGGGGCAGGCGAACGCGTCGGACACGCTCCGCCGGCCCCGGTACAGCGCCTCGGCGTCGGCGCGGGTGAAGCCCTTGGGCAGCGTGACTGTCGCGACGGCAGCGAGCGGCTTGGCCGCCATCGCCGCCAGGTCCGACAGCGCCCGCACCATTGCCTTGCGCCCGGCTGCCTCCGCGCCGTCCCGCTTCAGGTCGAAGTGCACCCCGTCCAGCAACTGGTCCGTTGAGACCAGCAGCTTTTCGCCCCCGCACGCCAGCACTGCGCAGTCGTCGCCGGGACCCACCACGACGACCGCCGAATCCCCTTCCCGCTGGCTGCGAATCCAGTCGATGAATTCACGTTCCTTCATGGTTTCCCCAATCGAAAGGTTCCACCGGGTATTCCGCACCCGGGATACAACCTGCCGGTGAGGCCGCGAGAAATCAGGATTCCAATGCCTTCTTCCAGAAGTCCAGTTGCTTGCGGAGTTGGTCGGCCCCGCCGGCGCCGTCGGGGGCGTAGCGGCGGACGACGTTGGCGGCGCCCAGGTGCTCCCGCACGTCCGGGCCGATGCGACCGCACGCGGCTTGCAGCGTCTCCAGCGGCAGCTCGGCCAGGCTTTTTCCCTCGCGTTCCGCCTGCGCCACCAGCGAACCGACCACGTGATGCGCCTGGCGGAACGGGAGGCCCTTGAGCGTGAGGTATTCCGCCAGCGACGTGGCGTCCAGGAAGCCCTTGTCCAGCGAGGCAGCGATGCTCTCGGCGCGGAACTTCGTCGTGCCCGCCACGCCCGCCGCCACCGCCAGCGAAGCCTGCATGGCATCGACGGCTGCGAACGCGAACCGCTTGTCGTCCTGAAGGTCCCGGTTGTACGCCAGCGGAAGGCCTTTCAGCAGCGTCAGCAGGCCCGTCAGGTGCGCCACGCCGGCGGCGCTCTTGCCCCGGATCAGCTCCAGCGTGTCGGCGTTCTTCTTCTGCGGCATCATCGAGCTGGAGGTGCAGTAG
>JAKPKY010000106.1 GCA_029553505.1 Planctomycetota bacterium
GTGGACCGAAACGATGCGGACGCGCATCTCCTCGTGCGTGACGGTCTCGGCGGCGTTGTGCCAGGCGACTTCGACCTTCGGCGGGGCCGAGGGCGCCGAATTCCGCAGGCCGTCCTGCGCGGCGGGGTTCCCTGCCGGCGGCGCGGCGTCGCCCGCCGCCCGGGCGGTGTTTTCCGGAAGCGGGGAACCCGGCGAGCCCGTCGGCGATTGTGGTTCCGCGCAGAGACCGGAACTTCGCACGATCAGCGAGCCCGCCAGCACCACCACGCACACGGCGACGCCGGAGATCGGCATGGCCAGCCCGGCGGAGTGACGCAGCGCCAGCACCAATCCCAAAATCGCCAGCACCAGCCCGCCCGCGCAGACGAAGGGGCTGATCCGCCCCACGACGGGCACCCAGCAGGTCGTGCCCGCCAGCAGGCCCATCGCCATGGCGAAGGTGGCGAGCTGGGTGACCAGCGAGGCTTTGCGGGAATCGTCGGCGGACTGGTAGATCCTCGTCGTGCGGGGCGCCGGCGGCGCTGCGGACGGCGTTGGCGCGGGGACCTGCGCCCGCACCGGTTCGGACGGGCGGGGTTGGCGCGGTTCGGGCACACGAACGTGTTGCCCGCAAAAAGCGCAGGCCATCGTGCGACCGGAGGCGGACTCCTCGGCTGACATCACGTGTTTGCACCTGGGACAGCGAAATGCAATCATGGTTTCCCCTTTGCCGATCCTTCGGCGATGAATCCTGTCGCGTTCCCTGCGAGCGATCCTTTCACCCCGCGCCGGGCCTGCGAAGACACCGCGAGCGTCAAGAAACCCGGCGTGCGATCCTGTCAATTTTGCCACGGACGATGTGCTGTAAAACGCCCCGTACTCAACATGTGAAAAAACTGTACCGCGCCCATGGCATCCGTTCAAGAAGTTTGACGCCCGAAGCGGCGGGAAGTTTGCGGGAAAGTCAGAATATTTCCGCGCGCAAAACGGGCCTGCCCTGGAAGGCAAGCCCCGTTGCGAAATGCGGTTATCGTCCGCGCAGGCCCGCGTGGGTCCGCAGACGGCGGCTGACGGGAATCTTGTTCCATCCTCGCGCCGCGGGGCGCGCCGCCGGCAGTTGGGCCATCGCGCTGCGGAACGGGTGTTCGTGGACCGGCGGGATCGGCCGGCGGAGGAGCTTCTCGATGGCCTCCAGGTGCACGCGCTCGTCGACGCTGCAGAACGACATCGCCACGCCCGTCGCGCCCGCGCGCCCCGTGCGCCCGATGCGGTGCACGTAGGCCTCGGCCTCGTGGGGCATGTCGTAGTTGATCACATGGGAGACGTCGTCGACGTCCAGCCCGCGCGAGGCGATGTCGCTGGCCACCAGCACGCGGGTGCGCCCGGCCTTGAAGTTCGCCAGCGTCCGCTCGCGGACCTTCTGCGGCTTGTCGGAGTGGATCGCCTCGGCCTGAATGTCGGAATATTGCAGGTGACGTTCCACGCGGTCGGCGGCGTGGCGCGTCCGCATGAACACCAGCGCCCGCGTCACCGATTCGTCCTTGAGCAGGTGGTGAAGCAGGGCGAGCTTGTCCCGCGCCTCGACGAGGTAGAGTTTCTGATCGACGGTCTCGGCCGCGGGCGCCTGCACCGCGATGCGGACGTCCACCGGATCGGTCAGGATGGAATCGGCCAGCGACTGGATGCTGGAGGGCATCGTGGCGGAGAACAGCAGCGTCTGACGTTGCGCCGGGATGAGGCGCACGATCCGCCGGATGTCGTCGATGAAGCCCATGTCCAGCATGCGGTCGGCCTCGTCGAGGACGAAGACCTCCAGATGCGAGAAATCGATCCGTCCCTGCCCGTGCAGATCGAGCAAGCGGCCCGGGGTGGCGACGAGAATGTCCACGCCCTTTTTCAGCGCCTGGGCCTGGGGGCGGGACTTCACGCCGCCGTAGACCACGGTGGTGCGGAGCTTCGTGTGCCGCCCGTAGGTGGCGAAGCTCTCGTTGATCTGCGCCGCCAGTTCCCGCGTGGGCGAGAGCACCAGCGCGCGGATCGTGCGGCGCTTTTCCGCGCCGGAGCGAAGGCGCTGGAGGATTGGCAGCGCGAACGCGGCCGTCTTGCCCGTCCCGGTCTGCGCGCAGCCGAGAAGGTCCTTGCCTTCCAGCAGATGGGGGATGGCCTGTTGCTGAATGGGGGTGGGTTCGGAGTAGCCTTCTTCGCGCACGGCCCGCAGCAGGGGCTCAGCGAGCCCCAAATCATCAAACTTCATCGAAAACCATATCACTTTCTTGCGGGAGCCTGGCGGAGTCGGTGCACCGGACGGTCCCCCCGACACAATCCCCGTGCAGCGACTCTGACAGGCTCCCGGGATAACAAGCGCCCGGCACCATGCCGGACGACTGGAAGCACTATACAGGATTATCGGATGGGACGCAAGGGGATCTTCAGCAAAAACAGATATTGACACGTCCATATGTACAATTCCGTGCGGCGGGGCTACCGCATCGTGCAGACGCTCACGCCGTCGGGCCCGAGACGCACGCAGACCCAGCCGTTGTGCGGCGTGTCGTAGAACCGCCCGGAGGCCCGCAGTTCGGCGTAGAACCGCGCCGCGTCGGCCCCGGCCGCGTGGGAGGCGCGCGGCTCGCGACCCGCGCTGCAAAGCACCACGCGCGGCGCGACGGCCTGCACGAACGCCGGCAAGGTTTCGCGCCAACCGCCGTGGTGGGGCAGCACCAGCACATCAGCGCGGAGGGATGCGTCGGCAGCGAGCAGGCGCCCTTGTGCGAGCGAGTCGATATCGCCCGGAAGCAGGATGCTCCGTCCGTCGCAGACGACGCGCAGCACGAGCGACCGGTCGTTGGGGTCGGTCTCGCCCGGCAGGTCGGCGGTCGGCCAGAGCACCTCGGCCGTCGTCCGGTCGTCCAGCCGGACGCTCTGCCCGCCCTGCAGGCGGACGATCCGCGCGCCGTCTTCCCGCAGCATCCGCAGCAGGAGGGACGGGGCGTCGAGCCCGTCGGACACGCCGAAATGGTCGTTGACGTAGACGTCCCGCGGCGCGCCCAGCGTCCTGCAGCCGGGCAGGGCGTTGTAGTGGTCGCTGTTGGCGTGCGAGACGAACACCCCGCTCGGCGCGGGGAATTTCCGGTCCAGCAGGAACGGCACAAGGACGCGATCGGCGGCGTCGTATCCGCTGCGGGTTCCGGCGTCGATCAGCCAGGTCCGCCCCGAGGGCGTGCGGAGGACGGCGCACTGTCCGTGTCCGACGGCCAGCAGGTGCAGTTCCGCACCGTCGGGCGGCGGGGCGGCGCGCTGGGTGAAGAAGGTCGCCGCGCCGACCGTCAGCACGGCGGCGGCTGCCAGTACGCGCTTCCATCGTGTTCGCCGGGCGGCGAGCAGTGCCAGCAAGGTTGCATAACACAGCAGCACCCACCACCACGGAACGGGTCGCAGGGGAATCGTCAGCCCCGGCAGGGCGGAAAACGCGTCGATGACACGCGCGAGGAGCGTCGCGGCCTGCCCCGCCAGCCGGGCGAAGGACTCCGCGAGGTTCGGCATCGGCCACTGGAGGGCCAGGGAAATGTATCCTGGCACGAGGACGGCCACCACCAGCGGGAACACCACCACGCCCAGCAGCGGGGCGTAGGGGCTGAACAGCCCGAAATGCGCCGCCACCAGGGGGATGGACACCAGGGCGGCGGTGACGATGACGGCCACGACGTCCATCGCCCGGTTCATCGCGACAAAATGCCACCACCGGCGGACGCGGTGCTCGCGCCGGAAGACCATCAGCCCTCGCCGCCTCAGCCGGCGCCCGAACAGCGCGTCGCGGACGCTCCGGTGCAGGAGGATCAGCCCGGCGACGATGGCGAAGCTCAGTTGGAATCCCGCGTCGAAGAGCTGGACGGGGTCCATCGCCAGCAGGACGACGGCCGCCACCGCCAGCGCGTTGAGCATGCTTCCCTGGCGCCGCAGGATGACCGCGGCGCAGAGGCACGCAGCCATGATCGCGCTGCGCAGCAGGGGGGCGCGGGCCTCGGCCAGCACGAGGTAGGCGGCCAGCACCGCCAGCACCACCCAGGCGGCGCTGCGGCGCTCCAGGGTCGCCAGTCGGCAGAGGAAGTAGAGGATCCCGACGAAGATGCCCAGGTGCAGCCCGGAGATGCTCAGGAAGTGCGCGATTCCCGCGCGGACCATGGCGCGGTTCAGCTCGCGCAGGGCGGGGTGGCGCTCGCCGAGGACGAGTGCGTTGAGCAGTTGCCCGGGCTCTTCGTCGGCACAGCCGGCCCAGTGCTGCCGGGCCGCCGCGCGCACGTGCCAGAAGGCGCGGGCATACCAGGGCAGGGGCGCCCCGTCGCGCACGATGACGCCCTCGGCCGCGCCGACGGTCATCGCCGTCGTCACGCCATGGGCGCGGGCAGCGGCCGACCAGTCGTACTGCCCGGGATTGTCCGGAGGGCGCGGGCGCGACAGCAGGCCGATGAGTTCGACCCGCTGCCCGGCCCGGAGGGCGTCGAGGACGCCGTCGGACGTCACCTGCACGCGCCCGGAGACGCCCTGCCAGTCGCCGCCCGTTTGGACGTGTTCGGCCTGAAGCACGAAGGCGGTCCGCGGCTCGGGGCGGTAACCCGCGATCAGGTCCGCCTGCCGGACGACCTGCGGCGCGGTGACCACCTGCCCGCGGATCGTGGAGAAGATGCGCCCCCGGGCCGGGGCGTAGGTGGACAGGTCGTCGTCGGCGACGGCGAAATAGCCCAGGCGGAAGCGGGCCGCGCCCAAGGCCGCCACCGCCAGCAGCACGGCGCCCATCGCGACTGAGCAAAGCGCCGCGCGGCGGAAGGTCGCCACCGCCGCCACGATGCCGGCCGCAGCCGTCGCCAGCCACACGTATGCGCCGACCGGCGCGTAGCGCCCCGCGACGATTCCGCACGCCAGCGCAGCGGCCACCGGCGCCATCGGCGCACGAATACCCGGCCGGGTTGTCCTCGCCGTCTCTGCCATCGGATTTGCGGATCCGGAATCGCGCTGGGTGGCACGGCTTGCTTGCAAGCCATGTTCTTACCGCGCATCAACGCGTAAACACGGGCTGCAAGCAGCCCGTGCCACCCCATTGCTGTATCTGCTTGTGCGAACAGCAATAGGATAGGAGTTGCTCCGCATTCCGCAATCCGAAATCGTCAGGCGTCGCGTCCGATGGCCTGTGCGATCCGCCGCAGGACGGGCATCAGGTCCGCCAGGGCGGCGGGCGTGATGGACTGGGCGCCGTCGCTCATGGCGTGCTCCGGGTCGTTGTGGCACTCGAGAATCAACCCGTCGGCGCCGGCAGCGATCGCCGCCCGGCACATCGGGGGCACCATGTAGGCGTGCCCCGTCCCGTGCGAGGGGTCCACGATCACCGGAAGGTGCGTCATGCTGTTCAGCGCCGGCACCGACGCCAGCGGAAGCGTGTTCCGCACGTGGTCCTCGTAGGTGCGGATTCCCCGCTCGCAGAGAATCACGTCGGGGTTGCCCGCGTTGATGATGTATTCCGCCGCCAGCAGCCACTCGTCGATCGTGGCGCTCATTCCCCGCTTGAGCAAGACGGGCTTTCCGGCCGATCCCATGGCCTCGAGCAGGGGGTAGTGCTGCATGTTCCGCGCGCCGATCTGGAGGACATCGGCGTATTCGGCGACGCGTTCGACGTGCTCCAGCCCGATGACCTCGGTGACGACGGCCAACCCGGTCCGCTCGCGGGCCTTGGCGAGGATTTTCAGCCCGTCCTCGCGGAGTCCCTGGAAGGCGTAGGGGCTGGTGCGGGGCTTGTAGGCCCCGCCACGCAGCGCCACCGCGCCGACGGACTTGACCGCGTCGGCGATCCGCAGGATCTGTTCTTCGCTCTCGACGGCGCAAGGCCCGGCGATGACGCCGACCCTGGGCCCGCCGATGGGGAACCGTTCCGGTCCGATCTCGATCTGGGTCTTGGTCTTCTTGACCTCGGTGCTGGCCATCTTGTACGGCGCGAGAATCGGAACGATCCGCTCGACCATCGGCGCGTTTTCAATCGCGCCCTTGTCCACCATTCTCTTGTCTCCGATACAGGCTACCACGGTCCTGTCCGTCCCCCGGATCACGTGGTCCTTCAGCCCGTACTCCCGGACCAGGTCGATGACGTGCTGGACCTGGTCGGCGGACGCTCCTGGTTTCATCACAACGATCATGGCAAAGCTCCTCTACCGTGGGGGCCTGGGATGCGGAAAGAAAGCAAGGAAACGAACCGGCAGGCCCGCCGCGTCAGCCGCGGCGCCAATACCGGTATCCGAACAGAGAGGCGGCGAAACGTCCGCCGCGCGGCGCAAACACGCCGGGCGCCGCGACGCGTCGGGGGGACGCGACGGCTGCCCGGGATGCCTCCACGTTGTCTGCGACGTGCGTCATCAGCTTCGCCTTACGCGGGAATCCGTCCCGCCATACGGCCGGGCGGACTCCAGAAATTATATCGGCAGGACGAGCCTTCCGCCAAGGGGGATTTTCGGTCGCATCCGTCACTGTCCGGATGCAAGTCGGGCGCGGCGCTGCTCGACGATCTTTCGCTTGTCGGCGGGCAGGTCGGTCTCGCCCAGCAGGACGTCGCAGCCGTCCAGGAAAAAGTCCCGCGCGAAGTCCGACGAGTAGACCCGCTCGTCCTCGCCGCGCTGCCGGACGGTCTTGAGGAAGCCCTGGAACTCGTCGAAGTAGCTGCCGTAGATGTGGAACGAGTCGGCGATGTGCATGTATTCGCCGGGTTCGACGCCGATCTGCTCGGCCATCTCGCGCTGGAGCTCGGTGAAGGCGTACATGTTCATGAACGCGGCCTTGTAGGCGTCGTTGGAGCGCATGTGGATGTTCATGTGCAGCCGGCCGTCGGAGATCCGGAACCAGAGGCGCTGGAGGCAGGCGGGGTCGGCGATGTGGGTGTCGTTCCAGACCTGCCAGGTGACGGCCTGCGCCCGGCGCGTGTAGGGAACCTGCTTGAGCTTGGCGACGGCCGAGGCGATCTGGTCGAAGGGCCCCTTGCCCGGAACGTCGTAGGCGAAGAGTCGCTCGTGGTAGGTGTATTCCCACTTTCCGACGGTCGGGTCGATCCAGTGGTCGTGCACGCCGTAGAGCACCTCGGAGCGATACTTTTCCAGGTCATCCAGGCCGCCGGGGAACGCGCGGTGGATTCGCGGCTCGGAGAAGGGCTCGGTCACGTGGATGAGGCAGGTGACGTCTCGGCTGTTGGGGTCGGTGGGCTTGTCGTATTCGGTGGGGAAGCTCTCTCCCTGCTCCCAGCAGGCGATGACGGCCTTCTCCCAGGCCATCGGGAGGGACTTCTCGACGATGTGAATCGATTTCATTCTCGGTTCTCCCGGCGGTATTCCTCGTGGGCCAAAAGGATACCTTGCCCGGCCGCGAGGGGCGAGCCCTTTTAAGCCGTTCGGGCGGAAAACGGGCGCTATACTGGTGCGAGGAGGGCGAGGCATGAAGAACGAACATTGCGACCTGGCGACGAGAAAATGCGTCCCCTGCCAGGGCGGCGAGGCGCCGATCCGGGGAGAACGATTGGCGGAACTGCTGGGCAAACTCGACAGCGACTGGCAGATCGTCGGGCAACATCACCTGCTGCGGACGTTCGCGTTCCGCGACTTCGCGGGCGCCCTGGCGTTCGTCCACCGCGTGGGGGAACTGGCCGAGCGCGAGGGACACCACCCCTGGATCCATTTCACCTGGGGCAAGGTGACGATCGAGCTGTGGACGCACAAGATCGGAGGACTCAGCGAAAACGATTTCATCCTGGCGGCGAAGATCGACCGCATGGGCGGATGAAACGAACAGAATCAACCGCAGAGAACGCAGAGAACAGGGAGGATAAAACAATGTGTTTCTCTGCGATCTCTGTGCCCTCTGCGGTGACTCTTGTGGTTGTGGGCGGTTATCGCTCGTCGAGGGTTTCGAGGATGCGGAGGTAGCTCTCGTACCGGCGGGGGAGGATTTCTCCGTTTTCCGCGGCCTGTTGGACGGCGCAGTCGGGCTCGCGGCTGTGGGTGCAGTCGCGGAAGCGGCATCGCGCCGCAAGGGGTTCGAACTCGGGGAAGTACCAGGTCAGTTCGGCCGGTCCGATTCCGATTCCCAGCTCGCGCAGGCCCGGGGTGTCGATGACGGTTCCGCCGCCGGGCAGGTCGTAGACGACGGCAGCGGTGGTGGTGTGTCGTCCCCGCTGGTCTTTCTGTCGCACGGCGGCGGTGGCGGCCTCGGCGCCGGGGACGATGGCGTTAATGAGGGTGCTCTTTCCCACGCCCGACGCGCCGGCCAGCACGCTCTGCTTGCCCGCCAGCACGGCGCGGAGTTCGTCGAGGCCGCGCCCGTCGGCGGCGGAGCACAGGACGATCCGCACGCCGAGCGCCTGGAAATCGGCCAGCACGTCCTCGTCCGGTTCGGCCAGGTCGATCTTGTTGACGACCAGGATGGGCTGAAGCTCGCCGCGTTCGGCGATGATGAGGAACCGGTCGATCAGCCCGTGGCGCAGCGGGGGCTGGCGGGTGGACGCGACGATCAGCAGCAGGTCCATGTTGGCGGCGAGGACCTTCTCGAAGGGGCGTTCGTCGTACTCGTCGCGTCGTTTTCCGGATCGCGGCTGGGGGCGGGTCAGGGCCGTCCGGCGCGGGGCGCGGGCGAGGATCATTCCGTCGGCGCGGTCCTTGTCGTCGCCGGTATTCCCGTCGGCGTGCTCGGGTCGGGTCAGGGCCAGCGAGACGACGTCTCCGACGGCCAGCGCGCTGGCGCCTTCGGGCGGGCGGAAGGTTCCGGCCAGCCCGCACAGCAGCAGCTCGTGATCGGCACGGACCATGGCCCCGCCGGGAAAGAGCCCGACGACCATTCCCTCGCGCCGGGGCAGTCCTTCGAGCGTGGCCGGGTCGGGCCGGTCCCGGCGCCACTCGGGGAGCTTGACGGCGCGGGGGGCGAGTTTCTGGCGCGACGATTCGGACGAATCGCTCTCGCCGTCCAGGCGCTGCCGCCAGTCCTTGATCCGCTGCTGGGATTTGCCCTTGCGCCTCGCCATGGGGGGCATTGTGCCCCCTGGGGGGCGCAAAAGCAACGCGCGGACGCGGACGAAGGAAATTGGAACCTGACAGGCAGCGTCTCACTTTGCTCATTCGCGAGTCGCGAGTCGCGAATTTGAAATCCTCGTGGTTGCTTCGTGCCGCTTCCGCGACACTCCGCAATCCACGGCACCCGCCTCTGTGGTGAGTCTTTCTGTCAGTCGGCCAGGAGCTTGCTGACCAGGTCGATGGCGATGACGGCGGCAACGCCCACCACCAGCAGGGCGAAGTAGCGTCGGATGCGGATCGCGTGCAGGCGCGAGCACAGCCAGGAGCCGATCTGCACGCCCACGCTGCTTCCGATCAGCAGGGGCATGACGATCCAGAGGCTCGCCTCGCCCTTGGCGCCGTAGAGGATGGCGCCGGCCAGCGAGCCGAACAGCACGACGCCCAGGCTCGTTCCGACGGTCTGATGGACGGTCAGTCCGACCACCAGGAGCATCACGGGCACGAAGAGCACCCCCCCGCCGATGCCCAACAGGCCCGTCAGCACCCCGACGGCCAGTCCCACGGCGCACAGCCCGGGCAGGCTGATGTTCCGCAGCCGGGCGGCGCGGATGGTGATCCGCGGGGGCACGGGGAGGCGCTGGAGCAGCGACAGCCCGCTGGCCGGCGCGGAAGGGCGCCACACCAGGTACGCGCTGGTCAGCAGCACGATGAGAAACATGCCGTGCATCAGGAGCGTGAAGGTCTGAACGCCGAAGACGGTCTTGAGGTGCACGTGCAGGTCGGCCCCGAGGATGGTTCCGCAGACGGCTGAACCCGCGAGGATCGTGACCGTCTTGATGGCCACGTTTCCCAGGCGCATGTGCCGCGCCCAGGCGCCGGAGCTGTTTCCGAGGGTGAAGCTCAGGCTCGATCCTGCCGCCAGGGTGTAAGGGATGCCCAGCAGCACGTTGAGCATGGGGGTGATGAGGAACGCTCCTCCGACGCCGAACAGCCCGGTCAGCACGCCGACGACCAAGCCCATCAGCGCCATCGCCGCGACGAGCAGGGCGGGCCAGTCGTGCAGGTACGACGGAATCTGGTCCAGGCCGATCATGCCTGCTCCCGGCCCGGCTTGTCCGCCCGTCGGCGGCGGAAGAACTCGAACGCGTATTCCACGCCCAGTCCCCACAACAGGGGCAGCAGGACGAGCAGCCCGATTTCCACGGCCTTATGCATGTCTGTGGCTCCCTCAACGGCGCGGGCGAGTCTAGGGAATCGGCGGGGCGGCTGCAAGGGGCGCGGTGGAAGATCGGGGAAGGATTCAGGCCCGTGCCGCGCGACCCAGGCGGCGCAGCGTCGCCAGGTTGGCGCGGTCCAGGTCGCGCCCGGAGGCGCCGAATCCCTTGGGCGTCTCCAGGATTCCGGGCACGTCGGCGAGGCGCGGATCGGTCAGCAGCGCGGCGAACCCTCGCCGCCCGATGCGCCCGCGCCCGATGTGCTCGTGGCGGTCCACGCGAGAGCCCAGCGGGTGCTTCGAGTCGTTCAGATGCACCACGCGCAGGTGCTCCAGGCCGACGACGCGGTCGAACTCGTCGAGCGTCTTGCGGCAGGCGCGCGGGTTGCGCAGGTCGTACCCCGCGGCGAAGACGTGGCAGGTGTCCAGGCAGACGCCGACGCGCCGACGCCGGCGGACCCGGCGGCGGATGGCAGCAAGGTGCTCGAAGCGGTGGCCGATGCAGTTGCCCTGCCCGGCCGTGGTCTCCAGCAGGATCTTCGGGCGGCGGTACGGGCAGGCCGAGAGAATCTCGTCCAACGCGGCGGCGATGCGGGCCAACCCCTCGTCCACGTCCGGGTGCGAGCCGGGGTGGACCACCAGGTACTCGATGCCCAGTCGCCCGCAGCGGCACAGGTCTTCGCCCATCGCCCGGATGGACTTGGCGCGGACGGGCTCGTCGCCCGCGAGGTTCACCAGGTACGACGCGTGCGCGGCGATCGCGCGAACGCCCAGCCGCCGGCGCCCGGCGCGGAACGTCCGGACGGTCTGTTCGGACAGGGGCGGCGCCCTCCATTGCACCTGGTTGCGAAGGAACAGGGCGAACGCCTCGAGGCGATGCGCGGCGGCGCTGTCCAGCGCCTTGTGCAGACCGCCGGCCGTGCTGACGTGGATTCCGAAAAGCATCCGGACATGGTACGCGCGAAACGGCGACAAACCAAGCGCGCCCCGCGCGACGGATTCGTCAGGCGGCCCGCTTGCGGGATTGCTGCGACGCGCGACTCTCGGCGGCGCCCTTGCGGATCGCCTTGAACGTCCGCCCGCATCCCCCGCATCGAACCGTCTGACCCTCCTGGTCGCGCGGGATCGACAACATCACCCCACAGCTCTCGTGGGGACACTTCATTCGAAAGAAGAACATCCACGGCCTCCGGTTCCAGTTGTCCGACGCCTATTTCATCGACCGGCGCGAGAGGGGGCTTGAACAGGGAAAACGACTTGCGGCAAAAACGGGGGAGATCATTCCTGGGTTCGCGTCCCCTGGGAGACCAGGGGGCTTCCGCAGCGCCCGCAGCGGTTCTGGCGGAACTGCGTGTAGCTGACGCGGGCGCTGCACGCCGGGCAGCGCGGGGCATGCTGCGAGGGCGGAAGCAGCAGCGAGATCACCAGGAGCAGGACGCTGACGAACAGGAGTCCGACGACCAGCAGCAGGCAGACCAGCGTCGCCATCTCCGCAACCGCCTTTCCGCGCCACAATGCCCCGAAGAAAGACCTGCCGGCGCTCCGCGGCGCCGTGAGGGAAATTATCCGGCGCGCCGCGCGGAAATGCAAGACGTTGGGTGGAGGCTCACCAGGCCAGCTTCTCCTGGTCCAGACCTTCCGACCACGAGGCCGGGTCGCGGAAGTAGTCCTTGAGCATCATTGCCGCCACCACGCCGTCAGCGCAGGCGGTCGCCAGCTGCATGGCCGCCTGCTGGCGGCAGTCGCCCGCGACGAACACGCCCGGAAGCGCCGTCTTCATGGTGACGCAGTCGGCCGCGATGTACCCGTGCTCGTTGCACTTGAGCGTGTCCTTCAACCAGCCGGTCGTCGGGACCATGCCCACGAAGATGAACACCCCGTCGAACTTTCGCTGCTCGAGGGCGCCCGTCTCGACGTTCTTGAGCACGACGTGGTCGATGGCGCTCTTGTCCGCGGTCGGGACGATCCGCTCCAGGACGCAGGGGGTCTTGATTTCCACTTTTCCGGCGTCGGCCTGGCGGCGCAGCTCCTCGACCAGCACCTTCTGGGCGCGGAACTCGTTGCGCCGGTGGACGATCGTGGCCTGGGCGACGAAGTTTTTCGCCAGGTAGAGGGTGTCCTCGACGGCGGTGTTTCCGCCGCCGACGGTCAGGACGTGTTTGTCGCGATAGAATGCGCCGTCGCAGGTGGCGCAGTAGCTGACCTTTCCCGCCTGGCGCATTTCCTTTTCACCGGGCACGCCGAGTTGGCGGTACTCGCTTCCTGGGGCGAGGATGACGGCCCGCGCGCGGTAGACCTTCTCGCCGCGGTTGACCTCGACTTCCAGGATTCCATCGTCGCGCCGCGTCAGCCGGCTGGCGGCCTGGTCGGTGACGATCTCGGCGTCGAACTTCCGCACCTGCTCGACCTGGTGCTGCACGAGGTCGGGCCCGGAGATGCTTTCCCATCCGGGGTAGTTCTCGATGCGGTCGGTCAGGAGAATCTGCCCGCCGGGCAGTCCGTTCTTCTCCAGCACGACGGTTCGGTAGCGGTCGCGGGCGGCATACAGCGCCGCGGCCAGTCCCGCCGGTCCGCCGCCGACGATCAACACGTCATACACGTCCGATTCGCTCATTGCGCTGTCGCGTCCTTTCGTTGCGCGGGAGTCAAACAAAACATCAAACGCACCGCAGAGAACACCCAGGACGCAGAGAATTGCGAAACACCCAATCAGGATTTCCTCTGCGTTCTCTGTGACCTCAGCTTTTTGCATAAGTCTGACAAGTGAATAAAAACAGCCTCCCGTATGGGTTATGCTCATTTCGGTCTCTCAGGTCGAAAGGAGCAATGCCATGGACGGCAGGCTGTGGACAAGACTGTATCGTGAGATCCGACGTCTGGGCAAGCCTCTGTCGGTCTCGACGCGGATGGGACGTCCGCGTGTGTACGACACCGAAGAGGTCTTGGCGGTGTGGGCGTTCGCCTCGC
>JAKPKY010000107.1 GCA_029553505.1 Planctomycetota bacterium
GTCGCTCCGCCTCGGCCAGCAGGGCCGCGCCGATGCCCCGTCCCTGGCAGTCGGGCGCGACGGCGATCCAGTAGATGTCGTACGTGGCAATCGTGCACGGGGTGGGGCCGTAGCACACCCAGCCGACGGGGGCGGCGTCGGGGGAGTCGGCGTTGACGGCGGTGAGGGACTGGTAGTGGCCGGCGGGACCTTTGACCAGGGCGTCATCGAGCACTTCGGCCGCGACGGGAATCTCGTCGTCGCGGAAGAAGCCGGTAGCCTGGACGAAGTCGAGGATCCTCTGGCGGTCGGCGGGCTCGGACCAGCGAATGAGGACATTGCCGCGGGCGCGGGCATTCGTAGTGCCGCCGTAAGGCGGTTCTTGGGATGCGCCGTCAGACGCCGGCGCGGGGGCTCTGCGAGCGCGAGCGGCTGCGTTGGCCGCCATGTGGACGATGAATTCGTCATACGCGAGCCCGCCGGCCTGGACGGCGGCTGCCAGCCCGGCGTCGGGCGAGATGTCGGGATTGGGATTGAGCTCCAGGATGGCCGGCTCGAGTTTCTCGTCCAGGCGGAACTCGATGCGGATGTAGTCGCGACAGTCGAAGGCGTGCCAGGCCCGCAGCGCAAGCTCGCGGACGCGGGCGGCGGCCTGTTCGCCCAGGGGGGCGGGTATCACGCGCGGAGTGCGGCGGTACTCGTCGCTGTCGGGGAACCACTTCTCCGCATACCCGACGATCGGCGGGTAGCCGTCCGGCAGGGCGGTGAAGTCAATCTCCGCCAGGGGCATGACCTCGGCGCGTCCGTCACGCTCGATGACGGTCACGTTCAACTCACGTCGCCCGAAGAACTGTTCGATCAGCGCGGGTTGGCCGAACGTGTCATGGACTCGGCGCACGGCGGCGTCGAGTTCGGCTGACGGCCAATCGGCCACGGAAGCGGCGTCGATGCCTTCGCTGGCATCGCAGCGAAGGGGTTTGACGATGCAGCGCCCGGCGGGCAGGGCGGCGTCCGCGGTTGACTGGCCGGGACACACGACCGCGGCGGGCGGAGTGGGCAGATGGGCCGCGGCGAGAACCGCCTTGCTCTGCCACTTGTCCAGGGCCAGCATCAGGCAGGGGCTGTCGCCCCCGGTGGGGCTTTTGTCGAAGGCCCGGCAGAGGGCAGGGACGAGATTGGCGTCGTCATTGCAGTCCTGGAAACCTTCCACGAGATTGAAGACGACGCCTTCGGACGCGCTGGCCAGGATGGCGGGCAGGTCGCGGATC
>JAKPKY010000112.1 GCA_029553505.1 Planctomycetota bacterium
GACCGACCGCGAGTTCACCGGTTCGGCGCAGTACATCTTCAGCGAGTTCTGCCGGCAGCACTGGTCGCACGCGGAATGGTGCAACGTCGGCGACGACTGGGAAATCCCCTCGCTGGCCTGGACGAAGGAGAGCTACCGCCCCGCGCACCGCCTGGACAAGTGGGTGGTGCACCCGGTCCAGCCGGTGGTGAAGGTGGTGCACACCCCGCCGCCGGCCCCGGCGCAGACCGAAACGCCCGCCCCCGACGAACAGCGCGCCGAACTGCGCGACTTGGACGCGCTGGTGGACCTGGAGAACCGCTGCTTCGGGCAGTGCGAGGCGTTCAGCCGGCGGCAGCTCCGCTACCTGCTGCGCAGCCCGCACGCGAGCGTCCACGTGATCCGCCGAGACGACCGGATCGTGGCCGAGGCGCTGCTGCTCCGCCGGCGCGGGCGCAACGGCACGACGGCGAGGCTGTACAGCCTGGCGGTGGACTCCGACTTCCGCGGGCAAGGGTTCGGGCGGCAGATGCTCGCCCAGTGCCTCGACGTGCTGCGGGCGCAGGGCATCGGCACGGTGGTGCTGGAAGTGGCGGCGGAGAACGCCCCGGCCATCGGGCTGTACGCCTCGGCCGGGTTCGTCAAGACCAAGCTTCTGCACGACTACTACGCTCCGGGCAAGGACGCCTGGAAGATGAGGCTCGCTCCGTCGCCCGCGCCGACGCCGTCGGCGGCCCAGGCCGGCCGGCTGGAGACTGCCCTCGCCAAATAGGCGCCGGACGCGCCGCCACGAAAGCCCGATCGCCCGACCAGGCGGCCGGGCTTTCTCTTGTGCCCCCGTCCGCAACTCGTGCCGCGCCCGGAGGAAACGCGATTGACTTTTCCCCGCCCCGCCAGTATGGTCCGGCGGACGAGAGGTTCTCGATTTTCCGGAACTTCTCCCGCCACGGATCGGCCGGCCCGGCGGGCCCGCGACGGGGACAGATCGGGAGCAGCCGTGAGCAGAATCATGCGCAACGCAACACTCGTGTGCCTGGCGGTCGCAGCGGCCGCCTGGACCCGCCCCGCCTCCGCACAGATCCCGCCCGCCGAGAGCGTCGCCGAGGTGCGCGTCGCGGGCAACAAGCATATGTCCGCCGACGCCGTGCTCTCGCACGTCAAGACCCGCGCCGGCGCGCGCTACGATGAGTCCGTCACCAAGGAAGACGAACGCCGACTGCTCCAGACCGGGCGGTTCGACACCGTCGAGGTCACCAAGACCCCCACGCCGGCGGGCGTGATCGTGACCTACGTCGTCCGCGAGCGCCCCACCGTCGCCAAGCTCCAGTTCGAGGGCAACAAGGCCCTCACCAACGAGCACCTGGCCAAGGAACTGACCTTCGGCGTCGGCGACGCGGTCAACCCGGTGGCTATCGAGGCCGGGCGACAGGCCATCCTCAACAAGTACCGCGCCACGGGGCGGCACTTCGCCACCGTCGAGCTCGACGCGGCCGCCGTCAAGGAAAACCGCGTCGTCTACCGCATCGTCGAGGGCCCCGAAGTCACCATCCGCAAGATCCGCTTCGAGGGCAACCGCCATTTCACGAACTTCCGGCTGAACCAGACCATCGCCACGTCGAAGCGCTTCTGGCCGTTCGTGCCGGGATACCTCGACTCCGAACAGCTCGAGCGCGACGTGCACGCGCTCCGCAACCTCTACGTCTCCGAGGGCTTCCTCGACGCCGAGGTCGCCCGCAAGCCCCTGGAGTTCTCCGCCGACAAGACGAAGGTCATCCTGACGTTCGTCGTCAAGGAAGGCCCCCGCTACCGCATCGCGGGGCTCCAGTTCGTCGGCAACACGGTCTTCAGCCGCGACGAACTCGCCAAGCGCCTCCAGCTCCAGCCGGGAAAATTCTTCAACGCCCTTTCCCTCCGCCGCGACGTCAAGGCCCTCGAGGACACCTACGGCGAACTGGGCTACATCGAGGCGACCGTCAAGGCCGACAAGGTCTACAAGGAAACCCCCGGCACGGTGGACCTGAAATACACCGTCGTCGAGCGGGACCAGTACCACATCGGGCGGATCGACATCCGCGGAAACTCCGTCACGCAGACGCGGATCATCCGGCGCGATTTGGGATTCTTCCCGGAGCAGCTCTACAACACCGTCGCCGTCGACGAGTCGAAAAAACGCCTCGAGGAGGCACGCCTCTTCGAGAAGGTCGAGATCACCCCCGTCGGGCGCGAGCCGAAGAGCCGCGACGTGCTTGTGCACGTCGTCGAGGGCAAGACGGCAGAGTTCCTCGTCGGGGCGGGCATCTCGTCCAACTCCGGCCTGCTGGGCAACGTCACGCTCACGCAGCGGAACTTCGACCTGTTCGGCTGGCCGAAGAGCTGGCGCCAGTTCATCACCGGCCAGTCGTTCAAGGGCGCGGGGCAGACGTTCCGCATCGTCGCCGAGCCGGGCACCGAGCTGATGCGCTTCCACGTGGAGTGGTTCGAGCCGGCGCTGATGGACCAGCCCTACTCGCTGGGGACCAAGGCCTTCTTCTTCACCCGGGGGCGCGAGGACTACGACGAGACCCGCTACGGCGGTCTCGTCAGCGTGGGCCACCGCTTCAAGAACCGCTGGTACGGCGAGCTTTCGCCGCGCATCGAGATGGTGGAGATCGACTCGCTCGACAGCGACGCGCCGCCCGAGGTCGTCAAGGAGAAGGGGCAGAATCTGCTGGTCGGGCTCAAGGGCACGCTCGTGCGCGACCGGACGGACAGCCGCTGGCGCCCCACCACGGGCGACCGGTTCCGCCTCAGCTATGAGCAGGTCGGCGGCGACTGGACCTTCGGGCGCGCCACCGGCGAATACAAGATCTTCCGCACCGTCTACGTGGACCCGCTGGACCGCAAGCACGTGCTGGCGGGCCGGCTGGCGGCGGGAAACCTCTTCGGCGACGCGCCGACCTTCGAGCGGTTCTACGGCGGCGGAATCGGCTCGATCCGCGGCTTCAAGTACCGCGGAATCAGCCCGCGCAGCAAGGGCACCGACAAGCCCATCGGCGGCGACTTCATGGTCTTCGCCGGCGCAGAGTACGAGTTCCCCCTCATCGGCGACCAGATCAGCGGCGTGTTCTTCCTGGACAGCGGAACCGTCGAGGAAGACGCCGAGATCACCACCTACCGCGCCTCGACCGGGTTCGGCATCCGCTGGGTCATCCCCTTCATGGGCCCCGTGCCGCTGAGCCTGGACTTCGGCGTGCCCATCAGCAAGCACAGCGACGACGACACCCAGCTCGTGAGCTTCTCCCTCGGCTGGACGTTCTGACCTTCGCGCGGGGCTGCATCACGCACCCCGCCACGAATGAGCATAGAGGCTGCCGCGATGAAACGGGGCAATCTTCTGCGCATCTGCACGGCCGCGGTCCTCGGCGTCCTGGCCGGTTTCGCTTTGGCGTATGGCCTCTACAGGAACGACATCCGATCCGCCGGAATCAGAAAGAAGATCGATTCCGCCAGCGGCCTCAAACGAGCCTATGCCTTACATGAGCAGAAAGGCCATCTTGCTGCCGGGATGTCCAAGGAGCAGGTCGCCTTCATCATGGGACTTCCGGACAATGCGGATCCTCGGTACGTCTGGATGTGGGGCCAAAACCGGCAGTCCGCCCAGGGCAAACGGTGGCGGGAAATCTGGAGGCAGCCATTTCTGGCGTATCTGCTTTTCGACGAACAAGGACGACTCCTGTGGCCGGAATTCGTCAAGCCGGACCCGCCGGAAGAACTCTATACGCGCTTGCATGAAGGGCCTCCCGACGAAAACGTTCTTCGGCAACTCAAGATGCCCGAAGAATGAACAGGCTTGCTGTCAGCGGGATTGCGTGGCCGTTGCGGTTGACAAGGATGCGGCATCGGGGGATGATCGCGCCCATGAGCGAGACGATGATCCCCAAGGAGCGTGTGCGGATGGCCTTCTCGCACCGCCAGCCGGACCGCGTTCCCATCGACTACGGCGCGAACGTTGAGATCGACCAGCGTCTCAAGGCGCATTACGGCCTGGGCGAGGACGACGACGAGGGTCTGCGCCGCGCCCTGGGCGTGGACTTCCGCAACGTCAACGCGCCGTACGTCGGCCCGAAGCTGCACGCGGACGTCCCGGGGCGGATCATCGACCCTTGGGGAATCCGCCGCCGCTGGGTGGAGCATGAGTCCGGCGGATACTGGGACTACTGCGACTGGCCCCTGCGCGACGCCACGCTGGAGCAGGTCGAGGCCTGGCCGCTGCCCTCGCCCGACGATTTCGATTACGATCGCCTCGGCGAGTTGTGCCGCCAACACGCGGATTATTTCCTGATGGCCGGCAGCGCGGGCGTCGGCGACATCATCAACAGCAACGGGATGCTCCGCACCATGGAACAGGTGCTGGTGGACCTGATCACCGACGATCCTGCCGGGCTGCGCCTCATCGACCGCCGCACGGAGATCATGCTGGAAGTCATGCGTCGCACACTGGAGGCCGCCAACGGAAAAGTGGACATGCTCTCGCTCGGAGAAGACCTCGGCACCCAGCGGGGACCGACCATCAGCTTGGACCTGTTCCGCCGGCACATCCGCCCGCGATTGCAGAAATTCGCCGATCTCGGCCGGCAGTGGAACATCCCCGTCATGCTCCATTCCTGCGGGTCCAGCAGTTGGGCCTTCGACGACCTGATCGAAATGGGCATCGGCGTGGTCGATACGCTCCAGCCGGAAGCCAGGGACATGGCCCCGGCGGATCTCAAGCGCCGGTTCGGCAAGGCGCTGTCGTTTCACGGGTGCATTTCGACGGCCGGGCCGCTGGCGTATGGAACCGCCGACGAAGTCGTCCGCGACGTCCGCCGGACGCTGGAGATCATGATGCCCGGCGGCGGGTACGCCCTGTCCCCGACGCACGCGATTCAATCCAACTCCCCGACGGAGAACGTGGTGGCCATGTACGAGGCTGCGCGGGAATATGGCCGTTATTGAAGGCAAACCTCAGGGCGGGCGGCACTGCCCTTGTCACAGGCGATTGTGAACATGAACACGACACTGCAAGCGGACGGTCCCAGCGGGCGGTTCCTGGTCAACGGCAAGCCCACGTTCCTTCTGGGCGCAAGCTACTACGGCGGGCTGGCGCTGGAGCCGGCTGAGACCGAGCCGGACCTGCGCGAGCTGCGCGGGTTGGGCTTCAACTGGGTGCGCCTCTGGTGCACGTGGGGGGCGTTCGGAAACGACGTCGCGGCGATGGACGACCAGGGAAAGGCGCGGGAGCCGTACCTGTCGCGCCTCGTCGGGTTCTGCGCCCTGGCCGACCGGCTGGGCATGATCGTGGACGTGACGTTTTCCCGCGGCCTGCCGCCCGATCACGCCGCCAAGGCGCCCTGGCTGCGGTCGCCCCTCCAGACGCGCCCGGCGTACCTGGAGGCCCTCCGCACCGTCACAGACGCGCTGCGGGCGTATCGCAACGTCTACATCGACGTGGTCAACGAGCGCAACACCCACCGGATGCCGCCCGTCCCGTTCGACCAGGCCGCCGAGATGATCTCGCTGGTCCGCCGGATCGACCCCGGGCGACTGGTGACCATCTCGGACGTGTATGACATCCCGGACGCCGAGGTGGCGGGATACATTCAGATTGCCGGCGTGGATTTCCTGACGCCCCACCGGGTTCGCACGGCGGAATCGCCCGCGCAGACCGCCGAGAACACGCGGCGGTATCGCCGGCTGGCGGCAGAGACGGGCAGGCCCGTGCCCGTCCACTACCAGGAGCCCTTCCGGCGCGACTTCACCACCTGGCAGCCGACGGCGGAGGATTTCCTGACCGACCTGGCCGGCGCGGTCGAAGGCGGGGCCGCCGGGTGGTGCTTCCACAACGGCTTCAGCCGCCACAGCCCCGACTCGCGCCCCCGGCGCTCGTTCGACCTGCGCGACGGGCGGCTGATGGAGCAACTCGACGACGTGGAGCGGGCCGTGGTGAACCGCTGCGCCGCCCTGACCCCCTCGTGGACGTGACCGGAAGAACCATAGGAACTCATGATGACATCGTTGCCCGACGGGATTCGTGACGAACGCGAGCGGTACGATGGGACGGCGCCATGAGCATGCCGTCGCTGACCGAACTCTATCGCATCGGCGTGGGGCCCTCCGCCAGCCACACCATGGGGCCCCGGCGAGCCGCCGAAGCCTTCCGCGACCGCACCCCCGCGGCGAAGGCGTATCGGGCGACGCTCTACGGCAGCCTGGCCGCCACCGGCCGGGGGCACCTGACCGACCAGGCGATCTCCGCCATCTTGAAGCCCGTGGAGATCGTCTGGCGGCCCGAAGAGCAACTTCCCCTGCATCCCAACGGCTTGGTGCTGGAGGCGATGGACGACCGGGGCGATTCGTTGGCGCGCTGGTCGGGATACAGCCCCGGGGGCGGCGCGGTGTGGGACGAGCAAGGCCGGCCCCTCCAGGGCGGCGCGAAGAACGCGTATCGGCAGAAGAGCCTTTCGTCCATCCTCCGCTGGGCCGGCCGTAACCGCCAACCCCTCTGGAAACTCGTGGATCGCTGCGAGGGACCGGAAATCTGGGATCATCTCGCCCGGGCCTGGTCGGTCATGCGGGCGGCCATCGACCGGGGCCTGCGCGCCCGCGGGCGCCTGCCGGGAAGCTTGCGCCTGCCCCGCAAGGCCAGGGCGTTCTTCCACCGCGCGGGCGACAACCCGCGAGGCCGATTGATCGCCTATGCGCTGGCGGTGTCCGAGGAAAACGCCGGCGGCGGGGAAGTCTGCACGGCCCCCACCTGCGGTTCGTGCGGCGTGCTGCCGGCCGTCCTGCGACACGTCCAGGAAACGCGATCGATCGGAAACGCCCGGATCCCGCACGCCCTGGCGGTGGCGGGACTGATCGGAAACCTCGTCAAGACGAACGCCTCGATCTCCGGCGCCCAGGTCGGCTGCCAGGGAGAGGTGGGCGCCGCCTGCGCGATGGCCGCCGCAGCCGCCGCGTTCCTCATGGACGCCGCGCCGGCCCAGATCGAATACGCCGCCGAGATGGGACTCGAGCACCACCTCGGGCTCACCTGCGACCCGATCGCCGGGTTGGTGCAGATCCCCTGCATCGAGCGCAACGCCTTCGCCGCGCTGCGGGCCATGGACTGCGCCCGCTACGCCCTGCTGAGCGACGGGACGCACAAGGTTTCGTTCGACCAGGTGGTGCAGGTGCTGCTGGAAACCGGGCGCGATCTTCCGTCCGGCTACCGCGAAACCTCCCTGGGCGGACTCTCCAAGGTTCGTCTGGGCTCTTTCAAATCGACGAGACAGACGTGAGCCCGGCCGGGAAGGAGCGAGCACTCCGTTCGACGCGCACTATCGCGGGTTGCCGGGCCCCAGCAGGCGTCCGGATTCGCGGAGGAATTTCCGCCGCTCCCTGGCGTCGGACAGATCGCGTCCCAGGCTGCGGGACATCGTCTGACGGTTGCTCTCGTAGAAAAAACTCCCCGCCGTCAGCAGCAGGATGAACGTCTCGAAGGATGCATCCGCGCGGTACAGTCCCCGCTTCTGCCCCAGCCGGTACAGCCGCCGAAGATGCTCGTAGCCGCGCTGGCGAAAATCCGGCAGCGTGGAGGCGTGCCGTCCGCCGCCGAGATTCTCCCACGCCAACAATCGCCAGAAGTGCGGGGCCTGTTCCAGGTAGCGCATGTTGTGCTCCAGCACCGCCAGGGGCAGCCGCGGAAGGTCCTGCTCGCCCAGGGCCAGCAATTGCTCGTCATACCGGGCGATGTCCGCGAACGCCTGTTCCAGCACGGCACGAAAGAGCTTGTCCTTGCTACCGACGTGGGCGTAGAGGCGTTCCTTGTTCACTCCGGCCCGGCGGGCGATCTCGTCCACGCGGGCGCCGTCGGGGCCCTTGGCGGCGAATTCATCGCGGGCGGCTTGCAGGATGCGATCCTTCGTCGAGGAATGTTTCTCACCCATGCAGGAACCTCCAGAGCGTGCGGCAGGCGGATTCGATCTGGGCGACCTCGATGAATTCCTCGTCGCCGTGGGCCTGCGCGATGTCGCCCGGACCCCAGACCGCGCAGGGGCCCAGGTGCGCCAGTTGCGAGCAATCCGTGCAGTAATGGACGGCCATCGGCGTCGCGTCGCCGCCCTCGTCCGCCACGGCCTGGCGGAAGGCGCGGATCACCGGGCCCTCGGGGTCGCTGCGAATGCCCCGGCACGACAAGAGCGAATGCAATTGCGCCGATTGGCCGCAGATGCCGCGGAGGCGCCGCTCGATCTCTGCCGGCTCGCATTCGGGCAGCAGGCGGATGTCCACCACCAGTTCGCACCGGTCAGGAATCACGTTGGGGGCGGCTCCGGCATGGAACTGCGTCATCGTCAACGTGGAACGTCCCAGTCGGGCGTCCTCCACGGCGGACAATTCCCGGCTGTATTCCATCAAGGCCGTGCAGAGGGGCAGCATGGCCTCGATGGCGTTTGGGCCCTTGTCCGGCTGGGAGGAATGCCCCGCGCGGCCTCGCGTGACGAGGACGGCCCGGCAGACGCCCTTGTGGGCCGTCACCACCCGTCCGCGCGTCGGCTCCAGCGCGATGCAGAGGTCGAACGAACCGATCGTCCGGGCCAAGGCCCGCGCGCCCCGCATTCCGCCTTCCTCGTCGGCGGTGGCGGCGAAGGTCAGGTTCCACGCCCCGGCCGCGCCGGAGCGGGCGAAGACCGCCACCGTGGCCGCTGCCGCCGCCAGAGGGCCCTTGTCGTCACAGGCGCCCCTGCCGAAAATGCGCCCTTCGCGAAGCTGACCGCCCAAGGGATCCTTCATGGCGCCGACGACCACCGTGTCCATGTGCCCGATAATCAGCATCCGGGGCGCCGCGGCCGAACCTTTCGAACGACAAGCCGCCGCTTCCGGGGATACCAGCAGGTTCCGCCGCCCCCCCGCCGCCTCCTGGCGGACGCAGGCAAGGCCCTGTTCCGCGAAGTACCGGGCCAGGCATTCGCAAACGCCGTCCTCGCACGCCTGGTTCGCGGCGTTCTGGCTGTCGAGGCGGACGAGGCGCCGGGTCAGGGCAACGGCATCGTCCAGCAATTTCTCGGGCATTCTTTGCACGGACGGACTCCCGAATTCCCATCGGGGCTTGACCGACAGGCATTCCTGCCGTATCATACAACCAACCAGTTGGTTGGACCAGCGTTTTTTCACCCGCCGCCCGCATGGGATTTCAAGGAGACTCCATGGCGCCTTTGCCCGACGAGATTCGTGACGAACGCGAGCTGGACGACCTGCTGGCGCGCCCGAGCGCCGCGCTGGCCGAGAGGATGGCGAGGCTGGAAGGCCCGCTGGCCATCCTGGGCGTCGCCGGAAAGATGGGCCTGTCGCTGGCATGGACCGCCCGACGCGCCGCCCAGCAGGCCGGGGCGAACCTGCGCATCTTCGGCGTGTCGCGGTTCTCCAACCCCGCCGCCGCCGAGTTCCTTCGCGCACGCGACATCGAAGCCATCCCCTGCGACCTGCTGGACCCGCAGGCCGTCGCGAAACTGCCCGATGCCGCCAACGTGATCTTCATGGCCGGGCGCAAGTTCGGCACCGAAGGCGACGAACCCGCCACCTGGGCGGTCAACACCCTCGCCCCCGCCCACGTGGCCCGGCGCTATTCCGCCAGCCGCATCGTCGCCTTCTCCACCGGCTGCGTCTATCCGCTGGTGACCGTCGCATCGGGAGGCTGCACCGAGCAGACGCCGCCCGATCCGGTGGGAGAATACGCCCAGTCGTGCCTCGGGCGCGAGCGCGTGCTGGAATATTTCAGCCGCACCCGGGGCACGCCGATGTGCCTGCTGCGTCTGAACTACGCCGTGGACCTGCGCTACGGCGTCCTGCACGACATCGCCCGGCAGATTCAGCTCGGCGAACCGGTCAACGACACCGTGCCCGCCGCCAACGTCATCTGGCAGGGCGACGCCAACAACCAGGCGCTGCTGGCCCTGGATCGCTGCGCCAGTCCGCCGGAAATCCTCAACCTCACCGGCCCGGAGACTTTCTCCGTCCGCGAGGTCGCCGCCGAACTGGCGCGCGAGATGGGCAAGCCCGTCACCTTCGCCGGCCATCCGGGCGAACGCGCCTACCTCAACAATTCCGCCAAGGCCGCCGGATGGTTCGGGCCGCCTTCGGTCCCCCTCAAGACGCTGATCCGCTGGACCGCGCGATGGGTGCAGTCCGGCGGCGCGTCGCTGAACAAGCCCACGCACTTCGAGGTCAACACGGGAAAATACTGAGATGATCCGAACCGAAATCCCCGCCGAACTGCTGTCCGCCTTCCGCGACGGCATGGTGATCCCCGCCCTGCCGCTGGCGCTGGACGCGAAACTGAAACTCGATCCGCGCCGCCAGCGCGCCCTCGTGCGGTACTACCTCGCCGCCGGCGCCGGCGGGCTGGCCGTCGGCGTCCACTCCACGCAGTTCGAGATTCACGACCCCGCCGTGGGGCTCTACGAGCCGGTGCTGTCGCTGGCGGCCGGGGAGGTCGCCCGGCGCGGCAGGCCCGCACTGATGATCGCCGGGCTGTGCGGGCAAACGCCCCAGGCCCTCGCCGAGGCGAAGCTGGCCCGCCGGCTGGGCTACCACGCCGGGTTGCTGAGCCTCAAGGCCCTGGGCGACGCGCCGGACGGGAGCCTGCTGGCGCATTGCCGGGCCGTCGCCGAGGTGATTCCGATCGTCGGCTTCTATCTCCAGACGTCCGTCGGCGGGCGCGTGCTGGGGTACGACTTCTGGCGGCAGTTCGCCGCCCTCGACAACGTGCTGGGCGTCAAGATCGCCCCGTTCGACCGCTACAAGACACTGGACGTCGTCCGGGGCGTCTGCGACGCGGGCAAGGCCGGCGAGGTCGTCCTCTACACCGGAAACGACGACAACATCGTGCTGGACCTGCTGACGGAGTTCGAGGTTCCCGGACCCGCGGGGCTCCAGCGCGTGCGGATCGCCGGGGGGCTGCTGGGCCACTGGGGCGTCTGGACGTCCCGCGCCGTCCCGCTGCTCCAGCGGATCAAGACCGAGCGCCGGCGCGGGCAGGTTTCGGCCGAATTGCTGACGCTGGCGGCCCAGGTGACCGACGCCAACGCCGCCGTGTTCGACGCCGCCAACGGATTCAAGGGCTGCATCGCGGGCATCCTCGAGGTGCTGCGCCGCCAGGGACTTCTGGAAGCCGTGCGCTGCCTGAACCCCGCCGAGAAGCTCTCGCCGGGACAGTCCGCCGAGATCGACCGCGTCTGCGCCGCCTACCCGCACCTGACGGACGACGCTTTCGTCGCCGCACACCTGGACGAGTGGCTGGCGCCGTGAGCAGCCTGTCGTGAACCAACCCTTGCCGTCTCGGCGCAGCCTCGTTGGTCGCCAGACGGTAGACTCGCGGGCTCCTGCGGCGTACACTACCTCCCGCCGGGCGCTGTGACGATCCGGCACGAACGGATCCCCATACGGAAACGAGGTGCATCATGCGGTCGAAGAAACTCTCGCTGCTGGTCCTGGGCGCGGCAATCGGCGCCGTTCTGGCGGGCACGCTGCTGCTGAAGGACACCCTCGCCCAGAACGCCGCGCCCGCGCCGGCCAGTCGTGTCGCCGTCTGCGACATCGTGCAGGTCTTCAACAACTACAACCGCGCCAAGGACCTCCAGGTCGAGTTCGAGAAGCGCATGGACCAGACCAAGGCGGAGAACGAGAAGCGCATCAAGGCCATCGAGGCCATCCAGATGGAGCTGGAAGGCTTCAAGGCTGGCACGAAGGACTACGAGGACCGCTACAACAAGATTCAGCGCCTGACGATCGACCGGAAGGCTTGGCTGCAATACGAGGAGATGCTGGGGCGCAACGAGCAGCTTCGCCTGACGCAGGAGATGTACAAGGACGCGATGGACACCATCGGCCAGGTCGCCAAGGACCGCGCGATCGACATCGTGCTGTATCGCGAGATGCGCGACGTGCCCACGGCGGACATCAGCGAGCTTCTCAGCCAGATCGAGCGCCGCAAGGTGCTGTACAACACGGCCGGGGCGGACATCACCGAGGAAGTCCTGGCCCGAATGAACCGCGCGTACCGCGGCGGGAAGTGATTTCCGCGGACGCGCCGGCCCCCGCTCCGCCCGCGGCGCCCCGCCCTGGGGACTTGCGGCTGGGGGCGTTCCGGGCTATCATGGCGGGTCCATGATGGACAACAAACCAACGCTTACGGTGCGGACGGTCGCGGACTGGCTGGGCGCAACCGTCGAAGGCGACGAGACGGCGGAAATCCGCGCGTTGGCGTCGCTGGAGACGGCGGGCCCGGGCGAGTTGACCTTCGCCGCCGACGCCCGGCGCGAGGCCCACCTGGCCGACTGCCGGGCCGGCGCGGTCATCGTGGGACCGGACGCCCCGGCCTCGAAGGCGACGCTCCTCCGCGTTCCGGACGTGCAGAAGGCGATGGCGACGGTCCTGGCCCACCTGGCGCGCCCCGAAGACCTGCCCGCAGCGGGCGTGCATCCCTCGGCGACGGTGGCGGACGACGCCCAGGTGGCGGCAGACGCGCGGATCGGACCGGGCGCGCGGGTCGGGCCGCGGGCGAAAATCGGCGCCGGCACGGCCTTGTGCGCCAACGTCTCCGTCGGCGCGGACGTGGAGATCGGCCCCGGCTGCGTGCTCCGCGAGGGCGTGGCGGTGCTCGCCGGCTGCCGCATCGGCGCGCGGGTCCGCATCGGGCCCAACAGCGCCATCGGATACGACGGGTTCGGATACTTCTTCTCCGGCGGCGTCCACCACAAGATTCCCCACATCGGGAACGTGGTCATCGAGTCCGACGTGGAGATCGGCGCGTGCAGCTGCGTCGACCGCGCCAAGTTCGGCTCGACGCGGATCGGCGCCGGCACGAAGATCGACAATCTCGTGCAGGTCGCCCACAACGTCCAGGTGGGGCGCGGGTGCATCCTGGTCGGACAGGCGGGAATCGCCGGAAGCGCCAAACTGGGCGATTTCGTCGTGATCGGGGGCAACGCGGGCATTCGCGACAACGTGTCGCTGGGCACGGGCGCGCAGGTGGCGGCGTATTCCGCCGTCGCGTCCGACGTGCCCGACGGTCAGACCGTCGCCGGAACTCCGGCGGGCCCGGCCAAGGAGAAGATGCGCGTCCTGATGGCCGGCGAGAAGCTCCCCGAACTGATCAAACGAGTCAAGCATCTGGAAGCGAAGGTGCAGGCCCTTGAGTCTTCAAAAGACAATTAAGTCGCCCGCCACCGTCCAGGGGCGCGGGTTGTTCGGCGGCGAGCCGTGCGCGCTGCGGTTCCTTCCGGCCGCGACGGACGCGGGCATCACCTTCGTCCGCACCGACCTGCCCTCTCCGGTGTCGATCGCGGCGGACATCGCCCACGTCGCCAAGCGCCCGCGCCGCACGAGCCTGCTGAACGGCGCGGTGTCCGTGGAGACGGTCGAGCACGTGCTGGCGGCGGTCTGGGGGCTGGGGATCGACAACCTCGTCGTCGAGATGGACGGCGCGGAGACCCCTTCGACGGACGGTTCGCCGCTGCCGTTCGTGCAGGCGATCCAGAAAGCGGGCCTGGCCGAGCAGGACGGCGAGCGGAAGACGTACCTGATCGACGAGCCGGCGGCGGTCTCGGAAGGCGACGCGATGCTGGCGGCCCTGCCCGGACCGGACGACTGCCTGGACATTTTGTATGACCTGGACTACGGCGCGGTGCCGAGCATCGGTCGGCAGGTGGTGGCCTTCCGCCTGGGCAAGGACGACCTGGCCCGGCAGATCGCCCCGGCGCGGACATTCCTGCTGGAGGCAGAAGCGCGCGAGTTCCAGGGGCGCGGAATGGGCAAGCACCTGACGCCGCGCGACCTGCTGGTGATGGGCGAGTCCGGACCGGTGGACAACGAGTTGCGCTTCCGCGACGAGCACGCGCGGCACAAGGTCTGCGACCTGATCGGCGACCTGGCCCTGCTGGGGCGGCGGCTCCGCGGGCGGATCGTCGCCTACAAAAGCGGGCACGAGCTGAACCATGCCCTCGTCCGCAAGCTCCTCGAGCGGATTTCCGAGAACGCCCGCGCGGTGTCGCTGGTCGAGGAACCGGTGATGGACATCCGGCGGATCATGCGCCTGCTGCCCCACCGCTACCCGTTCCTGATGGTCGATCGCATCCTGCGTCTGGACGGCGACCGCATGGTCACGGGCATCAAGAACGTCACCATCAACGAGCCGTTCTTCCAGGGGCACTATCCCGGCCAGCCGATCATGCCGGGAGTGATGATCCTGGAAGCGCTGGCGCAGATCTCGGGCATCCTGCTGAGCCGCCGCCTGGAGCACACGGGCAAGGTGGCGGTTCTGCTCAGCATGGACCGGGTGAAGATGCGCCGTTCCGTCCGCCCGGGCGACCAGCTGGTCCTGGAAGCCGAGGCGCTCCACGTCCGCACCCGCACGGGGCACACCCGCTGCCGGGCGATGGTGGGCGACGAAGTCGCCGCCGAGGCGGAGATCAAGTTCATGCTCGTCGACGCCGAGCCCGTTTGACCGCGCCCGGCCGAGGTACCGCACATGTCGGAGATTTCCGAAAAGGCAATGATCGAGAAGGGCGCGCGGATCGCGCCGGAC
>JAKPKY010000137.1 GCA_029553505.1 Planctomycetota bacterium
GTCGCCGGCGCGGACGGCAGCGAGCCACTGGCAGGAGTTGCGGCGCGGCATCTTCAACTCGGCCAGCCCCGCGTCGTCGATCTTTCCCGAGGCGTGGTCGCGCCCATTGCGGCCCCAGTAGCGCACGGCGGCCACGGAGGCGCCGGCGCACGGCGTGCCGTCGAGCACGTCGTTGGCGAACACGACCACCTGGTCGGCGTCGAGCTTGGCGACGGCCGCGATCTTCGAGATGACCACCAGGCAGTAGGCAGTGTCGGACTGCCCGTCGGGATTCGCGCCGACGGCCTTGATGAGATATGCTCCGCGCTCCTTGAGCGGAACCTCGATCGGGACGGTCGTCTGCTTTTCCTCTTCCCCCTGCGGAGCGCACTGGTGGAACTGGTGCTTGCCGTCGTCGGGGGTGTCGAAGGTCCACTCGGCCTTGACCTGCCCTTGCTGCGCCGACAGGACGCCGACGAGGTCGGAGATCGTCTGAACTTTTTCGACGGCGGCGGGCAGGTCCACCGCCGTTGCGGTCAGGCTCAGCTTGCGGATGTTGCGGATCAGCCAGTAGACCTCGGCCTTTTCGCCCGGCAGGAAGCTCTTGGTCACCCACAGCGCCGCGCGCGGCGCCTTGATTTCGGCGATTCTCTGCTTGGCCACCTTGGCCAGCGCATGCTCCGGCCAGCTTTCGACAACCAGGCGATACTCCGCCAGGGCTTCGACGAACCGGTTGAACTGCTGGAACGCCCCGCCGGTTTCCAATTGCGCGTTTGGCGCCTGGGGCGTCTTTGGGAATTCCTTGACGATCCGCCGGTACAGCGCGATGCCCATCTCGGCGAGGTTCCATTCGCCCTGCGAGCAGGCCTGCTGGGCGGCGATGTAGAGGGCGCGGGTCTTGGTCTCGTCGGACACCTTGAGCGTCGCGACGTGCTCGCAGAGGCGGATGATTTCCTGGAGGCTCTGGAGGCGCTGATCCTGCCAGGTCCAGGGCTTTTTTTCCTTCTGCTGGGCGGCTGGCTGAGGGAGGATGCCGTAGTCGTTCCGGAGCATCTCGACGGCCTTGAGGAACGCTTCAGCCGCCGTGTCGTGTTTTTCGTCCTTTTCGAAGAGTTCGCCGGCTTTTTTATAGGCATCGAACGACTTTTTCCGCGGCCAGTGGTTTTCCTGGTCGGCTCCCATCGCCATCCAGAGTTCGGCGTCCTCCTTGAAAGGCGCATGCTCGGACATGATCTTCTCGGCGTAGTCGTAGCCGACGGCGTTGCGCTGGCGGCAGAGCCCCAGCGCCCGCAGTCGCTGGGCGGCGCGGAGGAGCGATTCCGGGGGGCTGGCGGCGAGGACCTTGTCGGCCAGCGTCACGACGGTCTTGTAGTTGTGGCGTTCGTACTGCGCCTGGGCCTGCTGGAGCAGGTCCTCGTTATCGGCGGATCCCAGGACCGCCGCGGCGGTCAGCAGGACCATGGCGGACAGGCAGAAGGCCAGCGGTTTGGCGTGGCGACGGATGGAGTTCATGAGTCTCTCCTTGCGCGAACGTGCGTGTGTATTCAGGGAGTTGGACGCGGGAAGTCGCGGAAGGTTCCCCGCGGGGGAAACTTTACCCGCGGTCAAAGCGCTTCACAAGCCCCCTGCCGGATTGCGGAGCGAAGGGCAAAAAGAAAGTGGGCGGCCCGCCTGGGGCGCGCGGGGGGGGACGCGCCGTACCAAGCAAAGCCGCCCAAGCTCACAATTCCGGTTTTTCACGGCGCACGCGCCGGCGCGCCGGTCAGTCGCTACCGACGCGGACGATGTTCTCGATACCACTGGATCCGATCGGTATTGCAATATGGGCAGACGTCCTTCAACTCTTCCGTGGGGGCTGCCGCGGGATTTGTCGCATAAAACTTGGTCGCTTCCGGCAGGTACCACTTCTTGCAATCGGGATTGGGGCACTGAACCATCGGCAGGCAGGACTGCTTTGCGCCGCACTTGGGGCAGTCGATGAACATGGACTCCGGTCCGTACATCGCCTGCTCGGAAGGCTGCGGAATCTCCTCGGGTTTCAACTCGAATTCCGCGTTGCACTTGAGGCACTTGAAGTGCATTTCGGTCGGACCGCTGGGACCGGTCTTTCCGCCAAAGAATTTCCAGATCGTGAACCCCAGGGAGCCGACGATGATGACCGCCAGCGTTCCGGCAAGGAGATACTCCATGCCTTTCCCGCCGCCACCGCCACCGCCGCCCAGGTTGAGTCGTTTCGCCTTACCGTTCAGCAGTCCGTTGTCTGACATGTACTGGCTCCTGTCTCTGATTGGCATGAATCCGCCGGCTCCGTTGCCGGGATTCAGGAATTGGTATACCGTTCCGCTTTCTATATTCTAGCAAAATTCCGGGGTTGCAAGCAAAATCATCGGCGTTTCCCTGAGGAACCCTTTCCGGAGCCCTTTGCGCCGGGGATCCGCCCGTCGCTTCGGATCGCCGCTTTCAGCACGTCATCCACCGACTTGGCGAACACGAAACGGAGTTCCTTTCTCGCGTCGGCCGGCACGTCGACCAGGTCGTTTCGGTTCCGTTCCGGGAGGATCACCGTGCCGATGCCCGCCCGGCGCGCGGCGAGCACCTTCTCCTTGATGCCCCCCACCGGAAGCACCAACCCGCGGAGCGTCACCTCGCCGGTCATGGCGACGTCGGGGCGGACGGCGCGGTCGGTCAGCAGACTCGTCAGCGCGGTAAACATCGACACGCCGGCCGAGGGTCCGTCCTTCGGCACGGCGCCGGCTGGCACGTGCACGTGGATGTCCTTGCGGGCAATTTCCTCGGCGCTGAGGCCCAGGCGCGGAGCCCGGCTCTTGATCAGGCTGAACGCCGCATGCGCCGATTCCTTCATCACGTCGCCGATCTGCCCGGTCAGCGTCAATTGCCCCTTGCCCGGATACGCCGCGGCCTCGACGAAAATGATTTCACCCCCCGTGGGGGTATACGCCAGGCCCGTCGCCACGCCCGGCACGCTGGTCCGCTGCGCGATTTCACGCTCGTACTTGCGCGGGCCGAGGAACTCGGCAATCAGTTTCTTCGTGACGGCGCGGGAACGGACCTTCCCCTCGGCGATCATCGCCGCGACGCCCCGGCAGACCGTCCCGATCTGCCGCTCCAGATCGCGCACCCCCGATTCCCGCGTGTAGCTCTCGATGACACGCACAAGGGCTTCGCGCTTCCATTTTGCTTTCGAGGCGGTCAGACCGTTTTCCTTCAACTGCCGAGGCACCAGGTATTTCTCGGCAATATGCAGCTTTTCCCGCTGGGTGTAGCCCGGAAGTTCGATGACCTCCATGCGGTCCCGCAGCGCCGGCGGCACCGGCGCCATGTAGTTGGCCGTGCCGATGAACAGCACCTTCGACAGGTCGAACGGCACGTTGAGGTAATGGTCCTGGAAGCTGAAGTTCTGGGCCGGGTCGAGAATTTCCAGCAAGGCCGAGGTCGGGTCGCCGCGAAAGTCGGCGCCGACCTTGTCGAGCTCGTCGAGCATGAACACGGGGTTGTTGGTTCCGACCTTGCGGATTTCCTGAATGATCCGCCCAGGCATGGCGCCGATGTAGGTCCGCCGATGACCGCGAAGCTCCGCCTCGTCGCGCATGCCGCCGAGGGACATCCGGATGAACTTGCGTCCCAGGGCTCGCGCGATGGACTGCCCCAGCGAGGTCTTTCCGACGCCGGGCGGACCCACGAAGCACAGGATCGGTCCGCGCGAGTCGGGCGCGAGCTTTCGCACGGCCAGGTATTCCAGGATCCGCCGCTTGACCTTGTCCAAGTCGTAGTGATCGCGGTCGAGCACCTTTCGCGCCCGCCCGACGTCCAGGCGGTCCTTGGTGGACCGGCTCCACGGCAGTTCCACCATCACGTCCATGTAGGTCCGCAGGACGTTGTATTCGGGAGAAATGGAGGGAATTTTCTCCAGGCGCTTGAGTTCGCGGAGGGTTTCGTTTTTCACCGCGTCGGGCATCCCGGATGCGTCGATCTTCTTGCGAAGGTCCTCGACCTCCGCCGTCTTCTCATCGACCTGCCCCAGTTCCTTCTGGATGGCCTTGAGCTGCTCCTGGAGGAAGTATTCCCGCTGCGACTTGTCGATGTTGGCGCGGACCTGGGTCTGAATCTTGTGCGACAGTTCCATGACCTCGAGCTGCCGGCCGAGTTCCGCGCTGATCTTTCGCAGCCGACTGACGACATTGGCGTCTTCCAAAAGGTCCTGCTTCTTGGCCACGTCCATCTGGAGGTTGCTCGCGAGGAAGTCGCTCAGCGGACCGGGGTGGTCGATGTTGCTCAGGACGACGGCGGCTTCGTCGGGCACGTTCGGCGCCAGTTGCACCAGGCGCTGGGCGCTGGTGCGCACGTTCATCATCAGGGCCTTGGTTTCGGTGGTCTCTTCGATGACGTCGGTCAGGGGCGTGGCCCGCGCCTGAAGGTACGGCTCGCGGGCAGTCCACTCGTCGATTTTCAGCCTCGACAGACCGTGGACGATAAGGCTCTGGTTTCCGTCCTCGGTCCGCAGGACCTTGAGCACCATGACGGCGGTGCCGCAGGCGTAGAGGTCATCGGGTGCGGGATCTTCGGTCTCGGCGTCCTTCTGGCAGACAACGGCGATGATCTTCTCGTCGGGCAGCACCTCGCTGATAAGCCGACGGGATTTTTCGCGTCCGATGGCCAGCGGAACGATCGTGCCGGGGAAGATCACCAGGTTCCGCACGGGCAGGACGGCCAGGACCGGCGGGATCTTCACGCGCTCGCCTTCGGGGGACGACTTGCTCCTTCCGACGTCCTGTCGGATCTCCACTTCCGGCTCGTGATCCTCGGTGATGAGCGGTTTGGTCGGTTTGTTTTTCGCCATAACAAATCAGGTCCTCTTGGGGATGCGGACCCAGAGATAGCCGTTTCGGTAATGCGCGGCGATGCCGTCCACGTCGGCGTCGGCCGGAAGCTCGAGTCGCCGGGCAAACCGTCCGTGGTCGATCTCCATCAGGTGCAGTTTCTCCGTGCGCGACGCCTCGGTCGCCGCCGGCACGGGACGATGCCCCAGCAGGACCAGCACGCCCTGTTCCACCCGCAGGTCGATCTCGGAGGCGCTGATCCCGGCGAGTTCCACGACGAGAGTATAGTGCGTCGGGTTTTCATAAAAGTTGATCGCGGGCGTCCACGCGTCGGCCGGGCAGAATTTCTGATAGCTCGGTCCGAGAACCTGGTCCACCCATTTGCTCATTTCCCGCGAGACGGACCGAATCTTGTCCTCTTCACCGACATGCAGAACAGGCATCATGTGCAAACCCCTTTACAAGGTGCGACACGCGATCGGCCGCCCGGAACAGCGGCGGAACGCCGGGCGGAGAGATGAAAACGACCGGCGACGCGGAATGCACCACGCCACCGGTCGTCATTCTACCATCCGCACGCCCGCCGTGTCATCCCTTTGCCGGCGTCACGAACACGAATCGTTTCGCGCCGGACGGGTCCAGGACCCGCAGGCGGACGCCCTCGGACGAGGATTTTCCGCCGATTTCCGACAGGAACTCCGCGACCGTGGCGACTTCCTTTCCGTTGACGCTGACGATCACCATGCCGGGCGCCAGCCCGTTGTCCGCCGCGTCGGAGCCGGCCTCCACGCTCAGGATCACCACGCCCTTGACCGATTGGTCGTAGCCATGCTGTTTGGCTAACTCCGCCGTCAGCTCTCCGACTTCGAACCCGAACTTCTCCGCCGCGGCCTGCTGATGCTTCTGCGTCGTCGGGCGGGAAAAATCCCCAGCCATGTCCGCGGGTTGTTCCTCGATCTTTATGTCGATCGTCTTCTTTTCCCCGTCGCGCCAGATTTCGAAGGGGTAAGTCTTTCCGGGCGTCAGCGCCGCCACCGCGTTGCGCAGGGCGTTGACGTTTTTCACCGCCTCGCCGTTGATCCTGACGATGAAGTCGCCGTCCCGCATGCCGGCTTTTTCGGCGGGACCGCCCTTGGCGACCTGCGCGACCAGCGCCCCCGCCGTGCCGGGAAGTTTGAAGCTGCGCGCAAGTTTCTCGTCCACGTCCTGGATCCGCACGCCAAGGTATCCGCGCACGACCTTTCCGTTGTCGATGAGTTGCTTCATGATGTCGCGGGCCATGTTCGACGGCACGGCGAAGCCGGTGCCCTCGTTGCCTCCGCTGTCGGTGGCGATGGAGTTGTTGATGCCGATCACCTCGCCGCGGAGGTTGACCAGCGGACCGCCGGAGTTGCCGCGGTTGATGGCCGCGTCGGTCTGGATGAGGCTCTCATACATGCTCCCGCCGTGAATGGCGCGCCCCTTGGCGGAGATGATCCCTGCCGTCACGGTGTGCTGGAGCCCGCGCGGCGAACCAAACGCCAGCACCCAGTCGCCCACTTCCATCCTGCCGCTGTCGCCCAGCGGGGCGGCGACGAGTTTGTCGGGCTTGACCTTCACGATCGCCAGGTCGGTCTGCGCGTCGGTGCGGACCCACTCGGCCGGAAGCTTCCTTCCGTCACTGAGCACGACGGTCACCTCGTCGACCTCGCCGACGACGTGGTGGTTGGTCAGCACGTAGCCGTTCTCCGCGTCCACGATCACGCCGCTGCCCAGGCCGCGCTGGAAGAACTCGCGCGGCCGGCTTCGGCGGCGGGACCCTTCGGGCGGGCGCAGCGGCAGCGGAAGGTCGTCGCCGAAGAATCGGCGGAGGAATTCGTCGTTGCCCAGCGGGTCGCGGACGGTCACCTTCTTCTCCACGCGGATTTCCACGACGGCCGGGCTGACCGTCCGCACCACCGCGCGGAACAACGGCGACATCGCGTCGCGCCGGCTCAACTCGGCGAGGTTCTCGCGCTCCGCCTGGTTCTGTCCCTGCTGAACCGCATAGGCGAATCGCCCCGCCAGCATCGGGCCAAACGCAATCGCCCCCGCAACCATCCCCACCAACAGCACCACCGGCCAAACCACTCGCAAAGTCTTCATGCACCACCTCCGCATCCTTTAGCCAATTGGTCCTGGTTCGTCGCTTTCTTGTCCATACGACGAGGGGACGTTCAGGGTTCGCCGGAACGGTTTCGTCGAAGGCGAGGCAGAAGGACCAGCCCCACGATCAGCAGATAGACGCATGCGCCGGGGAGGGAAAACCGCAGCAGGTCCAGGGGCGGGTTGGTTCGCGCGCGGAGGGAGAAGTCGGGCCTGCGTTCGGTCACCGTGCCGGGTTGCCACTTGAGACGTTCGATGGTCTGCTCGTCGGCGATGAGAGGCTGCAAGTCCTTCTGCCAGAGACGGTTGCGATAGATGTGCACGCGGGGCTCGCTCGGCCGCAGCGGCGGCAGGCCCAGTGGTGTCTGGTCCAGGTAGACGTGCTCGCCGCCGACCAGGAGGCCGGATGAATCGCGCGGCGCGGGCCAATAGCTGGCGCGAAGTTCGACGTTCTGTACCTCAATCAGCCGCTCGCTCATCGTGAAGACGCGGAAGATCGTCTCGACGCTACCTCCCGCCGGCCAGCGCCCGGCCTCGGCGGAAAAGGTCCACTCGAAGTGCCGCCAGTCCACGCCGATCTGCTCGGGATACGCGATCAGCGCGAAATCCTCCGGCGCTTCGCATCGCCCGTCGGGAAAGCGGAACGCCACGTCGGCGCGGAGGAAATTGGCTGCTCCGTCCATCGGACCGCGTGCGTCCAGCGCGATGCGATATACGCGATCCGGTTCGAGCGTCACCGGCTGGTCCGCCTGCGACCAGCGCCACAGGAACGGCGTCTCCAATCGCAGTCGGGATTCCCCCGACGAACCGGCGGCTGTGGCCACCACGGCGTGGGAAAGCCGCCACTCCCCAACGAGTAGGTTTTCGCCTTCCTCAGCGGGCGGGGCCTTGGCGATGCAGACATTTTCGATGACCTCGCGGTGCTCCGGCGAGGCTGCGATGAGATACTTCACGCCGCAGAGGCTCAGCAGGCGGTTTTCCTCCACCAGCCGTCGCCAGTCGCGGTTGTTTCCGTAAATGCGGAAGCCCAACAGGTGCGCGTGGACGGGCGACTGGAACGGCCCGTAGCCGTTGATCGTGCGGAACCCCAGCGACTGGGCGATCTTGGGGACGAGCAGTTCCGCCTGGCGCGTTTGATAGACGTCGGCGAGGCTCCAGATGCGGTACCGCGCGGTGTCGCCGTCGTGCTGTTTCAGCCAAGCGCCGGCCGGCGAAACGTCGGGATCGACCGGGCGGGTGCGGTCCAGCGGGACATCGACGAATCGCGTCAGGAAAAACAGGTCGGCCAGCAGCAGGACGATCAGCCAGCCGGCGCGGCGCGACGGCGCGCCCAGCCAGTAACGCACCAGGGCGATCGTTGCGACGGCCAATCCCGCCGGCACCCAGAGAGCCGGGCCCGGCGGCCAGAGCGCCGCCAGTGCGTCGGCAGGCGTGCCAGAGAAGAACGCCCAGAACGCCCCCAGGCGCTCGCCCAGCAGCGCCAACACGGCGACCAGGGCCAGCGCGATGAGCATGGCGGCCGGCAGCGCGACCGTCACGGCCGAGCGGATGGCGCGGGCGAGGCGCGCGGCCCGCTCGTCAGCGGTTCCGGCGCGGACGAGGCGGTCCACCCCGACGGCCGCCAGCACCGCCAGCGCCGCGTCCACCACCAGCACCATTCGTGCGGGGCACCGCACCACGCCCAGCACCGGCAGCAGATGCACGAGCTTGTACGTCGGCAGGTAGTACCCGAGCATCCAGACGCCCGCGCCGGCACCCATCCACGTCCAGACGCGCACCAGCGAGGCCGTCTCGTCCGGCGAACCCGGCGCGCCGGGCCTGCGATGGTACAGCCGCCAGACCGTCGCGCCAGCCAGCGCGAGCGTTGCCAGTCCCACGTAGCCCAGCATCTCGCAGAGGTGCCACGGCCCCCACCATCGCTGCGGGAAGAGATTCGCAGTCCGCGAGCCGAAGAGGAACGGAAACCCCGCCAGCACGCCCGCGGCGGGGAAGAAACTGTTCTCGCCGAACTCCGCGTACCCGATGCGGTGGCGCGTGGCCTGGGCGAGCAGGTCGCGTGTGGCGAGAATCTGCGGCATGGCGATCAGCGCCGCCAGGGCCATCGCCCCCGCCGCCAGAAGGATCGCCCGCCCCAGTGGCCGGGCGCGCAGCAACAGGTACACGCCCCACGCCAGGCACAGGTGGATGAAGGTCGGCCAGTGCCCCGCCAGCAGCGCCAGGAGCACCACCGGCGTCATCGCCGCGAAGGCCTGCTTCGCGCGGACGCGCAGACGCTCCACGCACCACAGGCCCCACGGCAGATACGCGGCCGTGTGAACCAGCGACAGGTGCACGCGATGGCCCACCAGGAATCCGCAGAACATGAAGGCCAGGGCCCCGAACATCGCGCCGGCGCCGCCCAGCCCGACGGCGCGGAGATAGGCGAACATCCCCGTGCCCGCCACGGAGAACGCCAGGAAGTCGTTGAGCGAGTAGGCGAGCTTCGCGTCCGTCGCGGCGAACAGCCAGGTCGGCGGGTAGAGCACCGCCGCCTGCGGGTCGGCCATCAGCGGCACGCCCCCCGCCTCGCGCGGGTTTTCCAGCGGCCAGCGCCCGGCGCGAAGCTGCTCGCCCACCATCTTGCGCAACGGGTAGTAATAGATCACGTCGTCTTCGCCGGCAGAGACGGGATTCCCCCAGAGCGGGTAGAGCATCCCCATGGGCAGCGCGGCCAGGGCGAGCAGCGCCAGTCGCGAGCGGCAATGCGATTTCGTGTCGGGTTCAAGGTCCGGCATGGTCTGTCCGCATTCTCGTCATCCGCCCAGGCGCGCGTGCGACAGAGGCGCGTAAATGGGCCCGTCGGGCGTGAGCTGGCTGGTGTAGGCGGTCACCTGTCCGGCCCGGACGTCGCCGAAATCCTCGTCGGCGAGCGGTTCGGCCGCGGCTCGGACCGCGGCGGCATCGCGAGCGAACTTCACGCGACCCAGCGTGATGTGCGCCTGGAAGCCGCGGTTTTCCCTGGAGAATCCCATTGCCGACAGAGCGTCGTCAAGGCGCGTGTGCAGTTCCTCCATCCGCCCGGTCGGGTCGGCCACATCGGCCCAGAGCATCCTCAACCGGTTGCCCAACGGCGGAACGCACGCCACGCCCCGCACGGAAAACTCGAACGGCGCGACGCCGGTACAGACGCGCGCCACCTCCGCCAGCACGTCGTTCAGCGCACGGTCCTCCACCTCGCCGAGGAACTTGAGCGTGACGTGAAGGTTTTGCGGCAGGACCCAGGTAATCTTCGCCTCGCCGGCGATTTGTGTCCGCAGTTCTGCGACGGTCTCAGTCAGCGCGGCGCGAATGCCTTCGGGAAGGTCTATTGCCAGGAACGTCCGCATCGACATGGCCGGGCTCCTTTCCCCCCGCGCGGTCAGAAGCGAACCAGCTCGCGAAACTCCGCCAGGCGGCGCTCGATGTCCTCCCGCCCGACGGCAAGGAACCGCCCCAGCGAGAAGCCCTCCAGACCGATGCTGGCCGTCACCGTCCCGTAGGCCAGCGCTTCACGCAGGGCGGGCAGGTCGCAGCGGCCCGTCGCGGCCAGGCAGCCCATCATCGCCCCGGCGAAACTGTCGCCCGCGCCCGTCGGGTCCACCACGTTCACCGTCGGGTAGCTCGGAAGGGCGCAGACGCGAGACTCGGCGAACAGCAGGCTGCCGTGCTCGCCCTTCTTGACGACCACGAACCGCCGGACCTGCCGGGCGATCTCCAGCCCGGCCGCCACGACGTTGGACTTCCCGGTCAGCAGCTTGGCCTCCGAATCATTCAGCACCAGCCCGTCGATTTGCGGCAGCAGCGCCAGCAGCGCGTCGCACTGCGTCTCGATCCACAGGTCCATCGTGTCGGCCACGATCAGCGCCGGCGACGAAAGCTGCCCGATCAGTTCCCCCTGGAGCGCCGGGTGCGTGTTGGCCAGGAACACGTGCGTGCTGTCGCGGAAGGTCTCGGGGATGGCGGGTCCGCGCTCGGCCAGCACGTTCAGCTCGACGGCGACGGTGTCGCGCACGTTGACGTCGTCGTGATACCGCCCGTGCCAGCGGAAGGTCTTGCTGCCCTTGCGGACCTCCACGCCGGATAGGTCGATCCGCCCCGTCCGGGCCAGCGGGTCGAGGAACCCGCGCGGGCAGTCCTCGCCCACCACGCCCACCAGGCGGACCGGCGTGAAGAAACTCGCCGCATACGCGAAATAGACGCACGAGCCGCCCAGGGCGTCCACAGCCTTGCCCGCGGGCGATTCCACCGTGTCGATCCCGATGCTTCCCGTCACCAGAAGACTCATGATGGCCTTTCCGATTTGTCTTATCGCGTCGCCAGGCAGCGGCTGATGCGGGCGAGGGTCTTTTCGCGCCCGAGGATGGCCAGCGTGTCGTAGATCGGCGGGCTGATGGTCGAGCCCGTGACGGCGACGCGGATCGGCTGG
>JAKPKY010000139.1 GCA_029553505.1 Planctomycetota bacterium
CTACGCCGCCAGCAAGGTCGCCTGCGAGGCCTACATGCGGGCCTACGCGGGCGTCTTCGGCATGGAGACGTTCTGCCTGCGGTACTTCAACGTCTTCGGGCCGCACCAGGACCCTCACGGCGCGTACGCAGCCGTCATCCCCGCGTTCGTCAGCAAGCTGCTGCGCGGGGAAAGGCCTGTCGTCTACGGCGACGGGGAACAGAGCCGCGACTTCTGTTACATCGAGAACGTCTGCCGGGCCAACTGGCTCGCGGCGACCGCGCCCGCCAAGGTCTGCAACGGACAGGTGGTCAACATCGCCTGCCACCGGGCAACCAGTCTCAACCAGATTTTGGACCAACTGGGCAAGCTGCTCGCCTGCGACGTGCGGGCGGACTACCAGTCGCCGCGCGCCGGAGACGTCAAGGATTCGCTGGCGGATATCTCGCGCGCAAAACAGACCATCGGATATGAACCTGTGGTATACTTTGAGGAAGGTTTGACGCGGGCGATCGATTGGTACAAGGCAAATCTGGGATAGCAAAACGGAAAGCGGAAAACGAAAAGCTGAAATCAGAAAGTGCATTGCCTCAGTAGCGTAGTTTCAGCTTTCAGCGTTTCGCTTTCAGCTTTGCTTTCGCCCCGCATTTCAGGAATCGGCGCCCTTGGCGCCAGCGCGACGCATGCCGGAGTTGAGCGCCCGGCGAGAAGAAGATGCTCAAGCGTCTGTTTGACATCGTGTGCAGCCTGATTGCCCTGGGACTCCTGGCGATCCCCATGCTGCTGATCGCGCTGGCGATCCGTTTGACCAGTCGCGGACCGGCCCTCTTTTGCCAGCGCCGCGCCGGCTGGAAGGGCAAGCCCTTTACCATGCTCAAGTTTCGGACGATGCGCGCCGAGGCGGATCCCTACGGCGAATCCCCGCGTGAGGGAACGGATCCGCGCCTGACCCGCCTCGGGCGATTCCTGCGGGAAACGAGCCTCGACGAGCTTCCGCAACTGATGAACATCCTGGCCGGACAGATGAGCCTGGTCGGCCCGCGCCCGCTGTATGAGCGCCAGGCCGCCCTGTGGAACGCCCGGCAGCGCCGCCGCCTCGAGGTGCGCCCCGGACTGACCGGATATGCCCAAGCCTATGGGCGCGGATGCATGACGCACGAGGAAAAGATCGAACTTGACGTGGAATACGTGGAAAAGCAGAGTATCGGGCTGGATTTGCGGATCATTTGCCGAACATTTCTAAACATTCTGGGCCATCGGGACGACATTTATGAGAGGCAATACAGCCTGACTCATGAAAGGGAGAGCGACGTCCCGGCAGGGACCGATGGGGTTTCGGCGTCCCAGGGCGAGGCGCGGAGAGCGAGCAATTCCGAAACATGAGTTGAACATCCTGTTCACATGCGTCGGTCGGCGCGTGGCCCTGATGGACGCCTTTCGGCGTGCCATGGCCAAGCTGGACTGCGCGGGAAAGATCATCGCCACGGACGTCACATCGTCCTCCCCGGCGTTCCAGCGGGCCGACGTGGGTTGCATCATGCCCTCGGTGGGGCGGATCGAATACATCCCCTCGCTGCTGGGGATCGTCCGCAAGCACCGCATCGGGCTGGTAGTGCCCCTGACCGACCTGGACCTGCGCAGCCTCGCCCGCCAACGCGACCAGTTCACCGGCGAAGGATGCACCGTCATGATCGGCAGCGAACCGGTCGTCGCCCTCTGTCGCGACAAGGCGCGGATCAATTCGCTGCTGACCCAGGCGGGGCTGTCCACCATTCGCACGTGCACCCTTCGTGAGTTCCGCACCCAGCCGTTTTATCCCTGCTTCGTCAAGCCGGTCCGCGGATCAGCCGGTGTGGGCGCGGGCGTCATCAACAACGAAAAGGAACTCACCGCCCACGTGGCGACCTATGGCGACCTGCTGCTCGTCCAGGACTACGTGCCCGGGCAGGAATTCACCGTGGACGTCTATCGCAGTCGCGACGGACAGGTCCGCTGCGTCGTGCCGCGACAGCGCCTCGTCGTTCGCAGCGGCGAGGTCGAAAAGGGCGTGACCGTCCACGATCCGGAACTTATCGAGGCGACGACCAAGCTCGCCAGCCTGCTGGACGACATGTGGGGCGTGTTCTGCTGCCAGTGCCGCCGGCCGGGCGGAAACGGCGGGGCGCCGCGATTCTTCGAAATCAATCCGCGTTTCGGGGGCGGATCGGTGCTGTCCATCGCCGCCGGCGCCGACCTCCCGCTGTACCTGCTCCAGGAAGTCCTCGGACAGCCGATCACCGCCACCGTCGGCGAATTCACCGATCACCTGCTCATGCTGCGATACGACGAAGCCGTCTTCATGCAGGTTGACGCCATCGACAAGCTGTCGGGCTTCAACCAGCCCATGTTCCGGTAGCGAGTCTCGAAGCATCCTGAATTATGCCGGCACACGACGCGACAACTCGCGCGGTCGTTTTCGACCTCGACGACACGCTCTACCCCGAGCGCCAGTATGTCCGCAGCGGGTACGTCGCCGTGGCGAAGTTCCTGCGCATCGAGACCGGGCGCGGGGAGAAGTACGAGGACTGGCTGTGGCGGCGGTTCCTGGAAGGCGAGACCGGCGGGGCCTTCGACGCGCTCAACGAGGCGTTCTCGCTGGGCCTGTGCCCCGACCGCGTCGGACAACTCGTGCGCGTCTACCGCGGGCATCACCCCGACATCCGGCCCTACGAAGGCGTCGCCGGGCTGCTCGACCGCCTGCGCGGGCGAGTCCGCCTGGGGCTGCTCAGCGACGGATTCCTTCCCGCCCAGCAGCTCAAGCTGGACGCCCTCGGCCTGACTGGGAAATTCGATGCTGTCCTGTTCACCGAGACGATGGGGCGGGAATGCTGGAAGCCCTCGCCGAAGGGTTTCGTCACGCTGGCGGAAAAACTGGGTGTGCTGGCGACCGGATGCACCTACGTGGCCGACAATCCCGCCAAGGACTTTCTCGCGCCCAACCGTCTGGGGTGGAAAACGATCCAGCTTCGCATGCCGGGACAGGTGCACGCCGACCGCCCGACGGAGCCCGGCGGACAGGCCCAGATCGTCGTTGCCGGGCTGGACGACTTGGAAACCGCCCTGGGGGAATGAATGAAATATCGCGATTTAGTCAAATTGATTGAGACGGACGGGTGGCATCTGGCAAGGCAAAAAGGCAGCCACGGCCAGTATAAACATCCGACGAAGGGGGGGCTTGTGACCATTCCGATGAAATTGAACAAAGATGTTCCACCGGGTACACTCAATAGCATATTAAAGCAAGCCGGACTAAAATAAGAGGGAAGACATGGCTAAGAAATATCTCGTCATCCTCGAACGGGGCGAAGACGGAAGTTATAGCGCCTATGTTCCCGATCTTCCCGGCTGCGCTTCCTGCGGTAACACTCTGGACGAAGTGAAGAAGTCCATCAAGGAAGCCATCGATTTCCATATCGAGGGCTTGCGGGAAGAAGGATTGGACGTCCCTGAGCCTACGACGAACTGCGACTTCGTCGAAGCCGCTTAAAGGCTGAACACGGGTGTTCCTTCCGCGCGTTCACGCCTTCCGGATCGTCTCGACGAACTGTCGCATCGCCTCGGAGCATTCCCCGGCCTTGACCTTCCGGTCGATCAGTTCCAGCGTGGCGACGGGCGGTTTGCCCAGCGCCGCGGTCATGTCGCGGAAGGTCTTGGCGGCGCCGCTTCCGCCCAGGGTGCAGAACAGCGCCGCGCTGGCGATTTCCGCGGCGTGCTCGGTGAGATAAGTCCGAATGGCCGGTGCCATCGTGAACGCCCAGACGGGCGTGCCAACGACGACCAAGTCGTACTCCGCGGGTCGGCGCGAGACCGGCTCGATGACGGCGAGTTTCTTGAGCAGGGCGTCCTTTCCCCCGCCCATTCCGCCCAGCACGCCGTGGCGGTCTTTCGTGTCGTGAATTTCCTCGACGTCCGCGCCCAGCGCCGCGGCCAGCTCGGTCGCCGCCCGCCGGGTCACGCCCGTCCGCGAATAGAACACGATGAGGATCTTCATGATTCACGCTCCCATCGGGCGATCTCGCCCGTCTGGAGGAATTCGTGATTCACCGCCGCCGTGGCCTTTTTGCCCGCGCCGTCCACGAACGTCACCGCGCCAGGCGAGAAGACCGCCCGCGCGACGCGCCCGAATCCGCAGGGCGTCGGGGCGACGCCCTGGATGTAGCGGACGGCCGTCGGCCGACGCGGCGAGAGCTTCACAGCCGTCGGCACGCCGGCGCGGGTCAGGGCGTTGGGGCGCGCCGAGTCGGCGATCCCCTCGGCGAAATATCCGCACACGTCCTCGAGCCCCAGGCAGCGGTTGCGCCCGTTCCAAGGCGCGTTGTGCCGCCCGCGATTGGCGATCCAGAACACCGTCGTCGGCAACATGGCGGGGTCTTTCAGCGAGAACCACAGGAATCCTGCGCGGCCGAACACGGCGGTCGTCCACGCCGGCGCCTTGGCGGGTCGGTTGAATACGGCCAGGATGTCCGTGAATCCTTCCCGCGCCGGAAAGTGCGAGGCGTCGGCAAAGGCTTGGCGCTTCCACAGCAGCGGAACTCGCTGAAGGCGTGCGAACCGCTCCCCGAGGGCGAACGATTGGTACTGGCGGTTGCGCGGGTTGCCGCAGAGCGTGGGGTTCGTCATGCCGAAGCGGATGGGGCTGGTGGATACCAGGACCGAACCTTCCACGCCGGGCAATGCCAGCGTGGCGTGGTGCCCGAGGGGCATGGGCCCGGCGCAGCCGGCCAGCACGTGGCGGCAGTAGACGACGTCGTGTCCGTCCACGAGCGTCAGGCACTTGGTGACGGTGCCGGGGCGGACCTTCGTGTTCATCGCGAGCGTCAGCGAGGTCGCCGGGCCCGCGCGGTCGGCGGACACGAAGGTCCATTTCGCGGTGGCGGGCTCTCCGTGGCAGACGTGTTTCTCGCCGCGGAACGGCTTGGCGTTGGCGCCGAACGGCGCGCAGAAAAAGTCGCCGCGCAGCGGGACCAGCACCGGGTCGTCGATCTTCAGGCCTTCGCCCTGCCACGGGCTGACGTAGTAGGGTTGGACCGGCCGGGCGCTGTCGCGGCGGAACGTGACGGGCGCCATGTGCCCCCCGAGTTGCGTGACGGCGAGTTCGACGTTGCGACTGCGGATGACCCACGACGGCTGAGAGGAAATCGTCTTGACCGAGACCTTCATGGACGGGAACTCCTTTCCGCATCCATGATATGCGCGGGGAGCGCGTGGGGCAACGGGCGGTCGCGCACAAAGACGGCCGACCTCGTTATGGAGACCGGCCGCTTTGCCTTGGTGGCGCCGCGGAGAGCTGTGACCTTCCCCGCGACTCCTGATTCAGTATAGGATTCGCTCTGCCGCGCAGGCCAACGGGCGCGTGCGCTTTGGGGTGGCGGACTCGCCGGGCGAAGTGTAAGGTATCTGCCCGGACGCCGACGGATTCTGCAAAGGAAGCTTCGGAAATGACCCAGACGTATTACGCGACGACGCCGATCTACTACGTCAATGACGCCCCGCACATCGGGCATTCGTACACGACGATCGCGGCCGACGTGCTCGCGCGATTCTGGCGGGCGCGGGGGCGCGACGTCCGGTTCCTCACCGGGACCGACGAGCACGGCATCAAGATCGTCAAGGCCGCTGCGGAAAAGGGCATGGGGCCGAAGGAACTTGCCGATGCCGTTGTCGTGCACTTCCAGGACCTCTGGAAGGACCTGAACATCTCCCACGACGATTTCATCCGGACCAGCCAACCGCGCCACGAGAAGCGCGTCCAGGCGCTCGTCCAGGCGATGGTGGACAGGGATGAGATTTACCAGGGCAAGTACGAGGGCTGGTACGACGAGGGGCAGGAAGAGTTCGTCACCGAATCGACCGCCCGCGAGAACGACTACAAGAGCGCGATCAACGGAAAACCGCTGGTGCGCTACAGCGAACCGAGTTGGTTCTTCCGCTTGGGCAAGTGGGTGCCGCGGCTGATCGAGCATATCGAGGCGAACCCCGGTTTCGTCCAGCCGGAAGCGCGGCGCAACGAGGTGCTCAGCAAGCTCCGCCTGGGCGTGGAGGACCTGAGCATCTCCCGCCAGGCCGAAAAGCTCGGCGGGTGGGGCGTGCCCATGCCCAACGATCCGACGCACTCGGTCTACGTCTGGATCGACGCGCTGAGCAACTACTACACCGCCTGCGGGCTGCCCGAAATCGGCGACGAGTTCGACGGAAAGGCTGCGAAGTACTGGCCGGCCAACGTCCATCTCATCGGAAAGGACATCCTCTGGTTCCACGCGGTTTACTGGCCGTGCATGCTCATGGCGCTCGATCTGCCGCTGCCGGAGTGCGTCTTCGCGCACGGGTGGTGGACCAGCGAGGGCAAAAAGATGTCCAAGAGCCTGGGCAATTTCATCTCGCGCGAGAAGATCGCCGACCTCTGCCGCGAGTATTCCGTGGACGTCTACCGCTATTACCTGCTGCGGTCGGTGGCGTTCGGCGCCGACGGGGACTTCTCGCAGGAAGGCCTCCAGGGTCGGTACAACACCGAACTGGCCAACGGCATCGGCAACCTGCTCAGCCGCACGGTCAACATGATCGAGCGCTACTTCGACGGGGCAGTTCCCGCGCCGGGCCATGCAGGTGACGAAGAGGCGCCGGTCCTGGCAGCCGCCGCCGACCTGGATGCCTCGGCCGAGGCGATCCTCGGCGCCTGCCAGTTCCAGGACTACCTGGAAAAGATCATCGCCCTGGCGACGGCAACCAACGTGTTCATCGACCGGACCGCGCCGTTCAAGCTCGCCAAGGACGCCTCGCAGCGCGAGCGGCTGGGGACGATCCTTTACATCTGCGCCGAAGCGGTGCGCGTGGCGCTGCTGCACCTTCAGCCGGTCATGCCGGACACCGCCGCCCGCGGGCTGGCGCAACTGGGCCTTCCGCCGGACGCCGACCTTCGCGGTGGCGCGGGGCGGTGGGGGGGGCTGCCCGCCGGTACAAAAGTCCGCAAGGGCAACGGTTTGTTCCCGAGGAAATCGTGATGGTCGAGCATCCCCGGAAAAACATCGAGCAGATCATCCGCGAGGACGGTCGCTACCCGCCCGAGGCATACGCGTTTCTCAATGAGGGCCTCGCGCGGGCGGTCAAGGAGGTCCACGGCGAGAGTTCCGCCCCGCCGGGACAGCGCCACGTGACCGGCCAGCAGATCTGCAAGTCCCTGCGCGAGCTGGCCGTCGAACGCTGGGGCATGCTCGCCCGCACGGTCCTGGCCAAGTGGAACATCCGAGAGACGATCGACTTCGGGAACATGGTCTACCTGCTCATTGAACACGGGCCCATGCGGAAAACCGACCAGGACAGCATCGAGGACTTCCGCAACGTCTACACGTTTGACGAGGCTTTCCATGCCCCGGACAAGTTCGAGTTGAAGGAATGACCGCCAGACACGACAAGAGCGCTGCCTCGCACGATCCCGAACCCGTCGACGTCGTGGAGGGAATCCCCGACCGTTCGAACCGCCGGTCGGCGTGGAAGTACTTTCTGCTGGCGGCGATTTTTCTCTTGTGGCTGGCGTTTCTGGTATACTGCCAGCTTGCATGAAAGCGTCGCGGGGAAAGTCCGGCTGGAGTGAACTCCGCGCTTCGTCCGATAGTTCAACAGTGCCCCGATTTCGGATAACCCAAGGATGGAGAATCCCGCAGTGAAGCGTTCCGGCATGATTCACAGGCTGATTCTGGTGGCGACCCTTTCCGCGGCCGTTCTGGCCGGGTGCGAGAAGCCCGGCGTCCTGGCGTCTACGGGCGGAGAAATCGTGGTAGCCCCGGTCGGAACGCTCAGCGTCTTCCAGCTGGCAGGGCGGCTGGGGATGACCGTGGACGAGACCTCCTGCGCCAGCGCCACCCTCCACAACGAGAGCAACACGGTTCTGATCTTCCCGTCGCCCGACGCCCAGGTGATCGTCAACGCCAAACCGCTGGCGGGCGGGTGCGAGATCGCCTCCATCAGCGGGATCCTCTTCGTGCCGCAGAACCTGGAGGAGCAGATCCGCTCGCAGATGCGCGAGCCGACGCGGCGGACCATCGCGCCGCCGGACCGGCGCATCGCGCCGGATCGGCGCACGGGCAAGCTCGGGCGCGTCGTCATCGACCCCGGGCACGGCGGGCAGGACGGCGGGGCGCGCAGCGTCCTGCGGTTCAATGAGAAGCAAGTCAACCTCGCCATCGCCCGCATGATTGCCCAACGTCTCAGCGCACGAGGCGCCGAGGTCATCATGACCCGCGACAGCGACACGTTCATCGAACTCAACGAGCGGGCGGCCATCTCCAACCGCGCCGGGGCGGACCTGTTCGTGAGCATCCACGCTGACTCGTCGGACAACGCCGCCGCCGCCGGCTTCACGGTCTACATTCCCAACTCGCCGTCCACGCAGGCCCGCAAGGCCGGACAGGACATTGAGCGGAGCATGGGGCGCGTAGGCGCGACCAGCCGGGGGATCCGCACCGCGGGCTTCCGCGTGCTGCTGCGAACGAGCGCCCCGGCCGTGCTGGTCGAAACTGGATTCCTCTCGAACCGCCACGAGGCCGCCAAACTGGGCGATTCCAGCTACCAACAGCGCCTGGCCGACGCCATCGCCGACGGGATCGTCGAATTCCTTTCGCGATAGGACAGAGCCGCTCCCGCTGGCCCGTCGCATTCTAACTCCCGCCTTCATGGCGTGTTACGCCATCCTTGCGCCGCGGTCTCCCAGACCTTTCCCCTCGTCTTGCGTAACAACCTGTCGCGGTTGAATTTGCCCCCCGTCGGGGAAAATCTTACGTTGCCGGGTGTGGTGGAGGGCAGTGAGATGACCTATCGGATTCGCTTTCTGAACGGGCGCAACGCCAACCAGTCGGAGATGCTCATCGAGGCGGGCAGTCCCACCGAGGCCTTGGTGAAGTTCCATTGCACCCGCGGTGGCCCGGAGAAGACCACGAAACGGCGCGAGCAGGTCACCAGCGTCTGCCCCGAAGATCTTTCCGGAGAGACGTTCTGGGGCGTGGAGAACGCGGAAACGATGTGAACATCGGCCGGCGGGTGTTCCGCAGGCCTGAAGTTTCTTTCTGTTCGCGGGTCGGCCCGGTAAGCCGGCCCGCGTTTTTTTGCGCCTCCAAAACCAGAAAATACCCGCCACAGAGGCACAGAGAACACCGAGAAGGCAGAAGAAATAATCGACGGATTGAAAGTCGCGAATCACGAGTCGCGACTCGAGGGTTGCATGGAATGATTTTCGCCTTTTCTTCTCCGCGTTCTCTGCGTCCTCTGCGGTGGGTGGTTTTTGGGAATTCGACGAATCCGCCGCCTGTCGCTTGCCCGCCAGCTCGCGATGTCGATAATGGCCTGCTGCGAAAGGCACGCGCGCATGGCAATTCCGATCGGAACGACAGCAAGGCAGATTTCCCGCATCGCCCGTTGGACACTGACGGGCGTGGTGACGATCGGCATGCTCTCCTGGTGGTGGCCCAGCTTCGAAGCATGGGGGTCGCTGGTGGGGGGGCTGCTGGCGGTGTTCACGTTGTGGGTGCTGTGGCGCGTGGTGGCCGGCGACCGCGCCGTACCGGGCCATGCCCTGCACCTGGCGATGGCGGCGCCTGCGGTGATCCTGGTGGTCCACCTCGTCCGAGGAATCGTCCACCGCCAGGAGAGCCCCCCCGTCCTGAGCAGCGCCATGGACGCCTCCATGATCTTCCAGTTCGCGGTCCTTGCCCTGGGCGTGATGCTCAGCCAGAGCCTCCTGCCCAAGGCGACCGAGCACGCCAGCGTCCTGAGCGTCTGCGGAGGCGCGATGATCCTCGGATCGCTGGCGGCGATTTTCCTGGCCGATCCCGGCCCGGTCCGCAGCGCGCTGGCGCTGTTGGGCTTCGCGGGAATCGCGGTCTGGCTGTCGCCGCTGTGGACGCGGGGAGGCGTGGGGCAGATTGCGCTGTCGCCCGCATTGCGCGCCCGACTGCGGCGGTTCTGCGTGGCGCTGGCCATCCTGGCGGCCGGGGCGCTGGGCACGCTGTCGCCCGAGGCGGCGCTGGTCACCGGCGCCGTCGTCGGCGGAATCCTCCTGGTGGCGGGAGGCGTCTTCCGCGGATCCCGGCGCCCGCTACTGGCGTGCGGCGCGATCCTGCTGGCCGGCGTGGCCGCCGTGATCGTTCTCTGGCGACCGGAGATGCCGTTTGCCCGCGCGTATTCCGCCGGAGTCTGGGGGCGGGGAGAAGCGGCCTTCGCGCAGATCGGCGCCGCCGAGGCAGGGTTGGTCGTCCTCGGCGCAGTCTGCGGCTGGGGCGGGTTGCTCTGGCTGGTCGGCGGAATGCTCGTCACGACGGTCTGGCTGCTGGGGCATGCCCACCGCAGCGCCCGCGGAGACCTCGGACGCGCCCTGACGTGGACCTCCGCGTCGGTGCTGGCCGCCTGCGCGATGCTGGCCCCCGGCGGGCTGTTCCTCCCGGCCGTCACGCTTTCCGTCGCTTTCACCTGGGGGCTGCTTCCGACGATGCTGGCCGGGCCCCAGACCCGCCGACCGGGCGCGATCCTTCTGGTCATCTGCGTCGGAATCATGCTCCTGCTGGCCGTCGCGAGGAACGACGGGCTGATTGTCTGGGCCGCCGGAACGTTCGGATTCCAGGAGCGGATGCTCCATGCGGGGGTGGGATTTTTCCTCGGGCTGCTGCTGGCGCTGCTGATGGGGGTGCGCAAGGTCTGGCTGGGCCTGGCGGGAATCGCGCTGGCCGCCGCGGCGGGGGGGCTGGTGGAGTGGGCACAGAAACTCGCCGGCACCCGTGCTGCCGAGTGGAAAGACTGGGGCAGTCACGCCCTCGGAAGCGCCGCGGTCCTCGTGCCGTACCTGCTGGCCATGGGCGCCCGCGGGTGCGAGTCGCGCGACGTCCGACCCAAGGAAGCGATGACCCGATACGACGTTGGAGTGTAGTTCCACCGGTCATCGCGCCGGCAGCGAGGCCAGGTCGGGCTTCCGGGCGGCGAGCACTTCGTCCAGGCGCCCGACGGGCGTGGTGGTGGGGCAGTTCGTGACGGCCTGCGGGTCAAGCTCCGCCAGTTCGGCGATCTCGATCATCGCGGCGACGAACGCGTCGAGTGTCTCGCGGCTCTCGCATTCGGTGGGTTCGATCATCATCGCCTCGGGGACCGTCAGGGGGAAGTAGACCGTCGGGGGGTGGAACCCGCGGTCGATCAGCGCCTTGGCGACGTCCATCGCCCGCACGCCGCGCGCCGCCTGATGGGCCGCCGAGAAGACGCACTCGTGCATGCAGACCTGCCCGTAGGGAAGGTCGTAATGCTCGCGGAGCTTGCAGCGGATGTAATTGGCGTTGAGCACCGCGTTCTCGCTGACGCGACGCAGGCCCTCGCGCCCGAGCATCAGCAGGTACGCGTACGCGCGGACCAGGATGCCGAAGTTCCCGTAGAACGGCGCGACGTATCCGATGGAGCGGGGCAGGTCGTAGTCGAGGCAGTACGTGCCGTCCTGCCGCCGGCGGACGACCGAGGCGGGCAGGAACTCGACGAGCTTTTCACAGACGCCCACCGGCCCGGCGCCGGGCCCGCCGCCCCCGTGCGGCGTGGCGAACGTCTTGTGCAGGTTCACGTGCAGGATGTCGAATCCCAGATCGCCCGGGCGACACACGCCCACCAGCGCGTTGAGGTTCGCCCCGTCGCAGTACATCAAGCCGTCTGCGGCGTGAACCACGTCGCAGATCTCGCGGATGCGAGGATGGAACAGCCCCAGCGTGTCGGGGCAGGTGAGCATCAACCCGGCCACCTCGTCGGACATCATCCGGCGCAGCGCCTCGACGTCCATCACGCCGGTCTCGTCGGACGGCACGGTCTGCACCGCGAAACCCGCGATCGCGGCGCTGGCGGGATTCGTGCCATGGGCGCTGTCGGGAATCAGCACGACGCGCTTGCGGCTGGACCGCTCGCGGTGGTAGGCCGCCATGATCATCGTGCCGGTCAGCTCGCCGTGGGCGCCCGCAAGCGGCTGGGTGGTGAAGGCCGCCATCCCGCAGATTTCGCACAGGCGGCGGCCCAACTCGTGGATGACCTCCAGCGCGCCCTGGACGAGTCGCTCGCCCTCGGGCAGTTGGGGCAGCAAGGGGTGCAGGTAGAAAAAGCCCGGGTAATGCGCGATCCGCTCGGTGGCCTTGGGGTTGTACTTCATCGTGCACGAGCCGAGCGGATAGAACCCGTTGTCCACGCCGAAATTCCTGCGCGACAGCTCGGTGAAGTGCCGCACGACGTCCAGCTCGGAGACTTCCGGCAGCTCCGCGGCGCGGTCGCGCAGCAGGGCCTGCGGAAGCTCGGCGCGGACCGGCACGTCGCTCTCGACGGGGCGCGGGCCCCGGCGGTTCGGAACCGACTTGTCGAAAATCAGCTTCACAGCGACGCCTCCAGCGCGTGGGCCAGCAGGTCGATCTCTTCCTTGGTCCGCTTTTCCGTCACGGCCACCAGCAGCGATCGGTCCATGCCCTCGTAGTATCGCGAGAGGGGGAATCCCGCCGCGAAGCCCCGGTCCAGCAGTCGGCGGATGACCGCCTCGGCGCGTTCCGGCAGTTCGAGGATGAACTCGTTGAAGTACCACTGCTTCGGATAGCGCAGCGTCACGCCCGGCACGAAAAGAAGTCGCTGCTGCGCGTAGTACGCCTTGTCGGCGCAGCATTGCGCCAGCTCGCGGAGCCCCTGCTTGCCCAGCAGGCACAGGTGCGCCAGGGCGGTCAGGGCGCAGAGCCCCTCGTTGGTGCAGATGTTGCTGGTGGCCTTTTCGCGGCGGATGTGCTGCTCGCGGGCCTGGAGGGTCAGGACGAATCCCTGGCGTCCCTGGTTGTCGGCGGTCCGCCCGACGAGGCGCCCTGGCATCTTGCGGACGTGCTCCATCCGGGCGGCCATAAAGCCCAGGTAAGGCCCGCCGAACGACACGCCCATGCCGAGGCTCTGTCCCTCGCCGGTGACGATGTCGGCGCCCATCGCGCCGGGCGTCTTGAGCAGCCCCAGCGCCACCGGGTAGCACGAGACCAGCAGCAGCGCCCCGCACGCGTGGGCGGCGTCGGAGAGGTCCGTAAAATCGTCGATCACGCCGAAGAAGTTGGGGTTCTGCACCACCAGGGCGGCCGTTCGCTCGTCGAGTTCGTCGGCGATCCGCTCGCGGTCGGGCTTTCCCACGGACAGGCGGACCGGCGTCTCGACCAGTTCGATGCCCAGGTTGCGCGTGTAGGAGCGGATCATCTTGCGATAGATCGGGTTGACCGACTCGTCCACGATGACGCGCTGTCGCCCCGTGACGCGCAGGGCCATCATGATGGCCTCGTAGATGGCCGTGCCGCCATCATAGAGCGAGGCATTGGCGACTTCCATGTCGGTCAGGCGGCAGACGGCGGACTGGTATTCGTAGATCGCCTGGAGCGTTCCCTGGGAGATTTCCGGCTGGTAGGGCGTGTAGGCGGTGTAGAACTCGCTTCGCGAGGCGATGGCCTCGACCGCGGCAGGGATGAAGTGGTCGTAGAATCCGCCGCCCAGGAAACTCACCAGGTGCGAGGCGTTCCGCCCGGCCAGTCTGGCCATGTGCTCGCGGGCCTTCTGCTCCGACATTCCGGGCGGAAGGTTCAGCTCGCCGCATCGCAACTCGGCGGGAATGGGCGCGAAGAGGTCTTCGGCCGTCAGGCCGATCTCCGCGAGCATCTGGCGGCGCTGCTCGTCGGTGTTGGCGATGAAGGGCATCAGGCCTCCTTCGCGCAGAACTCCCGGTACTGCGCCGCCTGCATGAGCCGGTCCAGGTCGGACGGATCGGCGATCTCCAACTGGAACAGCCAGCCCTTTCCGTACGGCTCGCGGTTGACCAGGCCCGGATCGTCGGCCAGCGCGGCGTTGACCTCTGTGACCTTTCCGGCGGCGGGGGCGTAGATTCCGGAGGCCGCCTTGCACGACTCGATGGCGCAGGCCTCGGCGCCCCGCGCCAGGACGGTCCCGACGGCGGGCAGGTCGACGAACGTCACGTCGCCCAGGGCGTTCTGCGCGAAGTCGGAGATGCCCACCGTGCCCATCCGGCCCTGGACGCGGATCCACTCGTGCTGGTCGGTATACAGCAGGTCCGTCGGCGCGTTCATCGGCGGGGCTCCTTTTTTCACAAACCCGGAACGATGGTGCGGCAGGCGCCTTGCTTATACAGCGGTTTGTCCGCCTGCACAACCGGCAACTCGCCGCGCGCGTGGCGGATGGACATGGCCGCGCCGCTGTGCGCGCAGGCGGCCTCCACGTAGCCCATCGCGATCGACACGCCCAGGCTCGGCGCGAACGCGGCGCTGGTGACGGCGCCGACAATCCTCCCGTCCGGCGCGGCGATCTCCATGCCGCTTTCAGCGCGGCGGCGCGTCTCGGCGCGGAACGCGACCAGCCGGCGGCGCACGCCCACCGCCGCGACCGCCCGCAACGCCGCTGCGCCCATGAATTCCCGCCGCAGGTCCACGAACCGCCCCAGGTCCGCCTCCAGCGGCGTGGTCTCTTCGTCGATGTCCTGCCCGTACAGCGGGTAGCACATCTCCAGGCGCAGCGAATCGCGCGCGCCCAGCCCGGCGGGGCGCACCGCCTCGCGCGAGAGCAGCTCGTCGAACACGGCCGGCACGTCCTCCATCGGAAGGAAAATCTCGTACCCGAGTTCGCCGGTGTATCCCGTGCGGCTGACGATGGCCTGCCGCCCGCAGCATTGGGCGCGAACGACGTGGAAGTACGCCAGTTTCTCCAAGTGCGCATCGACCAGCGGTCGCAGCGCGGCGAAGCTGCCCGGGCCCTGCACGTCGAGTTTGCCCCAGGACTGCGAGCGGTCTTCCAGCGTGACCGAGCGGGACATGTGCCAGGCGAGCCAGTCGAAGTCGCTGTCGCGCGGCCCGGCGTTGACAACCAGCAGGAACTCATCGTCGGCGAGGCGCAGGAGGATCGTGTCGTCGAGGATCCCGCCGCGCTCGTTGAGCAGTAGTCCGTATCGCGCCCGCCCGACGGGCAGGGCGGCGGCGTCCTGCGTCAGCAGGCGGGAGAGTTCGCCGGCGGCGTCGGAACCGCGGATGGCGATCTGCCCCATGTGGCAGGTGTCGAAGACGACGACGGACTGCCGGCAGTGCGCGTGCTCGGCGAGGATGCCCTCGTACTGCACCGGGAGCAGCCAGCCGTGAAAGTCCACGATGCGCCCGCCAAGTCGTTCGTGGCGGTCGAAGAGGACGGTTCGCTTGGGCACCGGTGGTCTCCCGCTGGCGACGGACGGTCCACGCTGTAGATGGCATGATACCGCACGCACCGGCCTGCCGCCAGTTTTGCCTCCTTTCTCGCGACGGGTGGCACGGGCTGCTTGCAGCCCGTGTTCCCCTTGAATTGCAGGTGCGAGAACACGGCTTGCGAGCAAGCCGTGCCACCCACATAGAGGCTTTTTGTGCCCGGCTTCCGGTATCACGATAGATTCAGCCTTGCGAGAATCGTGCGGCGGCGGGTACTCTACCCGTCTTGTCGAGATTGCGGCCGACGGCCCGAAGGAGCGACGCACCATGGCGGACGGACACCTGATCGCACCCCACGGCGGGGAACTCGTGGACCTGATGGTCTCGCCCGAGCGGGCGGCTGAACTGAAAACGCACTGCCGCGACTGGCCCAGCTGGGACCTGACGCCGCGCCAGCTTTGCGACCTCGAGCTGATGATGAACGGCGGATTCTCGCCGCTGCGGGGATTCCTCCACCGTGCCGATTACGAGTCCGTCTGCGCGAAGATGCGCCTCGCGAGCGGGGCGCTCTGGCCGATCCCCGTCACGCTGGACGTCAAGGAAGAACTCGCCCGCAAGCTCCAGCGCGGTTCGAAGCTCGCCCTGCGCGATCTGGAAGGCTACGTGCTGGCCGTGATGACGGTGGAAGACGTCTGGCAACCCGACCGGCAGGCCGAGGCGGAGCAGGTCTTCGGGACGTCCAACGCGGAGCATCCGGCCGTCGGATACCTGCTCAAGACCGCCTGCCCGTGGTACGTCGGCGGCACGATCGAGGGCGTCCGCGCGCCGCATCATTACGATTACGTCGAGTGGCGGATGACCCCCGCGCAGGTGCGGGAGAAATTCGCCGCGCTGGGCTGGCGGAAGATCGTCGCGTTCCAGACCCGCAACCCGATCCACCGCGCCCACCAGGAGCTGACGTTCCGCGCCGCCGGCGAACTGGAGGCCAACCTGCTGATCCACCCCGTCGTCGGGATGACCAAGAGCGGCGACGTGGACCACTACACCCGCGTCCGCTGCTACCAGGCGATCCTGAAGCACTATCCGCACAACACGGCCATGATGAGCCTGCTTCCGCTGGCGATGCGGATGGGCGGTCCGCGCGAGGCGGTCTGGCACGCGATCATCCGCAAGAATTTCGGCTGTTCGCACTTCATCGTCGGGCGCGACCACGCGGGCCCGGGCGCCGACTCGACGGGCAAGCCGTTCTACGGCCCGTACGACGCGCAGGACCTGCTCCGCGAGCACGAGCGGGAACTGGGCATCGGCATGGTTCCGTTCAAGAACATGGTGTATCTGCCGGAGCGAGACGCGTACCTGCCGGAAGACGAGGTTCCGCCGCAGGCGCAGACGGCCTCCATTTCCGGCACGGAGCTTCGCGACCGCCTGGCCGAGGGGCGTGAGATCCCCGCGTGGTTCAGCTTTCCCGAGGTCGTCGAGGAGCTGCGCCGCACGTACCCGCCGCGCAGGAACCAGGGATTCACGGTGTTCTTCACCGGACTGAGCGGGTCGGGCAAGAGCACGATCGCCAACGTACTGCTGGTGAAGCTGCTGGAGATGGGGGGCCGGCCAGTGACGCTCCTGGACGGCGACATCGTGCGCAGGAACCTCTCCAGCGAACTGGGCTTCTCGCGGGAGCACCGCGACATCAACATCCGGCGGATCGGGTTCGTGGCGTCGGAGATCACGAAGAACGGCGGGATCGCGCTGTGCGCGCCGATCGCCCCGTACGACGCGGTGCGCAAGGAGAACCGCCGCCTGATCTCGGCTGGCGGGGGGTACATCCTGGTGCACGTCGCCACGCCGCTGGAGGTCTGCGAGCAGCGCGACACGAAGGGCCTCTACGCCAAGGCCCGCGCGGGGCTGATCAAGGAGTTCACGGGCATCAGCGACCCGTACGAGCCGCCGGCGGACGCGGAGATCGTGCTGGACACGACCGACACCACGCCCGAGGAATGCGCCCAGCAGATCATCCTGCACCTGGAGAAGGAAGGCTACATCGGCTGACGCGGCGGCGCGGACGGGGCATTTGCGTCGCGCTCGTCAGGAGACGCTGGCGGGCTTGGGGGCGTCGGGTTGCGATTGGTTCTGCGCCGACGGCGGATTCAGCGGCGTATATTCGGGGATGATCTTCTTGAGCTGGGCGACAATCGCCTCGCGGTCGGTGCTGTTCTGCATCGTCGCGAGTTCCTCGACGGCCGCCTGCGCCTTTTCCCACGGCGTGGGGCAGTGCTGCCAGACCATGACCTTGGGGTGGACGGTGGGGCGGATGTCCTCGCCCTCGGTGCGGAGTTCCTCGAAGAGCTTCTCGCCCGGGCGCACGCCGGTGAACTGGATGTCGATGTCTTCTCCGGGGCGGAAACCCGACAGCGTGATCATCTGCCGCGCCAGGTCCACGATCTTGACCGGTTCGCCCATGTCCAGCAGGTAGATTTCGCCGCCGGTTCCGGTGGCGGCCGCCTGGAGCACCAGTTGCGCCGCCTCGGGAATGGTCATGAAGTAGCGGGTCATCTCCGGGTGGGTGACGGTCACGGGCCCGCCGGCGGAAATCTGCTTGCGGAACGTCGGGACGACCGACCCGTTGGAGCCCAGGACGTTCCCGAACCGGACGGCCTTGAACTGCGTCTTGCAGTCCTTCTGCCCGTTGAGCGCCTGGGTGTAAATCTCGGCCACCCGCTTGGACGCGCCCATGACCGACGAGGGGTTGACGGCCTTGTCGGTCGAGAGCATCACGAACTCGTCCGCGCCGTACTTGCAGGAGGCGTCGGCGACGTTCTTGGTCCCCAGGATGTTGTTCTTGATCGCCTCGCAGGGGTTGCGTTCCATCAGCGGCACGTGCTTGTGGGCGGCCGCGTGGATGACCACCTCGGGGCGGAAACGGTCCCAGACCGCCATCACGCGGTTGCGGTCGTAGATGTCGCAGATGCAGGCGGTCATGGGCAGATCGGGATTGGCGCGGCGGAGCTCGTTCTCGATGTCGAACAGGGGGGTCTCCGCCTGCTCGACGAGGATCAGGTGCGCCGGCTGGTAGTTGCACACCTGGCGGCACATTTCCGACCCGATGCTCCCCCCGGCGCCGGTGATGAGGATCTTGCGTCCGCGGAGGAACCGCCCGACGGCCTCGGTGTCCAGCGCGACGACCTCTCGCCCGAGCAGGTCGTTGATGTCCACGGGACGGATCTGCGAGACCATGACCCGCCCGTCGATCAGGTCGCCCACGCCCGGGAGCGACTGGAACTTCAGCTTCGTGCCGCTGCACAGCTCGATGACGCGCCGCAGTTCCTTCTGGGTGGCCGAGGGCATGGCGATGATGATTTCCTCGACGTCCTCCTCCTCGCAGATGTGCGGAAGGTCGGAAGTCCTGCCCAGCACCGGCACGCCGTGAATGGTGATTCCCTGCTTGCCCGGATCGTCATCGACCAGTCCCACGACTCGGTATCGCTCCACACGCATGCGGTGGATTTCGCGGACGATGGCCTCGGCCGCGTTGCCCGCGCCGACCACCAGCACCCGCTGCACGCCTTCGGACGAAATGGGACGCAATTCCTCGCGATAGAGGCGATAGCCCAGCCGGGCCGTCGAGGCCAGGAACACCGTGCCCAGGAAGTCCAGCACCAGCACGCCCGTCGGGTAGGTGCGGAAATAGGGGGGCACCTTCAACATCGCCAGTTGCGGCAGCCAGTTGAACAGGAAGATCGTCAGGAACCCGATCAGCAGGAAAATCCACGAGGCCAGGAGGATGTTGGCGACGTCGCGGATGCTGGCGTACTGCCATCCGCCGCGGAACAGTTTCAGCCGTCCAAAAATAATGAGCTTGAGAACCACGAAGAAGGGCAACCAGGGCAGGTAGCTTCCGTAGAACCAGTTTTTCGTCCCCTCGCTGCCCATCTGGGCGATGTCGAATCGGACGAGGTACGCCAGCAGCAACGCCAAGGCGAACAGGAGGGCATGGACAAAAAGGTTCACCGCCAGCCGGTGGCGAAGCAGGAGGGCCTCCAGGCGGGTGACCTGGCGCGCCGCTTCCGTCGCCATCGAGCCGTTGCTGTCTTGTGCCTTCTCGACCATCACACCATCCGAATCCCGGTGGACCGTTCTCGCTAACTCCTTGCATCGACGAGTCTATCGCCTGTCTTGAATAGCGAGGCTCGCCCTTTCCGCAGGAGCGGACCGACTTTCATGCAGCGGGTCGTATCCAGCACAGGATACCGCATTCCCCTCACAATCGGCTAGGGGGTTTTTGGTCCCGGTTTTCCCCGGGGGGAGGCGGGTTCCCACCCGCCGGCTGGGAGGTCGCGGCGTCTTCCGTGGAAGCCCCCAGCGAACCGGACACCTTTCCGCTGGCGGTCATGCCGCGCCAGAACGCCTGGATGGCCTCGACGACGGCGGCGTTGGTTTCCTCCGCGGCCGTTCCGCCCTGACGGGCCAGAGACAGGGACTTGTCCAAGGCCGTCCGCGCGCCGGACACGTCGCCCTCGAACCAGGAAAAACAGCCCAGCAGGAACTGCGGATCGGGATCGAAAGTTCGCTGGTCGGCATATTCCTGAAGACGCAGAATCTGTTCCTCATACTCCTGGGGCGTCCCGTAGAACCCGCGCACTTTCAGCGACACCAGCGGCAGCTCCGGCAGATACTCCAGGGCCTTTCGAAGCGAGAACGCGGCGGAATGATACGATCCCGTCGCTACGCGGCTGAGCCCCTGTCCCAACAGGCTCGCCGGATCACGCGGGGCCAGAAGCCCGGCCATGCGGTACTCGTGGAACGCATCGGCGTATCGGGCTTCCCGGAACGCCTTGTCGGCGGCGGCCATGAAATCGTGATAGGGGCCCTTCGCGTCCGGGACCAGCGAGGTCAGGGGCTCGGTTCGTTGCGGAATCTTGGTCGCGGCGCCCTCGGTGAGGGTCTTGATGTAGTCCGAAGCCGCCAGGGCGGCGAGGTTCGCCGGCATCCCGGAAGAGCCGCCGGCGAGATTCGTGTCGATCAGCGACGCGACTTCCGTGGAATACCTCACGCCGCCGGTCACCGCCGACGGCACGGGGAGGTTCGATCCTGATGCGCCTCCGCTCCGGGCAATGTTGTAACTGGCGGCGCCGCTGACGGCGCTCTGGAGCAGGCTGTTGCTGACGTCTCCGGCCCCGCCGGACAGCCCTCCCAGACCGTAGGAATAGCTTCGGAACGTATGCCCAGGCCCTTCGAGCCCCGTGAAGGAGCCGGGATTGCGAAAATAGACAGTGGAGCGACTTTGCGCGGAGGCGTTCGCCGCCCATGCCGACAGGACGGCCCCCACGACCATTCCCAGTCGCCAAACACTGCCCGCTCCGGAGTGCGGGGCGTGATGCCTGTGTCTCTTCATCGTCCCAAAGCCCCTGACTGTATTCATTATACCCGATCGTGCAAACCGATGACAGCGGCGCGCCCCTATGGTCGGGGGGAAGACTCGCTTCCGCCCAGGTCAATCGAATACAGCATGTCGCCCGGCGCGCGTTCGATCGTGGCGATCGCGGAGAGATCCTGGGGCAGTTCGCTGGGCTGGCTCGTGACCGAAAACAACCGGCGGTCGCCCAGAATCCGCCGGAACTTTCGCGGATCAAGGGGGTAGGGCGGCAGCGGCCGGGCCTCGTACTGCACCGCCACGCGCGGAGACAGGCCTTCCAACCGCTGGACCAGCAGCAGGGGGTGCTCGCTGGTGCTGTCGGGCAAAATCACCCCGTCGGGCGTCGCCTGCGCCAGCGCGGCGCGGGCGAAGCGTTCGGCCGAGTCTTCCTCGTGCTTCCACGGCGTCAACCAGTAACGCAGCTCATCGCGGTAGGGCAGTTCCCGCTCGCGGACCCGCTCGCCCATCTGCCGCCTCGCCAGGTCCGGCGCGACGGCGAAAAACGCCGGCTGGACGAGGATCGAGGTGAGGCACGCGGCGACGGCCGCCTTCCGCCACGCGGCGGACGCGTCGGCCAGCACGGAAAGTCCCACGCCCGCTGCCACCGCGATCATCGCCAGCGATGGCAGGAGGAACGTGAACTGGTCGGGCACGGGATAGCGGACGTAAAAGACGATCTCGATGAGGGTGACGGCCCCGAGCGCCGCCGCCAGCGCGCCGCCGAGCCGCCGGCGCAGGCGGATCCATCCGACGACGGCCAGCGGCAGCAGGGCGGAGACGAAATTCATCGCCGTCAGGACCGCGTTGGCTTTCCAATGCATCGAGACGGCTGCGAGGTTCGCCACCTGCCGCCCGTAGTTGCCCACCAGCGCCGAGCGGACGGTCTCGACGATGCCCGCACGGGCCGCCTCCGGAACGATCAGCGCCAGGTAGGGCCCCGCGCCCACCACGTACGCCGCAGCCGCCACCGCGAGCGACCAGGCCGGAAGCTTCCGGCGCACGAGCAGCACGACCATCACCGCCAGGTACACCGGCAGCGGGAGCAGCGCGAAGTTGTGCACGCTCCATCCCAGTCCGCTGACCAGCGCCAGCGCCGCCAGCGCCTGCCAGTTCGGGCGGCGGATCAGCAGCGCCAGCAGCCAGAGCTCCGCCGTCAGTCCCGCGACGCTCCAGGTGTAGACCTCGGCGATCGTCGCCAACCACCATGGCGTGTGCGCGACGGCCAACACCGCCGCGATCAGCAGACCGATCCATCGCCTGGCCGTCAACAAGGCGACGACGGTGGCGAGGTTCGCCAGCGCCACGGCCATCCCCACGCCGCTGAAGGCGTTCAGAAGGGCGGGCAGATGCTCGGTGGAGACCGCCGCCAGGGCCCGCCCGGCCACGATGTACAGCGGATGCGCCAGCGCCAACCCGAGCTTGCCCGTATAATCGCCCGTCAGGACGCGCCACTGGAACATTCCGCTGTCCTGCCAGCTCACGCCGCGCTGGGCCGTGCCGACGTACAGCGCCGTCGCGGCGAGAAACACCGCCGTCCACAGCCACGCCACGCGGACAGTCCGGCCGGGCGGCTCGATGGGAAGTGTCTGCGTTTCCATGCGGAGGATTGTATCAGCCGGGCCGATCAATGCCACGATTGCTTTTGCCCGTGCCGAGGCTTACGCTTATGTACGATACACCTTGCCGGCCCGGTGGCGGAATTGGCAGACGCAAGGGATTTAAAATCCCTTGTCCCGTAAGGGACGTGTGGGTTCGACCCCCGCCCGGGCCATATTCTTAGTTTCCACTCATTTTGGTTATCACTTGAACCATCGAACCAGCCAGGGGAGTTGGCCTGTCCATGCGGCAGTCACGATCAAAAGGAACAAATAGAAGGGCAAGTTCAATAGGACGATTCTTCGTTGCGTTACGCCAGTTCCCCAGACAATGGATATCCCCTTGTTGCGAGCCCCCATCCGCAGGGTCCGATAATATATGTTATGTGACATTTTGGACGGGGGATTTCGCGGAATTGGCGGGAAAAACGGCCTTGGACCGTTGCGGCGTGGCTTTCCGCCACTCGGGTCCCTTCTGGGAAGACGGCTGGAGCCTCCAGGCCGCCCCAGGCCGGATTATCGCGGTCCGCCCCGACCCCGGACCGCCCCGCGCCGCGGCAGTTCGGCTACGAGGCGCAGGCCGAGGTCGGCCACCATCCGGGCGTCCTCGTCGGCGCCGCGGCCTGCCGTCGTCAGGTAGCGCCCGGTCATGATGCTCGTCGCGCCGGCGTGGAAAATCCAGCTCTGCGCGTCGCGGAGGTTCTTCTCTCGCCCGCCGGCAACCTTGAGGTCCACGTCCGGCATGGCCAGTCGGAACAGCGCGATGACGGCGAGGATTTCCATCGGTTTCATCGGCTCGCGGTCCGCCAGCGCCGTGCCCGGAATCGGGTGCAGGAAATTCAGGGGGACGACGTCCGCGCCGACCTCGTCGCGGATGGTCACGGCAAGGTCCACGCGGTCTTCTGCCGTCTCGCCCATTCCGAACAGCCCGCCGCAGCAGACGCTCATGCCGGCCTGCCGGGCGGCGCGGAGCGTCCGCAGGCGGGAGTCGTACTCGTGCGTGGTGACGACGTTCGGGAAGAAACGCCGCGAGGTTTCGAGGTTGTGGTGATACCGCGAGACGCCGGCCTGCGCGAGCCTTCGGGCCTGCTCATCGGTCAGTTCGCCCATCGAGGCGCAGACGTGGAGGGTATCGCCGTGTGCCTGGGCGATTTTCCGTGCGGCCTCGACCACGTCGTCGAGGTCCCCCCCTGCCGGCGCTTTTCCGGAATTGACAATGCCCAAATTCGGAACGCGGTTTTTCGCCGCCTCGTCGGCGGCTTGGAGGATTTCCGCCATCGGCGTGCGGCGGAACGGCGTGACGTTCGGCGCGCCGCGCGCGGACTGGGCGCACCACTTGCAGTCTTCGGGGCAGGCGCCGAGTTTCCCGGGCACGATCGAGCAGGCGCGGACGCAGTCGCCGAAGCGGTCCGTGCGGACGCGGTTCGCCCAGTACAGCAGGTCGTGGGGATTCCGCTCGCCCAGCGTCGCCAGCTCCAGCAGCTCGGCGCGTTTCAGGCGCTCGCCGGCCAGCGCCCACTGCGAGATTTCCGCGATGCGTGGATTCACGTCCGGATGCGTTTCTTCGCGCCTCGGGGTGCCACCCTCAAGCGCTGTTTGCTTGAGGGTGAATGCACGGACAAGCGTACAGCGCTTGTCCGTGGCACCCGATTGCGGCGCCCGCCCTATCGGCGCGTTATTCCTCGAACGCCTTGGCGAGGTCCACCGTCTGGATCAGCTTGACGTCGTTGGACGCGGCGTGCGCGTAGTAGACGTTGAGCTTCCGCGCGGCGATGTCGACGATGTAGACCAGGTCGGTCGAACCGGACCACATGCCGTTGACCATGATGTAATCGCCCTGCTTTCCGGCGCTGGTGCCGGCCTGCGCGTCCTGGGTATAGGTGGCCAGCAGCATGGCCGCGAGGACCGCCGCCGTCGCCAGCAGAAGCACGATCGTGAGATTCTGTGGATTTTTCAGCATGGTTGGGGTCTCCCGGGGCTTTCGCTTAGAACTCGCTGGGCTTTCGTCCGAAGTCGTCGATGAGCCTGCGCCCCCGCATCGGGACCAGCTCCTTCTTCGTCTTGTCGAACTTCCAGACGACCAGGCGCCGCGTCCGCAGGTCGACGACCCAGACGGCGTCCCACTCGGTGCCCAGCAAGGCGGTCTGCACGATGTAGTCGGTGCCCCCGCGGAGGACCTGCGCGTCGGCCGTGGGGTTCTGCGTGACCACCAGGGCCAGGGCGAGGGCCAGATTCACCCCCACCAGTGCCACGAGCAATGCGGTTTTCATGATCTGTCTCCCACTGAAGTACGATCCTGCCGCCCGGTACAGACACCTGTACACGGGCAACGATAGCTTCTTGAAAAACTTGCCACAGAGCTCACGGAGAACACGGAGAGGAAATCTTTTTCTCATTTCGCAACACTCTGCGTCCTCTGCGATCTCTGCGGTTCCTTCCTGTTTTCGTCCCGTCGTTCAATCCAGATGCGTCCGCCGGGAGTTCTTGAACCCCACGACGAGGACCCCCGCCAGGCAGACCGCGGTGTACAGCAGCGCCAGCCAGGGGGACGTTTCCTCGAGTTCCGGCACGCGGTGCCCATCGCTCGACGCCCAGGCGGTCAGCGGGCCGGCCAGCACGGCCGCGGACCACGCCACGAGTTGCATCATTCGCTTTGCGCTCATGCCGGGATTATACATCCCCCCGCGCGGTTTGCAACGGCAGGAGAAAATAGGCACGGCAGACAATAGGCTACAGGCTCCAGACCTCAGACTTCAGGCTTACTGGTCAATTGGTCAATCGGCCGACTGGTCCTTCGGTTTTCAATCCGCAACTCTGCTCTGCGTAGCGAAGCGCTCCGCTTCGCAGAGCAGGGTCCGAAATCCGCAATCCGAAATTCTTCCGGGTTCCCTGTTCCCGGTTCCGGGTTCCTTCTTCTCAGAGCAGTTCGGCGATGTCTCGGGCGGCGCGGGCGAAGGGTTCGGCCGGCGCGGCGAGCGTCTGCCAGCGCTGGCTTCGCGGGCGGGCCAGCGCGACGTACTCGGCCAGCGGGATCGCGCGGAAGGCGTAGTGGCGGTCGCGGAAGCAATGCACGTCCTCGAAGGGCGCCCGCCGCGGCGGGCCTTGCAGCCAGTACGCAAAGACCAGCGCCGCGCGGAAGTCGGCGCCGAAGACCTTTTCCCACTCGGCCAGGCCCTCGACGTCCTCGCGGGTGACCCAGTTCTCCCACGCGCGGGACGCGCCGCGCTTGCGCCCGGGCACGGCGTCGGGGAACTTCCGCCCCTTCACGTCGGTCAGGAGGTTCGGCCCGGACTGGCTGTAGACGAGGAAGTCGAAGCTCTTGATCTTCGCGGCCCCGAAGATGGCCTTGCGCGTCTCGTCGACGGCGACGTAGGGCCAGCCCCGCGCCCGCAGGTAGTCCTCGAACGCCGCCTCGTAGTGTATGCTGCGGTCGGCCATGCAACCCCCTGCCGGAAAATCGCGAATCGCGAATCTCGAATCGCGAATGAAACGAACCCGCCCTTTCCGTCAGCCGACGGTAGGGTGCGTGGCGCAGCCACGCACGCGGGCGCTACAGGTCATCCAGGCTCGCCAGCTCGCGCTGCTCGCCCGTGCGGAGGTCCTTGACGGCCAAGCCGTCGGCGCGGACGAGCAACGCCCGCGCGGCGTTGCGGCGGTTGGCTTCCTTGAGCTGCTTGCCGGCGTTGCCCCGGCGGGCGCAGCAGTAGTCGGCCGAGAGGCCCCTCGCCCGCAGGGCCCCCACCGCCTTGAGCACCTCGCCGAGCAGGCCCTCGTCGGCGTCGATGACGAAGTAGTCCAGCTCGCCCGCCCGAATCTCCGCGGGAATCCTGCCCTTTTCGTCCAGCAGGATGCCCAGGACCACGTCGCCCATTCCGAAGCCGGTGGCGCCGACCTTCGGGCCGCCGAGCACCTCCAGCAGGTTGTCGTACCGTCCGCCGCCGGCCAAGGCCCGCAGGCTGCTCGACGCGTCGAACACCTCGTAGACGATCCCCGTGTAATACGCCAGCCCGCGAACGACGTGGAAGTCGCGCACGCAGTATTCGGCCACGCCCATCTGCTCCAGGTGCGTGAACAGCGCGTCCACCTGCGCCAGGTGCGGCGCCACCTGCTCGTTGGGCGCGGCGCCGCGCCCGTTGTCGTGCAGGCGGTCGAACTCGTCGAAGAGGCGCATCTGTTCCTTGGTCACGCCCTCCTTCTCGCACAGCGCCTCGAAGGCTTCCGGCGGAACCTTGGGGCGCTTGTCGATGAGCAGCAGGAACGTCTCCAGCTTGTCCTCGGCCACGCCGCCGGCGCGCAGGTGCGCCAGCACGAGCGGCCGGCTGCCGATGCGCACCTTCACGTCCTCCGGCGTCAGGCCGATCTCGCGCAGGAAGTCCACGCAGGTGAACACACACTCGGCGTCGGCCAGCACGGAGTCCTCTCCGATGATGTCGATGTTCCACTGGAAGAACTCGCGCAGTCGCCCCTTCTGCGGGTTCTCCGCGCGGCAGAGGCGCGGGATGCTGAACCACTTGATGGGTCGCGGCAGGGTGTGGATCTTCGCGTTGACCATCCGGGCCAGCGACGGCGTGATTTCCGGGCGGATGGCCAGGCTGCGCCCGCCGCGGTCGGTGAAGTTGAACAGCTGCTCGGCGATCTCCTGCCCGCTCTTGATGGTGAACAGGTCGAGGTACTCGAAGATGGGCGCGTCGTACTCCTCGAAACCGTTGCGGAGGCTGACGCGCCGCCAGGCGTCGGCGATCCAGTTCCGCACGCGCATGTCCTCGGGGTAAAAGTCGCGCGTGCCCTTGACATTCTGGAATTTTGTGCCCACTTTTTCGCCCATTTCCGGTCAATTCGCCGGTTTCCGCGTTCTTTTCCGCGCCTTTTTCGACCTATTTTCGTGCCTTTCGAGGGCCCTTTTCCGGGCTGCGTCGAACTTCCTGGCCCCGAGCGTTTTCCGGGCGTAACGCTCCAGTTGCTCGGGCGTCTCGAACAGTTGCTCGTACTCGTAGTCGCCGGAGGTGTGGTCGCAGCTCTCGTGCGAATACTCCCGGCAGATCAGCGGCCGGTTCTCGTAGATCTTGCACCGCCCGTCGCGCGTCAGGTTCCGGCATCGGTTGGCGACGGCGAGGAACCAGTCGCCCTCGTCGATATGGACGCTGACGCCCTCGTGGCACAGGTACCACCGGACATTCTCGAATTCCGCGTAGGAATCCGGCTCGTCGATCTGGAAGCAGAAATACGTGCAGCACTTGCCGGCGCACGCTCGGCACTGTTCGCTCATCGGGCGTCTCCGTCTTCGTCCATTCCATGCCAGTCTCGCGATTATAGGCAAACCGCGGCGCAATGCAAACCCCGTCGCGCGCCGGCCTGTGCGGGACGCCCCACCGCGCTACTCCAGGTGGTGGAAGACCATCGACTGCACCTCGACGCCGTCGATGGCGTTGAGCCCGTCGGCCAGCGCCTGGATCTCCGCGTCGGGCGCGACGATCTCCAGCACCAGCAGGCCCTGCGGGGCGTCGCGCTTCTCGATCTCGTGCAGTCCGAGGCGGGTCTTGATGTGCTTCCCGTACTTGGTCAGGAGTTTCTGGACTTCGACGGCCTCGGTGAGGCGGTCGGTGATGTGCACGCCGAGGATCGTGTGCGGAGCCTGCATGGGCGGTTCTCCCGAAAAATGTTTGCCGGTCGCGGGGGCGCGCCGCCGCGCCCCGCACTCATTCATACCTGCCGGCGCGGGCGGGTTCAACCCCCCGCCGTCGTGGACTTCTATCCGTTCAAGAGAAAAACATACGCAAGGGCGCCGTGGCTTGCGTAGTCCCGCAGTCCCGAAGGGACGCCTTCCGCGGGACGAAGCAACCACGTTCATCCAATCCGCGTGGTTGCTCCGCTTCGCTCCGCAAACCACGGCACCGCTTCCGGCGGGAAGGTCTTGAAATCGCCGGCGAAATGCGTAGCATGAGCGGTTCCGGACGCGCCTGCGGGTCCTCAAACGCCTTTCGCGGGCGCGAAATGGGCCGGACCACTACCCCGCGCGGGGCTTTGCCCTGCCGCCCTGAACAAGGAAAAGGAGCACGTTACGATGCCGGAAGCAAAGGCGGACCTCGGTCTGATCGGGCTGGCCGTCATGGGCCAGAACCTCGTCCTCAACATGAACGATCACGGCTTCACTGTCGCGGTCTTCAACCGCACGGTCAGTAAGGTCGACGACTTCCTCAACGGCCCGGCCAAGGGCACGAACATCCTCGGCACGCACTCCATCGAGGAGTTCGTCGCCTCGCTGAAGCGCCCCCGCCGGGCCATGCTGCTGGTCAAGGCCGGACAGGCCGTAGACGACTTCATCGAACTGCTGCTGCCCCACCTCGAAGCCGGCGACATCATCATCGACGGCGGAAACAGCAACTTCCACGACACCATCCGCCGCACCCAGTACGTCGAGAGCAAGGGCCTTCTCTACATCGGAACGGGCGTCTCCGGCGGCGAGGAAGGCGCTCGCCACGGGCCCAGCATCATGCCTGGCGGAAGCCCCGACGCCTGGCCGCACGTCAAGGCGATCTTCCAGGCGGTGTCCGCCAAGGCCGTCGATTCCGCCACCGGGAACACCGAGGCCTGCTGCGACTGGGTCGGAGAGAACGGCGCCGGGCACTTCGTCAAGATGGTCCACAACGGAATCGAGTACGGCGACATGCAGCTGATCTGCGAGGCCTACTCGCTCATGCAGGCGGCCGGCATGACCGCGCCGGAAATGTCGCAGGTCTTCGCCGAATGGAACCGCGGGGAGCTGGACAGCTACCTCATCGAGATCACCCGCGACATCCTCGCCAAGACCGACGACGAGACGGGCAAGCCGCTGGTGGACGTGATCCTGGACACGGCCGGGCAGAAAGGCACCGGAAAGTGGACGGGCATCACCGCGCTGGACCTGGGCCAGCCCCTGACGCTGATCGGCGAGGCGGTCTTCGCCCGCTGCCTGTCGGCGATGAAGGACGAGCGCGTCGCCGCCTCGGCGAAGCTCAAGGGCCCCAAGGTCCGCTTCACCGGCGACCGCGCGAAGTTCGTCGAGGACATCCGCCAGGCGCTCTACGCCAGCAAGATCGTCAGCTACGCGCAGGGCTACCAGTTGATGGCCGCCGCGGCGGAGGAATACGGCTGGAACCTCAACTACGGCGGGATCGCCCTGATGTGGCGCGGCGGGTGCATCATCCGCAGCCAGTTCCTCGGCAAGATCCGCGACGCGTATTCCAAGCGCAAAGCCCCGGCGAACCTGCTGCTGGACCCGTACTTCAAGTCGGCCGTCCGCAAGGCGCAGAGCGGCTGGCGGAGGACCGTCCAGAAGGCCGTCAAGATGGGCATTCCCGCGCCGGCGTTCAGCAGCGCCCTGTCGTACTATGACGGGTACCGCAGCGAGCGACTGCCCGCCAACCTGCTCCAGGCGCAGCGGGACTATTTCGGCGCGCACACGTACGAGCGCCTGGACAAGCCCCGCGGCGAGTTCTTCCACACCAACTGGACGGGCACCGGCGGCTCGACGACCGCCAGCACCTACACCGCGTAAGGGAAGCGAATGACAATGCTGGACAAGCTCAAGCAGGCCGTGGCGCTCGATGTCTACGACGCGAGCGTCGCGCAGGCGGGCGGCGTGACGTACTTCCTCGCGCGGCGCGACGGGGCGAAGTTCGTCGGCTCCGTGGGCGACGGCGAGATTTCCGGCGAGCCCGTCGGACAGATCGGCGGCGAGCCCGTGATCGTCGGACCGACCGACCACGGGAACGCCCGCGCGATCCGCAAGGTCCTTCCGTGGACGGCCCCGCGCTGCCTGGGGTTGTCCACCAGCGTGGGACTGGGCGACCGCCTGGGCCTGGCCACGCCCGGGCACATCCGCGCCGTCCGCGGGACCGGACTGGCGCCGATCCTGGCCCAGCAGTCCATCCGCGAGATGACCCGCACCCAGCGCACGCCCGACGAGGTCATGGACGCCGCCACCTGGGGCGTCCTCCAGGAGGGATTCCGCGAGCCCTTCGGCGCCGACGCCGACCATCTCCAGCAGCCCGGGGACATCGACCAGACAGCCGCCGCCGGGTTCCAGATGTTCACCATCGACCCCGGACGGCACGTGGAAAACCAGGCCGACGAGTTCCCCGTGAACCTGCTGGCCGACTACCTGGAAAAGATGGACTTCGCCGCGCTGGAAATCTCCCCGGCGGACCTGAAAAACGCGTACGTGGGCAGGACGTTCCCCCTCGACGGCGGCGGGAGCGTGAGTTTCGACGAGATCGCCTTCCTCCGCGCGATGGTCAAGTACGGCGCCGCCGTCGCGCATACGGCAGCCATGTATCGCCGCCTGAGCGAGGCCGCCCGCGGCGAGTTCGAGCTGGAGGTCTCGGTCGACGAGACCGACTCCCCCACCACGGCGGCCGAGCATTATTTCTTCGCCAACGAGTTGAAACGCCTGGGCGTCCGCTGGGTGTCCATGGCGCCGCGGTTCATTGGGCGGTTTGAAAAGGGCGTGGATTACATCGGCAACCTGGACGCGTTCCGCGGAAGCTTCGCGGAACACGCGGCCGTCATGCGAACCCTCGGGCCCTACAAGATCAGCATCCACAGCGGATCGGACAAGTTCAGCGTGTATCCGATCGTCGCGGAACTGACGGGCGGGCTGGTGCACCTCAAGACGGCGGGCACCAGCTACCTCGAGGCGTTGCGGGCGCTGGCGCAGGTTTCGCCGGGACTGTTCCGGGAGATCCTGGACTTCGCCCGCGGACGGTACGACGAGGACAAGGCGACGTACCACGTTTCGGGAACGGTCCAAAAGGTTCCGCCCGCCGAATCGCTGAAGGATTCGGACCTGCCGGCTTTGCTGGACCAGTTCGACGCGCGGCAGGTGCTGCACTGCACGTTCGGGTCGGTGTTGACGGCCGACGGCGGCGCGAAATTCCGCCGGCGGATGTTCGAGGCCCTCGGGCGCGACGAGGAAGCGCACTACGCGGCGCTGGCGAAGCATCTCGGCCGGCACGTGGCGCCCTTCGTCCAACGTTGACGCCGACGGGAAAAACACAAAAACCATCGGGTGCCACCCTCAAGCGATGTCTGCTTGAGGGTGTTCGCACGGCCAAGCACACAACGCTTGGCCGTGGCACCCATGAAAGAAAAGGAAAACGATGAGCGCACAGGACAAGCTGTTCGACGTTTCGGGCAAGCGCGTCGCCGTCACGGGCGGCGCGGGGATTCTCTGCGGGGAGATGGCCAAGGCGCTGGCGGCGCGCGGCGCGAAGGTCGCCCTGCTGGACTTCAACCTCGACGGCGCGAAAAAACTCGCCGACGAAATCCGCGCCGCCGGCGGGCAGGCCGTCGCCGTGCACTGCAACGTGCTGGAGAAGGACTCCGTCGAGAAGGCCTACCAGGAGACCGTCGGCGCCCTGGGCGGAGTGGACGTGCTCGTCAACGGCGCCGGGGGGAACAAGAAGGACGCCACCTGCGCGCCCCCCACCGCGTTCTTCGACCTGCCGGCCGACGCCATCCGATGGGTCTTCGACCTCAACTGCCTCGGCACCATCCTGCCCAGCCAGGTCTTCGGGCGGCACTTCGCCGAGAAATCCGCCGGCGTCATCATCAACGTCTCGTCGATGAACGCCTTCCGCCCCCTGACGAACATCGCCGCCTATTCCGGCGCCAAGGCGGCCGTCAGCAACTTCACCCAGTGGCTGGCCGTCTACATGTGCCAGCGACATTCCACGAAAATCCGCGTCAACGCCATCGCCCCGGGGTTCTTCCTGACCGACCAGAACCGCTTCCTGCTGACCAACCCGGACGGATCGGCCACCCCGCGCGGGAACACGATCATCACCCACACCCCCATGGGCCGCTACGGCGAGCCGGGCGAACTCGTCGGGGCGCTGGTCTGGCTGATCTCCGACGCGGCGAAGTTCGTCACCGGGATCGTTGTCCCCATCGACGGCGGGTTCAGCGCGTTTTCGGGAGTGTAGTGGATAGTGAAGAGTGGAGAGTGGTGAGTGGTGAGTGGAGAGAACGGAGCCCCGACCGTGAGGGAGGGGTCGCCGAAAGCTGCTGAGGGGAAAGGCCGAAGGGCGAAGGCCAAAGTAGAAAGCCGAAAACAAAGAATGCAGGGCGACCAGTGGTGAGTTCAGCGTGTTTATCCGCGTTTATCTGTGTTCATCCCTGCCGATTTTTAACCCATTGTCACTTGTCCCTTGTCCATTGAAAATCAGGAGCGTGTGATGTCGGAACATGTGGAAACATTGAAGGGTTTCGCGAAGACGAAGGACTTTTTCATCGGCATCGACTCGGACGGATGCGCGTTCGACACGATGGAGATCAAGCACAAGGAGTGCTTCATCCCGAACATCATCAACTCCTGGGGCCTCCAGCCGGTCTCCAAGTTCGCGCGGGCGGC
>JAKPKY010000143.1 GCA_029553505.1 Planctomycetota bacterium
TGGTCGGCCAGGGCTTCACCGAGTTTCAGACCCCGATCCTGACCGCCAGCAGCCCCGAGGGCGCGCGGGACTTCCTGGTGCCGTCGCGGATGCACCCGGGGACGTTCTACGCCCTGCCGCAGGCCCCGCAGCAGTTCAAGCAACTGCTGATGGTCGCCGGCTTCGACCGCTATTTCCAGATCGCGCCCTGTTTCCGCGACGAGGACCTGCGCGCCGACCGCAGCCTGGAATTCTACCAGCTCGACGTCGAGATGAGCTTCGTCACCCAGGAAGACGTGTTCGCCGCCATCGAGCCGGTGCTGCACGGCGTGTTCGACGAGTTCAAGGGCGACAAGACCGTCAACGCCTATCCGTTCCCGCGTCTGGCCTACCGCGACTCCATCCGCTGGTACGGCACCGACAAGCCCGACACCCGCAATCCGATCAAGATGGCCGACGTCAGCGAGCACTTCCGCGGCGGCGGGTTCGGGATATTCGCCAAGATCCTCGACGCCAACGCGAAGAACCAGGTGTGGGCCATCCCCGCGCCGGGCGGCGGATCGCGCGCCTTCTGCGACCGCATGAACAGCTGGGCGCAGGGCGAGGGCCAGCCGGGCCTGGGCTACACCTTCTGGTCGGAAGAGAACGGCGAATGGGGCGGCCCTATCGCCAAGAACCTGGGCGCAGAGCGCACGGCGGCGATCATCGCCCAACTGGGCATTGGGGCTGGCGACGCGGCCTTCTTTGTCGCCGGCGATCCGGACGTCTTCTACAAGTTCGCCGGAGCGGCGCGCACCCGCCTTGGGACCGAGCTCAAGCTGATCGACGAGACCCATTTCGAGTTCGTCTGGGTCGTCGACTTCCCGATGTACGAGCTGACGGACGAGGGGAAGATCGACTTCTCCCACAACCCGTTCTCGATGCCGCAGGGTGAGCTGGAAGCGCTGGAGACCAAGAACCCGCTCGATATCCTGGCCTACCAGTACGATATCGTCTGCAACGGCTACGAGCTGTGCTCCGGCGCGATCCGGAACCACCGCGCCGACGTGATGGTCAAGGCGTTCGAACTGGCCGGCTACGGCGCCGACGTCGTGGAGAAAGAATTTGGCGGCATGCTGAACGCCTTCCGCTATGGCGCGCCGCCCCACGGCGGCCTGGCGCCGGGCATCGACCGCATCGTCATGCTGCTGGCCAACCAGCTGGCCATCCGCGAGGTCATTGCCTTCCCGCTGAACCAGCAGGGGCAGGACCTGCTGTTGTCCGCTCCGTCAGAAGTTCAGGATAAGCAGCTGAAAGAGCTCAGCATCCGGCTGGCGCTTCCGCTGAAGTGACGGCCTGATCCTAGGTCGTCGTGCCAGCGCAGGCTGGCATGGCGAAACGGGGACCTACCGGCAGGCCGGGATGCGCATCCCCGGCGGCAGCAGCGTCGAGCCGTCGCCGCAGGCGGTCATCAGCTGCGCCTGGGACAGGCCCGACACGCGCCGCATCTCCGCGCCGGAGAAATTGGCGCCGTTCAGGCGGGCGCCGCTGAAATTCGATCCTTCCAAGAAGGCCCCGACGAAGGTCGCGTTAGTCAGATCCGCGCCGGAGAAGTTGGCGCTGGAGAACACCGCGCCATAGGCGTTGACGTCGCGCAGGTCGGCGCGGGCGAAGCTGGTGCGGTTCATCACCGACAGCGACAGGTCGCTCTGGCGCAGGCGGGCGCCGGCGAAGTTGCGGCCCTTCAGGTCCTTGTTCGAATAGTCGGCCTGGAACAGGTTGCAGCCGGGGCAGTTGGCGCCGCCGCCGGCGCGGGCGATCTGGGCCGGGTTC
>JAKPKY010000174.1 GCA_029553505.1 Planctomycetota bacterium
GAGCTGGCTGTAGAGGTCGCCCGGATACCCGCGGTTCGAGGGAATCTGCTCCATGGTGATGGCGATTTCCTTGAGCGCGTCGGCAAAATTGGTCATGTCGGTGAGCAGCACTAGCACGCGCTTGCCCTGGAGCGCGAAGCGCTCGGCCACGGCCAGGCTGATGTCCGGCACCATGAGGCACTCGACCGTGGGGTCTGCGGCCGTGTGGATGAAGAGAATGGAGCGCGATAGCGCGCCGTTTTCCTCGAGAGTATCCCGGAAATAGAGGTAATCGTCGTGCTTCAGGCCCATGCCGCCGAGAATGATGATGTCCACCTCGGCCTGCATGGCGATCCTGGCCAGCAGCGGGTTGTACGGCTCGCCGGCAACGGAGAATACGGGCAGCTTCTGCGACTCGACCAGCGTGTTGAACACGTCAATCATGGGGATGCCGGTGTTGATCATCCGGTCGGGTCGGCGGCGCTTGATCGGGTTGACGGCCGGGCTCCCGATGGGGGTGTCCTGCCCCTGCACCTCGGGGCGTTCGTCGCGGGGCCGGCCGGACCCGTCGAACACGCGCCCGAAAAGCTCCTCGCTGAACGGGACCTGCATCGGGCGGCCCAGGAACCGCACGCGGTCGCCCGTGGACACCCCCTGCGTGCCGGCGAACACCTGGAGCGACACCTGGTCGCCTTCCAGACGGATGACCTGCGCCAGGCTCGGGCCGCTGGCCGTCGTGATGACCGCCAGCTCGTCATACCCCACGCCGCACGCGGTCACCGTCACCACGTTGCCCGCGATGCGGGTGATCTGATCGTAGTACTTTCTCATGGCTTTCTCGATAGGGAAAACACAATGTCTAATTTCTAATGACTAATGTCTAATGACTAAGGCCTAATGACTGCTTTAGGCCTCATCTTTCGATTTCTCATTTTCCGCATTCATTTCCACAGGGCTTCCGTTCGCCGTGAGGAACTCGTCAATCTGCGCCAGGATTTTCTTGTACTCGTCGCTGTCGCCGGCCGCGTAGTTCCAGTTGCGGAACAGGTCGGCCACCTCGACGAACGTCTGCCGGGCCTGCGCCTTGTCCGGGAAATCGAAATCGAGCGTCAGGACGGCGAGCACCTTGTCGAAGACGAACTGCTGGCGCTCCTTCGGGGTGGCGCCGTCCACCTCGTCGAAGGCGTTCTGCTGGAGGTAGCAGTCGTCGAAGAATTCCGCCTTGAGCATCATCGTGAAGTCGTCGATCGGCGTGCCTTCCTCTCCGACGACGGTCATCATCTGCTTGACCTCGCTGCCGCGTCGGAGCACCTGCCGGCAGGCGGTGACCTTCTCCGGCTCGATGATGCCCGTGTATTTGCTCCAGGAATCGAGCGGGTCGATGGACGGATACCGCCGCGCGTCGGACCGGGCCCGGCTCAGGCCGTGGAACGCCCCGACCACCTTCAGCGTGCCCTGCGTCACGGGTTCCTCGAAGTTTCCGCCCGCCGGGCTGACCGTTCCGCCGATCGTCAGCGACGCGACGCGCCCGTCGCGCAGCTCGATGGCGCCCGCTCGCTCGTAGAAGCTCGCGATGCGGCTTTCCAGGTACGCCGGGAACGCCTCCTCGCCCGGGATTTCCTCCAGGCGTCCGGAGATCTCGCGCATCGCCTGCGCCCAGCGGCTGGTGGAGTCGGCCAGCAGCAGCACGTTCAGGCCCATCTGGCGGTAGTACTCGGCGAGCGTGGCGGCCGTGTAGACCGACGCCTCGCGGGCGGCCACCGGCATCGCCGACGTGTTGCAGATGATGATCGTCCGCTCCATCAGGCTCTTGCCCGTGCGCGGGTCGAGGAGTTCCGGGAACTCGCGGATGGTCTCGACCACCTCGCCCGCGCGCTCCCCGCAGGCGGCAAGAATGACGATGTCCACCTCGGCGTGGCGCGAGGTGATCTGCTGGAGGACGGTCTTTCCCGCCCCGAACGGGCCGGGGATGCAGTACGTCCCGCCGCGGACGATGGGGAACATCGAGTCGATGATCCGCACGCGGGTCACCAGCGGCTCGGTGGGCATCAGGCGGCGGCGGGAGACGTTCAGCGCCCGCTTGACCGGCCATTCCTGCTGCATGGTCACGGGGCGCTTCTGCCCGTCGGGCCCGGCGAGCACGGCGATCTCCTGCTCGACGGTGTATTGCCCCGCGCCGACGACCGATTCCACGCGGAACTCCCCGCCCCAGGCGAACGGCGCCATGATCTGATGCTTGAAGATCCCCTCCGGAACCTCGCCCAGCGCGTCGCCCGCGCAAACGGTGTCGCCGGGCTTGGCGAGCGGCGTGAACTCCCACTTGCGGGCGGTGTCCAGCCCGTGGAGGTATTCGCCCGGTTTGAGGAAGAAGCCCGCTTTGTCCGCCAGTTGCGGCAGGGGGTTCTGGAGGCCGTCGTAAATCTGCCCCAGCAGGCCCGGGCCCAGCACCACCGAGAGCATCTGCTCCTTGAACTCGACGGTGTCTCCGACCTTCAGCCCGCGGGTCTCCTCGAAGACCTGGAGGTCGGCCAGCCGCCCGCGGATGCGAATGACCTCGCTGAGGAGACGCGCACCGTCGTCGCGACAGCAGTAGCCGATGGAGTTCTGCACGACCCGGCCGCTCGTCTCCGCGACCACCATGTTTCCGAACACCGCTACGATTCTTCCCGTCACGTTTCGGTCCTCACTGATCCGCCTGTGTCGCGAATCGATCCGTGTCGTCAGGTTGTTCCCGCTGCGCCTCGGCGAGGCGGCGCCATCGCTCCATCAGCGACAGTTTCGCGGCGTAGGCGGCCAACTCGTCATCGCCGAAGCCGAACCATGCGTCGTGCGACGTGATCCACTGCCATCGCGCCGCGTCGAGGACGCGCTGCGCGGCGACGAGGTCGGTCGCGCCCGCCCATTCGCCGACGGTTTCCTCGAACCCCGCCGCATCGAGCCCCAGCTCCGGGGCGGCCAGGTAATCGGTCGCGTTCAGGTCCAGCGCCTTGGCCCGCGCCGTCGCCAGGGCGTTGCGCAGGCCCACTTCATGTCGCACCCATTCCGACAGAAACGCGTTGCGCCGCGTCGCAGCCAGGCCGGCGGCATGGCGGAAATAGCTCGCCCACAGGCGGTCGGTTGTCGAGCGCTGGGTGTGCGAATCTTCCGGCGCGCCGGACGCGGCGAGGAATTCCGGCAGGGGCTGCTCGTTGCGCGCCTGGGCGGGCGTGAGCACCGCCGGTGACGGCTGATCGAGTTCCCCGGCCAGGAATGCGTCCCGCTGGAGCAGGTCATCGCCCAGCAGGATCGCGCGGACGATCTCAGCGGGCCCATCGGCGTCTGCGACGCGCTCGGCGAACTCCGCGGCGGACATCGGCGGCTCGGCTCCCAGGGCGTCCAGGGTCGGCAGCGAGGTCAGGAGGTAGTAGTTCCCTGCCATCGGGGGTGCGTTCCTACTTGTCGTCCCCGGACGCCATCGCGCGGTCCAGCAGTTCCCGCATGGCCGGGGAGACCATCTTCGTGAGCATCTCGACGACCGATTCCAGGGTCACCTCGACGGTGGCGCCCGTGAGGTTGTACTCGAATCCCGCCTGGGCCAGCGTGCCCTTGAGGTCGAGGGAGATCTTCAGTCCTTCGAGCTTGTCCTGCCCCATCTCCCGCAGGGCCCAGTCAACGAGCTTCTGGCGAATTTCCTCGGGCACGTCGATCTGGATGCGCCCGCCATGCTCGATGTCCGCCTCGGCGTATTTGAGAATCAGGTCGTGCAGCATCGAGCCGAGGAATTCGACGTCCTGGAGCTTCTGTCCGGCGCCGGCGGCGAGGACGGCCCCGATGGCGCGTCCGAGCGCGTCGCGCAGTTTCAGCACGATGTCGCGGGCGGCCAGTTCCAATTCCGTGCGGGAGCGGTCCTGGAGGCTCTTGGCCTGCTTCTCGGCGTCGGCGACGATCTGCTCCGCCTGTTTCTTGGCGTCGGCGAGAAGCTTTTCCGCGGCTTGGGAAGCCTCGGCCTTGATTTTTTCAGCCTCTTGTCTGCCGGCCTCCACACCGTCTTTCTGAAGCTTGGACACAAACGATTCGATCGTCTCAGCCATGGGGGGCTCCACAATGAAACCACAGTTTGTAGTGCCTACCGTTGGGTCGGTGGCAGGATACGGCGAAGTTTCCACTTATCGCAGGAACAGGGCCGAATTTCAAGGGCAATTGCGAAGACGCCCCTCCGGCGAGGGGGGCAACGACCGGTGGCAAGGGGAGGGGAAAACCGCCCGTCAGATGATTTTCAGCAGCTTCAGCGCCTGCACGACGTGCTGGGCGATCGTGGACAGCGGGAAAACGCTGCAATCATACACCAGGTTGAACGCGGGCTTGCGGGGGAAGCGTGCCTCGTAAATCTTGCGGAGGTATTCGCGCTCCTGCTCCCGGGCGCGAACCCGCAGGCGGGCCTCGGTGTCGGTGAGCCCTTCGCGGAACGCGATCTGCTTGACGCGCCAGTCTTCCGGCGCCTCCAGGCGCACCGCCAGCCCGTTGGGCAGATCGTGGGTGGCGCCCGAGCCTCCCTGCCCGATGATGATGACGTGGCCTTCCGTCGCCAGCGAGCGGATGATCTCGGTGATCCGGTTGCGGATCTCGTATCCGGAGGGCACGCGGTCCTTGCCCAGCGAGCGGAAGAAGTCCGTCAGCATCCGGGGCTTGGTGCGGCGCTGCTTCTCGAGCGATTCGGCGTCCATGCTCGTCTCGCTGGCGAGTTTGTCGAGGATTTCCTTGTGGTAGATCCGCCAACTGGTGGGCGGCTCCACCAGGTCATTCAGCAGGTCCAGAAGCATCAACCCCAGCGAGAATCCCCAGCAGCCGTACTGGCGCGAAATGGTGATGAACGGACCGGCCTTGACCTCGTCCTGGTCCGGTTCGGCGGGGTTTTCCTTCATGTGTGCCGCCAAAGACACCTTGGCCATGCGCGGACTCCTTCGCGAGCGCGTCCCTGCGATCGAACCTCTGCCCGTATTGTAAGCTACGCTTCCGCCGCTGCCAAGCGAAAGCGCCGCGAAGCGGAAATCGAATTGTCCCGTTCGAACCGGCCGGTCAGCTCTTGCGTTCCCGGGAAAAAGACTTGTTCGGGTCCAGCCGGCCGAAAATCATCCGTCCCGCCGACGTCTGGAGCGCGCTGGTGACGGAAATGGTGATGGTCTGTCCGATATAATCGCGCCCCTGCTCGGCAACCACCATCGTTCCGTCTTCGAGGTATCCGACACCCTGGCCCGGTTCTTCGCCGGGGCGGATGATCTTGACGCTCATCGATTCGCCCGGAAGGACGACCGGTTTGAGGGCGTTGGCCAGATCGTTGATGTTGATGACGTCCACGCCGCGCAACTGGGCGATCTTGTTGAGGTTGTAATCGTTCGTCAGAATCCGCCCATCCAGATGCCCCGCCAGGGCGACGAGTTTGGCGTCCACTTCGCGCTGCTCCTCGACGGTGGGGATGTTCGTGTCAAGGATCCGGATCTCGAGCTTGTCGCTGGCGCGGAGGCGATTGAGCACGTCCAGGCCCCGCCTGCCGCGATTGCGTTTCAGCTTGTCGTCGGAGTCGGCGATGGCCCGGAGTTCGGCCAGGATGAAGCGCGGGACGACGATCTCCGAGTCCATCAGGATGCGCGTCTCGGAGATGTCGGCGATCCGCCCGTCGATGATGACCGAGGTGTCCAGCAGGGCCGGACGCGAACCCTTGGTCTGCTTGCTGAATTCCACGTAGGGGATCACGAAACGGAAATCGTCCTTCGTCTGCATGACGAACGTGACGCAGGCGAAGACGGCGGAGACCCCCAGCAGCACCTTGACCAGCGCCACGATCGGGTCGTTCTGAAGGGCGGGATAGACCCGCAGGACCAGGTCCACGATCTGCCCCAGGACGTACGCGATGACCAGGCCCGCCAGCAGCCCGAAAAACAGCCCGCTCATCAACTGGAGGCGTTTGCGCCGGTAGAACATGTCCACCATGATGATGGCGAACGCCGCCACCGCCGGGATCAGGATATACATCGTCAGGTAGGTGGGCCCTTGCTGGATGGCGTCGGTGGACGTGGTGGCGTAGTAGACCGTAAACGCAAGGACGACGACGAGATACAGCGCGCGGACAATGTGAATGATCATGACGCGATTCCCTTTTTCGGTATGACGAGTATGAAACGGATGACGGGCGGCAGTATACCACGACTCGTCCGGAAATGCCAGTTGCCTTACGGCGGGGGCGATCGGGTCAGGCCACCGTCTCACCCGGGCACAGGGCGGCGTAGGGGCATGCGGCACACCGCGAGGAAACCCGCGGGGTAAACGTTCCACTCCGTCGGGCGGCAATCAGTTCGCCGGCCAGGCGGACCAGCCGGTCGCCGGCGCGGTCGAGCGTCTCGGGACTTGACGCGACAGGCACATCGCGTCCGGCCCGGAGGAAATACAGACGGGCGTCGGGCGGCGGAGACTGGAGGAACCGACCCGCCGCCAGCGAATAGGAGTGCATCTGAAGTTCGTATCCGGCGGCGTGGTCGGTCAGGTGTTCCGGCGCGACGCGGTCGGACTTGTAGTCCACGATATGCCAGGCGCCGGCGCGGTCCTGGAAAAGCACGTCGATCTGGCCGCGCAGCACGGCCGGGCCCGCCTGCAGGACGAAGTCCAGCTCGCGATAGACCCGCCGAGCCTTTGCCAACTCGTCCGCCAAGCCGTGGGCGCGGAAAGCCTGGAGCATGGTCTCCAACTCGGCGGCGAGGGCATCCGCATCGGCCTGCTCGTGCAGGTCCATTTCCGCGATTGCCTGGGCGACGAGGGAGCAGGCGTTCTGCCGGGCGACGGGGTCCAGCAGCTCCATGCAGCGGTGGTAGAGCGTGCCGAGGGTGGCTGCATCGAGCGTGCCGACGCGACGAGCAGCGTTGTCCCGCCGGCCTTCCAGGTTACGGGGAATCCGCAACTCGTGCCGCCAGCGGTAGAGCATGGGGCAGGCGGCGAAGTCGCCCAGCGCGGTTACGGCGATCTCGACGCGCGCGGCCTGGTCCGCCGGCAGCGGCCCGACGAGTGGCGGGGCGGCGGCGTCGCCCGCGCGGGACATCCGCTGCGCGAGGGCCTCGGGCGAATCTGCCTTCGCCAGGGCGACCCGGCCCGCCGGAGCGCCGCGCCGGCCCGAAACCGGCGCCGTGGGCGCGATCTTCCGCACGGCCATCTCGAATCCGTCGCCGTAGGGAATCGTCGTCTGCCCCCCATCGACGGCCTTCAAAATTCCCAATACGCCGTTCAGAAGGTTCAAGGAATTGTCCGTGCCGCCTCGCGAGCCGTCGTTGAACCGGTCGCCGTCCTTGGTGCGGCAGTCGGCGCCCACGAGCACCAGGCGGTCCTCGTGACGGGTGGCGGCGACGTACAGCCGGCGGATGTCCTCGGCCCGGTCGTCGGCGTCCTCCAGCTGTCTGGCGATGCGGTAGGACAGCGGCGCGTCGCCCTGGTCGGACGAGTCGGACTCCTCCTCGTCGCTGTCGGCGGGAGCGAGCTTGCAGGTCAGGCCCCAATCGTCGCGGGAAAGGATGGCCAAGGTGCGACTTCGCCGCCCGGCGTTCAGGTCGGGCAGGAAGACGATCGGGAACTCGAGCCCCTTGGCCTTGTGGACGGTCATCAGGCGGACGACGTCCTCGGCCTCGCCCGCGACGGCGGCCTGCTCGTATCGGGTATCGTCGAGGACGAGTTCGTCGGTCTCCGCGAGGAAATCCCCCAGCGCCAGTCCGCCCGCGTGCGCTTGTCTGGCCAGGTCGATCAGCCGGCGGACATTGCCCAGCATCCGGCGCCCGTGGAACTGCGCCAGCATCGTCGCCTCGTAGGCGGTGGCGTCGAGAAGGCGTTCGATGAGCGCGGCCGGGCCGACGGCGTCCTTGTCGCGCGACAGGCGCGTCAACAGATCCACGGCGAAACGGAGCGTTTGAGCCTGCCCGGGCGGCAGGATTTCATCCGCGGCGCCGCCTTGCAGCGACTCGAAACGCGGCGACGGGCACGCCCGCGCCAGGCGCATCAGCGCGTCGTCGTCCAGGCCGAACAGGCTGCTCCGCAGCACGCCGAACAGCGACACGTCGTCCGCGGGGTTGTCGATCACCCGCAGGACGTTGAGCACGTCGTAGACTTCCTGCTGGCGGAAGAATCCGCTGCCCGCGACGACGTAGTAGGGGATTCCCCTCTCCGCCAGCTCCCGCTCGTACTCGGCGCTGACGGTCATGCGGGAAAAGAGGATCGCGATGTCACCCGCCCGCGCCGCGCGCCAATCGCCCGCGCGGGAATCCCAGACGGTCCGCTCTCCGGAAAGCATTTCGGCGATCCGCTGGGCTGTGGCGCGCGCCTGCGCCCGGCAGGCGGAGGCCGCGCTGAGGATCGGATCTTCCGGCGGCCCCTCCGCCAGCAGCAACTCCACCGACGCGCCCGGCGGGCTCTGCTCCCTGCTGGCGCGGATCGGCGTGTAGGCGTCGCCCATCAGTGGGGCGAAGACCGCGTTGACGAACTCCACGCCCGCGCGGTGTGTGCGGAACGAGAGGTTCAGGTCCTCGACCTGCGTCTCGCCCAGCCGGCGGCAGAGGTCTTCGAACACCTCGACGCGCGCGCCGCGGAAGCGATAGATGCTCTGCTTGGCGTCTCCGACGAGGAACAGCCTGCCGGGCGGAAGCTCGTTCGGCGCGTCGGCGAAGGCCAGGTCCGTCAGCAGGCGGATCTGGAACGCGTCGGTGTCCTGGGCCTCGTCGATCAGCAGTTGGGAGAGTTGGTCGGCCATCGCCTTGCGGACGGCCGGCTGGGTGCGAAGGAGTCTTCCGGCGTGCAGGAGCAGATCGGTGAAGTCGAGCACGCCGCGCCGGCGTTTCTCGGCCGCGTACAGGTCGATCGCCCGGTCGGCCAGTTGCGTCAGCGTCGCCAGCGCCGCGGCGGCCTGCGCGTCCAACTCGCCGGGTTGTTCGAACAGCACCGCCAGGCCGGCGAAGCGTTCCAGCAGCATTTTCAGCCGCGACCGGACTTCCTTCTCGCGCCCGTCCCAGGACTTCTTCGAGCCGAGGTTGCCGGGTTTGTCGTTCAAGGCGGAAAGGTCCTCCGGCGAGAGGGGCGCATCCGGATGATCCAGAATCCGCCGGACCCGCAGGAGCTTCTCGTTCCGCCAGACGTTCAGTTTATCTTCATTCTGCGAGCAGGGGACAGCCGCCAGAGCGTCGATCTCGGCGCGGAGAGCCCGGTCCCGGTGGAGCGCCTGAAGGGCGATTTCGGGCTGGGCCTTCTGTTGCGAGGCCCACCGTTGGAGCGTGGCGGCGGGGTCGGCGTAGTCGGTTGCGGACCAGGACGTGCGGTCGTCCAGCAGCGTGTGCACCCAGGTTACCACCCGCTCGTAGGGCAGGCGGGCCAGCAGGTCGAGCGCGCCAGCCTGCCGCGCCTCGACGGCTGACAGCACCGCCTGATCGCACGCCTCCGCCGCCAGGCGATCGGTGACGATCGTGTCGGCGCAGACGGCGAACGCCGGGTCCACGCCTGCCTCGATGGCGTACTTGCGGAGCAACGACGCACAGAAGCTGTGGATCGTCCCGATGCGGGCCTCGGGCAGCGCGTCCAGCCAGGCGAGCAGCTGGCGGCGGTCCGCAGGCTTTGCGCCGGCGGCGAACGCCTCCAGCATGCCGCGCACGCGCTGGCGCATCTCCATCGCGGCCTTGTCCGTGAACGTCAGCGCCGCCAGGTGCGCGAGGGGGTCGTCGCGGTCGGGGCAATTCATCAGCAGTTCGGTGAAGCGCCTCGCCAGCACGTAGGTTTTTCCGCACCCGGCGCCGCTGCGCAGGGCGATATTTTCGCCCACGCGGTCGATGGCGGCGGCTTTCTGCGCGCTCGTGAGGTCGGGCAGTTTCATGGCTGGCCCTCCACACTCCGGGAAGTTTTGAGGCGAGCCCGCGGTTCGGCGTACTGGCAGATGCGCCGGTAGGGACAAAAACGGGGGCACTTGTGCGAGGGCAGGGCGTCGAACCGCCCCTCACGGATGCCGCGCACGAACCCGTCCGCCGTCGCCAGCGCGTCGGCAAGGCGCTCGTCGAAGTCTCGCGTCTCCCTGGGCGGTTTGGTCAGGCGCGAGAAATGCACCTGCTTGAGGTCCGGTACGCTGTGGAACGCCCCGCCGGCGCAGGGGACGCCCAGCAGCTTCTCCGCGGCTGTCGCATACAGCGGCATCTGGAGGTTCCGCCCCGCGTCGAGGTCGGCCTTGCCCGGCAGGCGGCCGGTCTTGTAGTCCACCACGAGCATGCCGCCGTCCGACAGGCGGTCCACGCGGTCGATCTTCCCGCGCAGCAGGATCGGGCCCGACGGCAGGTCCACCGGCACGGCGTCGGGCGTGCTGGCGGGATCCTGGTGCGACGGATCGAACCGCTCCGTTGCGAAACCCAGCTCGAAATGCGCCGCTTCGGACGAGGCGTCTTTCCGCTGGTCATGCAGGTAAGCGCGGAGCTGACGGCGCATCTGGTCGCGCTGGATGGCCCACAGGGCGGGGTACGGCAGGGGGCGGGTTTCGACCTCGGCGGCTTCGGCGGCGACCGCGGCGTCCAGTGCAGCGTCGATGCGGGACGTCTCGAGTTCCGCCAGGCGCACCGGCCCGCCCGTTTGGTCGCGCAGCGCGGAATACACGCGGAACAGCACGTTGTGGCAGAACACGCCCAGGGCGACGGCCTCCATCCGTCGCGCGGGCGCTTCCAGCGGGCGAAGGTCCAGCACGTACGCCGCGAAGAACTGCCAGGGGCACTGTCCGTAGGCGCTGAGCTGGCTGGCGGAGAAGACGTGCCTTGCCCCGAAGCGAGCCGCCAACTCGTCGCGCAGGTCTTCCGAGGCGATCCGCCCGTCGAAGCGGTCGCACGCGCCCGCCGTCCAGCGACGATGCCGGGCGAACAGGCCCGCGGCGCAGCGGGCGATTTTTTCCGGCTGGGCTCGCGCCGCCCACGGCAGCAGTCCGGCATCGGCCGGCTCGTCGCGGAACCAGCCCGCCACCGCGCCGTTGAACGCGTCGCGCCGCGAGGCCAGTCGGGCCTGCGGCGGCACGAATTGCCCGGGAGGAACCGTCTCCACGCGCCCCGCGCCGGCCAGCGCCTCGATGCCGCCGAACGGCTGGAGCAGCGACAGCAGGAAGCTTCCCGGCGCGCCGGGGCGCCCGGAGGAGTCCGATTCCAGGTAGCTCAGCGTCAGCGACCGGTCCGCTCGCGAGACGGCCAGGTAGAACAGGAGCATCTCCCGCGCGGCGAGGTCGCTCCGGCTGTCGAGCCGCACGCCGCGCCGGGCCCAGGCGGCGCGGTCGGTCTCGCCCATCAGCGAGACGTCGTCGAACTTGCGCGGCAGCTCGCCCTCGCCCGCGCCGACCAGCAGCAGGTGGTCGTAGCGCAGGGAGCGGGCGTCGAGCACGTCGAGCACGTCCACGAGCGACTCGCGCCGCTCGGGGAGGCAGCGGACGGCTTCCAAAGCCCGGCGCAGCGCGTCCCAGTCCGTCGGGGCCTCGCCGGGCGGAATCTGCGACAGGGCGTCGTCCAAGGCCGCCAGTGCGCGAAGGTCGCGAGCGACGATCGCGGGCTCGTCGCTGCCCTGTGCGGCTGTGGGAAGGTCCAGCGCGGCCAGCAGCGGGCGCAGGTCGCGGGACTTCCCGCACCGCGCGGACAGGTCGAACAGGGCCTCCAGCATCTGACCGGCTGCGGCGAAGCGCGCGGGCGATTCCGCCGGGGACGCGGGCGCCTCGTCGTCCTCGACCTGTTCCTCCGCCCGGATCGATTCGGCCCGGCGGGCCAGGCGATCGCAGGCGCGGGCGTAGGCATCGCGTCCTTCCAGCACGTTGCCCTGGCGGATGGCGGCCTGGGCGGCGGCGACCGTGGCGCGGTCGAACGGGCCCAGCGTTTCCGGGCGGAAATAGCTGCTCTGGAGGACCCGCAGGACGTCCCGGAACGCGAACTGCGGCGCCAGCGACGCCGCGTCCAGCACGAAACGGACGATCGGCACGTCCGGAAGGGCGACCGGCGAGGGCGCTATGGGAATGTCGCACTCGGCGAAGATCCGCTCGATGGTTTCGCGCCGCCCCTCGAGGCTCCGCGCGACGACGGCGATGCTCCCTGCCGGCGCGCCGTCGGCCAGCAGGCGCTTGACCCGCGCCGCGACGGTGGCGATTTCCGCGTCGGCCCCGGCCGCGGCGACGACCTCCAGGCCTTGGGGCGGCGGGGTGGGCGACGCGTCGATGTCG
>JAKPKY010000233.1 GCA_029553505.1 Planctomycetota bacterium
ATGCCCGCCGCACGGGCCTGCTCTGCAAAGTGCGGATGATCCAACCAGAACCTCCGCCGCAACTCTTTTTGTGTCGTGATCATGATAGCTTGAGAGTGCCGAGTTCTCGTTAGGTTCCTTGGCGGCGCGCGAGCACAGTTCACCTCCCACGGGCTGCTTTCCTGCCGGTCAGCAGTCCGCGTGTGTTCGTGTCGGCCGGTAGCCGATCGGATCGCCCGCCGGGCTATTTCCCCGTCGCCCGCGGCAGTTTTCGTTTCATCCGCGAAACGTCCAGCGACAGATCGACCCAGCGTTCGGTCAGGCGGCGGAACTTGCGGAAGTTCGCCAGCTCCGCCCGCACGGCCCGCAGATGCTCGGGTCGGACATATTCCGAGCGGCTGCGCATGCGGTGCGTGTAGCTGACCTGCCAGAAGCCGCCCCGTTTGCCCTTCGGATCCCTGTACTGGCGCCCGAGCGTGCCGGGGCGCATGGGACCGAGTTCCGCGAGCGCGCGCTGGATGCGCGCGATTTGTTTTTCCATGGAGAGAAGTGTGGTTGACATGAGGACTCCTTTCGGGCAAAATCTATAGCATATGTATGCTATGAGTGTCAATCAAAAACGAAAGGAGCCCAATCCATGCGTCTCTGGTCGGTCTGGTGGTCCTGTGTCGAGCGGCTGCGTCCCGCCTTCAGCCGGGGCCGGACGTTTCTCTGGTTCGCGGCGGCCGTTGCGGCGGCCTGCGTACGCCCCGACCTGGCCGGGGTGACGAGCTTCGTGCGGGCGCTGGGCCTGGAGAGGGCGTGCTACGCCGGATTCCTGGCGATGTTCCACAGCGCCGGCGCCGACCCGGATCGGATTGCGGCGCTCTGGACGCGGACGGTCCTCGCCCGGCTGGACGCCTTTCTGCTGCGCAGCGGCGGGCGGCCGGTCTTTCTGGCCGACGGCATCAAGATCGCCAAGTCCGGCCGGAAGATGCCGGCGGTCAAGAAACTGCATCAGGAATCGGACGACAACACCAAGCCGGAGTTCATCTTCGGGCACTCCTGCCAGGCCGTGACGGCGGTCGTGCGGGCGGCGGCGGGGCATTTCGCGCTGCCGCTTGCCTGCCGCATTCACGAGGGCGTCGTCTTCGACTCATGCGACGGCCGCTCGCAGTTGGACCGGCTGGTGGAGATGACCCTCGCGCTGGGCGTGTCCGTCCCGGCGTTGCTGGTCGCCGACGCCTACTATGCGGCCGCAAAGGTGATCCGGCCGCTGCTCGCGGCCGGATGGCATCTGATCAGCGCCGCCCGCATGAACGCGGTCGCCTATCGGCCCCCGCCACCGCCGCCCGCCGGACGACGGGGCCGACGGCGCGTGTACGGAGAGAAGGTCAGGCTCCGGGAACTGTTTGACGAGATCGCCGCATTCGTGGAAGGCCCCAGTCCGATCTACGGCGAACGGGGCGTCACCCTTCGCTACCGCGTCGCGGACCTGCTCTGGCGTCCGGTCGGCATCGTGCTGCGCTTCGTGCTCGTGATCCATCCGACGCGCGGAAAGAAGATTCTGCTGTGCACCGACATCTCGGCCGATCCGTTGGAGATCATCCGCGTCTATGGCATCCGTTTCAAGATCGAAGTCTCCTTCAAACAGGCCGTCCACACCCTCGGCACGTACGCCTATCACTTCTGGATGATGGCCATGAAGCCCAGAAGCAGGGAGTCTGGAAACCAGGACGTCCGTTCCGAGCCCCGCGCCTACCGCGAGGCCGTCCGACGCAAGCTCCGCGCGTATCAGTTGCACATCCAGGCCGGAGTCGTCGCGCAAGGGCTTCTGCAAAGCCTCGCCGTGCTTCAGCCCCGCACCGTCTGGCGCGCGTTCGGCTCCTGGCTGCGCACCATCCGTCCCGGCGTGCCCCCCTCGGAACGCGTCGTGGCGCTTTCCCTGCGCAACAGCCTGCCCCAATTTCTCGCGGATGCGCCCGAAGAGCACAGCCTCGCGAAATTCATCCGCCGCCGCGTCGATCCCGGCAGAGCCGAGGGGATGCGTCTCGCCTCCTGACGCGGATCACGCGCTGAAACACCCCACGCCGGCACCAGTCCCCGCGATTTTCCGAGCACGGGACAGGGTCGCTGCGCTCAAGCGCCCCGCTGTATAAGCGCCCTTGGAAAAATCTTGAAAAGAAGGGTTGACATTCACCCCCCCCCCCCCCATA
>JAKPKY010000239.1 GCA_029553505.1 Planctomycetota bacterium
GAATTCCTTGATTGCGACGGGGTTCTGCCACCAGCGGATCATGTTCTTCCGCATGCGCGGGTCGATGAGGAAGAAGAACCGCCGCGCGGACATTTTCCCGCGCTCGACGACCTTGAGCCTCTCGCGCGGGCGCGGCGGGGCGATGGGGCGGTGCAGGCGGTACAGGCAGGCGAACGTCGTGACCGCGCCGATCAGCACCGCCAGCGGGATATACATCTTCCAGAAGGGCGGCATGGACTGCGCGCCGACGCAGTAGGTGCTGTTGGGCTGCACCACCGAGAGCATCGCCTCCAGCGGGCTGAGCGAGGCGATGGTGTGCAGCACGCCCTGCCAGGCGGCGCCCCCGCGCAGGATCATGTGGTCGCTGATCGGCCAGGCCACCACCGCCGACAGGCACACCACCAGCAGGATCGCGTAGGTGACGATGATGGCGCGGTAGCTGCGGTGCATGAAGGTGCTGACGAGCAGCCCGAACATGCCCAGGTAGACGGCGGTCAGCAGGAGGATCGCCTCGACGGCGAGCACTTCGGCCCCGCTCACTCCGCCCAGCAGGAACACGGCCGCCAGGGCGGGCGCGCCGCTGAGGACGAGCAGCAGGATGAACGTCAGCGAGCCCGCCATCTTGCCCAGGGCGATTTCCCAGGGCTTCATGCGGCTGGCGAGAAGGCTCTCGAGCGTGCGGTGCTCCCGCTCGCTGGTGATGGCGGCTGCGGTGAACGCCGGGGAGAACAGGGCGACCATCACCAGTTGCCCGATGGCCAGCACCGTCAGGATTCGCCGCACCTCCATTCCGGCCAGGTCCTGGAACCCGCGCGGGTCCCAGAGCAGCCAGATCAGCACGGCCGTGCCCAGCAGGAACAGAATCTGCATGGCCAGCGCCTTTCGGGTGCGCAGGGCGGTGAGGACTTCCTTGCGAAGGATCGGGTTGTGGATCATCCCTTGACGCTCCCGTTTCCGCTGTCGGTCGACTCGTCGGTCGTCTCGGCGCCGATTCCGCTGATGGCCATGTAGGCGTCTTCCAGGCTCAGGGGCACCTCGCGCAGGGTGACGACGGGCGTTCCGGCGGCCAGCAGCGCCTTGAGCAGGTCGTGGAGCTGCTCGTCGGAGCCGGCGAACCGGAAGCGGACGATGTTGTTGGATTCCTCGGCCTCGTCGACCTCGGCGCATCCGGTCCGCGACCGGAGCAGTTCCGCCGCGGCGCCGGCGGCGCCCACCACGCGAAGCTCCATCAGGCGGTCGCGCTGGATCTCGTTGAGCACTTTCTGGAGCGGCCCGAAGGTCCGCAGATGTCCCTGGTGGATGATGCCGATGGAATCGCACACGGCTGCCAGCTCCGGAAGGATGTGCGAGCTGACCATGAGCGTCTTTCCGCTGTCAGCGAGCTTGCGGAGCAGGTGCCGCATGTGGATTCGCGCCTGGGGGTCCAGGCCGTTGGCGGGCTCATCGAGGAGCATGACCTCGGGGTCGTGCATGAGGGTCCGCGCGATCCCGACGCGCTGCTTCATGCCCTTGGAGAGGGTGTCGACGAAGCGGTCTCGCATGTATTCGGCGTCGGCGATGTCCAGCACGTAGTCCAGGCGCTCGCGGCGCTTCTTTCGGGGGATCTTGAAGGCCGCCCCGAAGAAGTCCAGGTATTCCCAGACGCGCATCTGGTCGTACACGCCGAAGCTGTCGGGCATGTATCCGACGAGCGACTTGATCCTGTCGCGCGCGCTGCCGACGTTCACGCCCGCGATGGTCGCCTTGCCGCGCGTCGCGGTCAGCAGACCCGCCAGAATGCGGATCGTCGTCGTCTTGCCCGCGCCGTTGTGCCCGATGTACCCGAACACGTGCCCGCGCGGGATTTCCAGGTTCAGGTTCTCCAGGGCCACGATCTCGTCGTAGATCTTCGTGAGCCCTTCACACCGCACCATGATGTCGTTGCTGGCTGTCACCTGCGAATTCCTTCCAGAGAGACGTCCACGCTCTCGAAACTCCAGCGAAGGGCGCTTTCCATCGGCGAGGCGCCCGCCTCGCTGCCCGGCCGGGCGCGCTCCACCGCGATGCTGAACACGTAGCTGCCGTTCGGCTGACGGAACCGGTCGGCGTCGGGAATCTCCGCGACAATCCGCCCCGAGGGATTCAGGAACTCCGCGACCTCCGTTCGCCGCAGGCGGAGCTGCCCGAGGTGCCGTCCCCGGCGGCGCGGGTCGGTCGGAGGGGCGGCTTCGCTCATCTCCGTCACGCCCGAGACGACCATCCGGTAGTTCGCCGCCTCGGCCACGACCTCGATCCGGGCGGAAGCCTGTTCCATCGCCCCGAACGACGCGGGCGGACGGGCCATCACGATCAACTCGCCCGGGCGATACGTCTCCACGAACTTCTGCTGAAGCGGGTTCCAGATGGGCGTGCCCTCGGAGCGGTACTCGACCTCCACCAGCCCGGGCGGGACCAGTGCCTTGGCGCCGGCCGTCGGCGGGACGATCCGCGCCGGGCAGACCACCACGCTCCATCCCTGGCGGGGGACGCCCGTCTGGCGCAGCGGGTGCAGCGGAATGTCGAGGGCGTATCCGATCAGCACCGGCGCCTTTCCGGCGTGCCGGCCCTTCGTGACCAGCGCGCGGATCAGCTCGTTGCGGAGCGTGTCGGTGGGGCTGTGCATGAGCGAACCGGTGAATTCCTCGGGCGCCAGTCGCCTGGCGGCGGCCGCCCGGACGGGCGTGTCTCGACCGGCGGGAATCGTCCCGACGGGGTACGCGCGCCCGTCGGCGTAGAGGATCGTGTCCGCCAGGTCCATGCCCAGCGTGTTGGTCAACGTGCCGGACAGGCCTTCGGCGTCGTACGTCAGCTCCCCGCCGATCCGTCCGACGGTCTCGACGGCGTCCACCTCGAACGCGCGGGTGGACTTCATCGCCACCGGTTGGGGCGGCAGCAGGGGGCAGTCCTCGTAGCGGACCTCCTCCTGCGACAGCGCGGCGATGTTGGCGTCCATGACCTTGGAAATCACGCCGCGCGGGCTGCCGGCCGTGAAGGCAATGTCGCGGTTCTCCGCGCCGCTGTAATACGCGAACGCGCCCTGCACGCGGGCCGAGTCGCTGTCCAGCGAGGAGATCAGCCCCACGAACGCCAGGCGCTGGGCCTGCGCCTGGCTGCGCCCGTAGAGATAGAGCCCCGCGGACAGCAGCAGCACGCCGGGCACGAGGATCATCCAGAGCATCTCGCCGCGCCGGCGGAGGAAGAAGACCGTTCCCGCCGCCAGGCAGAACAGGGCGACGATGGCGAGAATCGTCACGGGTACGAGCCGCCCGGGCCCCGGCTGGCCTGCGATCTTCTGCAACGCCGCCCGCGCGGGGGCGGAAAACGCGCCGTCGTCAATCGGCCAGGCCTTTCCGGCGGACTCCTTGGACACGGTGGCCCAGACGGAATGCAGGGCGGGGGGCTCCATCGCTCCGGCCGGCGTCGCCAGCACGAACACGTGCCCCATGCCTTCCGTCCGGTGCGTCAACAGCGGCAGGCCGTTCGCCTCGTACAGGACCTCCGCGTCGGTCACGAGAAGTTCCGTCAGGGGCAGCGGCCAGGTCAGGGTCACCGGTTCGAGGGATTTTCCGTCGCGGTCCGTGACCGTCAGGCGGTCGGTCTCGTGGAAGCCGGTCACGCAGACGCCCGTGACCTGGCCCAGCTGGCCCTGGAGCAGATCCTGGAGGTGCCGGCCGCCCAGGACGACCAGCGTTCCCCCTTGGCGGACCCAGTCCAGCAGGGCCTTGAGCTGCGAGGCGCGAAGGTGTCGCGCTTCCATCGAACCGAGCAGGAGCGTGTCGGCCAGCGAGTAGCCGTACCACCGATCGGGCATCATGGATGACCGGCAATGCATCTGGCGGACCTCGCCCAGCTCGCGCCCGGGCAGTTTTCCGAGGTAGGACGTCGAGTCGTGATCCTCGATCCCGTCGGACAGGTACCCCAGCCCACGAACCCGTTCCGGCAGGACCTGCACGAGCGAGAAATTGCGGGTGATCTGCTCGCCGGTCGCCTCGTCGTACAGGACGACGTCCTCTCGCCCCTTCTCGCCCTCGACGACGTTTCGGCCCTTGTTCTTGTCGCGTGCGGCGGAGTCTCCCGTCGGCTGGAACCTGCCGGACCGCACGGCCAGCGTGGTCTGCACCTGTGCGTGGGGCGGAATCGTCACCACGCGGGAATACATCTGGAGCGCCCCGGAAGGGGCGTTCGCCATGATGCCGATCTTCACGACCCGCGGCTGGTCGTCGCTGTTGGCGACGGTCGCGAACCGCTGGCCCCACGTGTCGGGCACGGCGAAGATGCTGAACGGTCGCCCGGTGTATTTGAGCTGGACCTCAGCCGTCGCCGCAGACGGGGCGGCCGACACGCTCAACAGAATCGCCATGGCTGCCGGAAAGGCCGGATATTTCATTGGATTCAGACCCTGTTCCTGCCTATGTCCTATGTCATGAGGATGACTTGACGCGGAAAGAGAAAGTATAATCATGTCGTTTGGGTACGCAAGAACCCGCCGGAAATTGTCCGGCGTGGAAAGGCGAGCATGCACGGGACGGGAATTCCATTGCTGGTTGTCGCGGCGCTGACGGCGGTCTGCGGCGGCGGGGTCGAGCTGACGGAAGATGCACCTGTCGTCGCGCCGCCCCGGGCGGGGCAGATCACCGGACGGATCGTCAACCCCGACGGCGTGCTGAAACTGCTGGCCGTCTCCCGCGAAGGGGGGCGGGCGCTGCGCCCGGCGACGTTCGACGCCCGCAGCGGCGAGTTCGTCTTCCGAAACGTCCCCGGCGACGCGACCTACGACTTGTCCATCGAGATGTCCGACGGGCGGAAGTTCGAGGGCATCGACCTGGACTTCGCCGACGCCCGCCTGCTGCGCCTCGCGGCCGAGCGGCGAAAGCAGCTCGGGCTGCCGCCGGAACGCGCCCACCGCTTCGGCATGGACGACGTGCGGCAGCTTCGCGAGTTCGTGGCCGGGATGGACGACTTCATGGAGGTGCGGCGAATTCTGTATCTCCGCGGGCACGGGCGGCGGGCGACGATGCTCGTCGAGCTGATGCGGACGCGCGAGTTTTACGACGCCGGCGGGACGATCATCTGGCGCGTCGAGCTGTGGTACTTCGAGAACAACTTCGGCGGGTGGGACCGCTTGGCCAACCAGGAGCGCGTGCTGACGCGTCTGCGCGTGCCGCCCGACCAATGGAAGCGGGTGAGCGTGCAGTACCTGCCGGAACTCAGCGTGCGCCTGGACGAGACCGGGGCGAGCGAGCCCGTGACGTTCACCATTCCGGCCGCGGGCGACATCTCCCGCGGCCGGCTGCCCAACACCGACCCCGCGGTCAAGACCGAGCCGCACATTTCCGGCCTGGACGTGCCGCCGGCCCCAGCTACCCAGCCAACGACGGGAAAGAGTGGGGAGTGAAGAGTGGAGAGTGGATAGTGGAGAGTTCCAGCGCGCCGGCGGTGCTGCCAATGGAAGCTCACATGTCACGAACCTTGTTGGCCATTCGGGTAGCGGCGGCTGTCGTTTTGGCGATGCTCGCGACGGCTGGTGTTGCCCTTGGCGCCGTCTTCCTGTTGGATTTCCTCCCGGCACGAATCGTCCAAGCCGTCGGCTCGGGGGATTTGCTCTATCAGCACGCCCTGGCGGCCGTGACGAGAGTCCTGTGTGCGGCGGTGTTGTGTTTCGTGCTGGCCGGGATGCTCGTTTACCTGCTCTCGCCGGTGTTGCCCCGCAATCCTCTGGCGGCAGGCCTGTTCGGCGTCGTCCTGGCGCCGTTGCTGGCGGGGATCGTCCTGTCGCTGTTGTGGGCATTCGGGTCGACGCTTGAGGGAAGCTGGTTGGTGGCGGGTCTGCTGGCCATCCCGGGCGCGTTCTTCGGAAAAATCGCGGCGCGCGCCCTGACGGCGGGGAGAAGAGTGCAGAGTGGATAGTGGAGAGTGCATAGTGGAAAGTGGATAGTGGCAAATCACAGAGCCGCGACCGGCAAAGGGGGAAGGCCGAAGGGGAAAGTAGAAAGCGGAAAACGGAAAGCGAAAATCCAAAATCAAAAATCACAAATCCAAAATCTCAAATCTCAAATTTGAAATCCTGAATATGTCATCCGTGTTCCCGTGAAAGTTTCCACACGCTCGCCTATTCGTAGGTTCTTCCGGTTTTTCCGGCGGCGTGGTTTCGGCGGGCGTGGAGCATGAGGCGGTTGCCCCAGCGGGTGGGGTACTTGCCGGTGACGCAGCCGCGGCAGAGCGACTCGCCGGGCAACTGGAGACACTGCTCCAGGTCGTCGACGGACAGGTACCGCAGGCTGGAGACGCCGAGTTTCTCGGCCATCTTGCGGAGCATGGCGTCGGACGGGCTGCCGCGATAGCCCGGGGCGAGGAATCGCGGCGCGAACAGCTCGCCGAGGGTGGACATGTCGATGCCGTAGAAACACGGCGCGACGATCGGCGGGCAGGCGACGCGGACGTGCACCTCGCGGGCGCGCCCGGCCTGGAGAATCTGCCCGGCCAAGGAGGCCAGCGTGGTCGAGCGGACGATGGAGTCCTCGATGAGGAAGACGCGTTTTCCCTCGAGCACGGCCGGCAGGGCGGTGTATTTGCTCTTGGCGCTGGCGCCGCGCGTGGCCGACGGCTGGATGAACGTCCGCCCGATGTATCGGTTGCGGATGAGCCCCTCGACGCAGGGGATTCCCAGCGCGAAGGCGAAGGCGTCGGCGGCGGCTTTGGCCGTGTCCGGAACGGGCACGACGATGGAATCGCCGTCGACCTTCCGGTCCTCCAGTTCGGCCAGTCGCCGCCCCGACCGCGCGCGGGCCAGGTACACGCTCACTCCGTCGGCGGTGCTGGCGACGTTGGAGAAGTAGACCCACTCGAAGAAGCAATGCGCCTTTTTCCGCGGCTGGGCGAACCGCTCGAAGCGCAATCGCCCGTCCTCGATGATGGCCATGTCGCCCGGATCGAGCGACTGGATCTCGCCGAAGCCCAGGTTGCTCAGCGCGACCGATTCGCTGGCGACGCCGAAGAGGTTTCCCTGGACGGCCCAGCTCAGCGGGCGCAGGCCCAGCGGGTCGCGCGCGACAAAGAGCCGCCCCATCGCGTCGAGGAAGACGATGTTGTACGCGCCGTCGAAACTGCGCCCCAGCGAGGTCATGACCTTCGGCAGCGGCGGGGCGTGGTCGCCGCGCAGGTTGTACGCCAGGAGGTGCATGATGATCTCGGTGTCGGTGTTGAGCGTGAAGTGGTAGTCGCGTTTGGCGAGCAGTCGATCGCGCATCTCGGCGAAGTTGGCGAGGTTGCCGTTGAAGGCGAAGCTGAACCACTTCCACATCCGCCCGTGGTGGCGTTCGAACGGCTGGGCGTAGCGGCTGTCGGTGGCGCCGCAGGTGGCGTAGCGCGTGTGCCCGATGGCGGCCTTGCCCGCGTACTCGCGGAGGATGGCGCGATGCTTCTCCGGGTGCGACATGCGGAAGACCTCGGCGACGGTTCCGACGTCCTTGAACGTGTCGAGCAGTTGGGCGCGCCCGGGCTGGTAGCTGCTCAGTCCGGCGGCGAGTTGCCCGCGGTTCTGGAGGTCCAGGAGCATCCCCGGAAGCAGGGGCGCCACGTCGCCGTCGGCGACGGCCTGGCTGGCGCGCCCCGGGGCCGACAGCGGCTTATCCAGCCAATACAGCGCCGCAATTCCGCATTCATGACGGAGTTCTTCGCTCACGGCCGACCTTTCCGCAGGTTTTTCGAACCATTTCCGCCCCAATCCGGACCCAATTATAAGCGATTTCGCCCCCGCTCCGGAGGCCCGGCCGGTGAATACCTATGATTACTCATTCTAATAGTTCCGGACAGCCGGATAACGCAGAATAACGCCAAGCCGGGCGTGGAAAAATTTCTCAAGTTTTTCCGCCGCCCGTGACGAAAACAAACAAGTTCGGCCCGGATACGGACGTCCGGGGCGAATTTCCAATTTATCTCTCGCTCTGGCAAGGGGTTGAATATGTTCTCCTACTTCACGCAGCTCCTGTCCCGCTTCGAGTCCAAAACCATCCGCCTGATCGTCCTGGCCGCGCTGGGCGTGCTGGTGGCGGCCGTCGTCCTCGGAAGCTTCATCCGCTGGCTGCGCCGGCGGAAGCAGAACTCGCCGACGGCCTGGACCGGCCTGCTGACCGACTCGGCCGGCGGCGTGCTCAAGGCGCTGATCGGGCTGGCCGTCGTCGTCGGACTGTGCCTGCACCTGAAGTTCGAGGGCAAGGAGTTCGCACGCCTGCGCGGCGGCGTGTCGGACCGGAACCGCGCCGCCGTCGAGACGATCTGGGGCCGCCCGCACGTGCAGCGAGAGCTGTCGGTGCACCTGCAATACCCCACCACGCACTACTACGACAAGGACGGCCTGGAGATCGACATGGATCGGCTGGCCGCCACGACGACCCAGCCGATCAGCTTCCGCAAGGAGGTCCGACAGAACGTCGTGCCGGGCAACCCGGTCCTGTCGGCCGATCATCGCATCGAGCTGACGCCCAACTATCGCCGCAAGGGCACGGGGACGTATCCGGGCTTCGAGACGCGGGCGACGTTCCGCTACAAGTTCCGCAACTTCTCCGACCGCAAGGTCGAGGCGCGGTTCCACTTCCCCATGCCCGCGCGGCAGGGGCTGGTCGACGAGATCGACGTCCGCATCGACGGAAAGCCCGTCGCGCAGAAGCTCGTCATGGACGGCGAGGCCATCCGCTGGGGCATGGACCTGGCGGCAGGGGAGCAGCACGAGTTGAGCATCGCCTATCACAGCCGCGGGCTCGACCACCTGCGCCTCGAGCCCGGCGCGGGACGCGAGATGGAGCAATACCGCATCGAATTGCTCTGCCGCGAGATGCGTAAGGATGATCTGAACTATCCCGTCGGCTGCATGACCCCCACGGACATCGCCCCGGCCGCCGATGGCAGCGGCGTGCTGCTGACGTGGAACCTGCGCAGCGCCGTCTCGCGCCTGGGCATGGGCGTGATCCTTCCGCGCCCGCGCCAGGAGGGCTACCGCGCCTCGCAGGTGCTGGACGCGGCGCCGATGGGCCTGGTGCTTCTGCTGACGATGGTGCTGGTGACGCACCTGCTGGGCGGAAAAAGCCCGCACTGGCTGGTGATGTTCCTTCTGGCCGTCGCGTACGACCTGCATCATCTGCTGACGGCATCGTTGTCGGACTACGCGCCGGGGCTGTACGGCGGTCTGGCGATCTCCACGGCCGCCACGACGATCCTCGTGGCGCTGCTGTCGCTGAAGTGGGATGCCCGGTTCCCCGCTGTCGCGACGGTCGTGTTCTTCGCGGTCTTTGCGGCGGGCTGGCCGATGCTGAAACTCAGCGAAGACGAAATCCTGTGGACGACGGTGCTGTATGTGGTTCTATTGACATATGTTGTGGTCTTAGCGGTCCGAACGCGTCGTCGGCTGACGGCCGAAGAGGTATCGCAGCAAGTCCCGTAATTACCGGAGAATCCGTGCGGCCAAGTGGGAAGACGTCGCAAAAATAAGCTCTTACTCCGTATTTTCCAACGGCTTGCAAAGTTTTTGCGTTGACAAGTCCACGAATCTGCATATCATTATAACTAATCGCTCACGTCTTGCCTCCCGGCGGCACTGACCGGGGGGAACGCTCGTAGAACGCAAAAACAAGGAGGCTTCCCATGGGACTGCGCGCGATGCTCGTCGTACGCAAATGGGTCGCAATGTGCTTGGCGCTGTTCGGGTTCGCGAGGTTTGCCCGAGGCGACATCCTCGTCTACGAAACGCCTTCCGGCTCGGAGGTCAACGACGAGTCGGTCTGGACCCGCGCCACGTTCACCACCGCCGCGGACCAGGTCACGATTGTGCTGGAGAATCTCCAGGCGGACCCGAAAACGGTCGCGCAGTGTCTCAGCGGACTGCGGTTTACCTTCAGCACCGGCCAGTCCAGCGGCAGCCTGTCGTCCGGCAGCGGCGTGGAGCGGACGATCGCCTCGAACGGCACGTACAGCGCCGGCGGCACGGTCGCGGCCGGGTGGGAACTCAGCATATCCGGCACGGAGTTTCACATTACCCTACTGGGCACGACGACAGCGCCGGCGCACACGATCATCGGCCCGCCCAATGCCTCGGATTTGTATGAGAATGCGAACAACTCGATTACGGGCGATCCGCACAATCCATTCCTGGGTCTGAGCGCCACGTTCGTCCTCAGCGTGCCGGGCGTGACGGCCGAATCGGGCATCAGCTCCGTGACGTTCTGCTTCAACACCTCTCCGGGTTCGGAGATCCACGTCCCCGAGCCGGCCGCCTTGAGCCTGCTGGCCTTGGGCGGCGCGTGTTTGCTGATCCGTCGCCGAAAAGTCTGAAAACCGTTTTGCCGGCAGGGATTACGAATATGGACGTTGCCCGTTTCCACTCTGGGGAAGGCAGGGCGTCGGGATCGGAAACAGCCATTATTCCCATGGGCGAAAGAAGTTGAATTCTATTACACATTGACATTCGACGGAGTGAGGCCTATGATTAGGGGCAAAGGGCGGTTCGGCTCGCAAGCCTTGGCTTCGTGGAAGTCCAAGCACCGGAGGATGGGGCTCGGAAGTAAGTGAGGGTGGTTCGATGTTTCCGGGATGCGTATTCGCGCCGATGTCGCGCAGAGTTTGCGCGCTGGGGATTGTGCTGGTTGGGGCGGTGGGGCCGGTTTGCGGCGACATCCTCGTGTATGAAACTCCCGCCGGTTCAGAATTCAGCGGGGAATCGGTCTGGGCCCGCGCCACCTTCACCACCACCGCGGACCAGGTGACGATCGTGCTGGAGAACCTCCAGGCCGATCAGAAGTCGGTCGGGCAGTGCCTCAGCGGTCTGCGATTTGTCCTCAGCACCGGCCAGTCCAGCGGCAATCTGTCGTCCAGCAGCGGCGTGGAGCGGACGGTCGCCTCGGACGGAACCTACAGCGACGGCGGCACGGTCAGCGTCGGCTGGCAAATGAGCGTGACGGGGCAGGAGTTTTTCCTCACGCTGCTGGGCACGGCCATCTCTCCCACGCACACGATCCTCGGTCCGCCGAACGCCTCGAATGTTTACGCCCGGGCGAACAACTCGATCACGGGCGGTTCGCACAATCCGTTCCTGGGCGAAAGCGCCACGTTCGTCCTCAGCGTTCCAGGCGTGACGGCCGAATCGGGAATCAGCTCCGTGACGTTCTGCTTCAATACCTCGCCGGGTTCGGAGATCTACGTTCCCGAGCCTGCCGCCTTGGGCCTGCTTTCCCTGGGCGGCGCGTGTTTGCTGCTCCGCGGCCGGCGCAGGCAAGCCTGAGGGAGTGAAAACACACCCTCAAGCAGATCCTGCTTGAGGGTGTCGCCCCCTGAGAATCAGCCGCCGTCGCACAGAATCCGTTTGTAGTGCGTCCGCGCGGGCAGTTGAAAATGCCTTACGGCGACGCATACGAACGCTTGTCGCGAGGCGTTCCTTTCGCTGCCAGCGCCCGTGCGGAGACTTGCTGGAGCAGGGGGCGGACGGCCTCGCGCAGGTCCGACAGGGCGGCGGCCGGAACGCTCGAGGCGAGCTTCGCGCGGTGGATATCCACCGCAGCCGCCGTGGTCAGCGCGTTTTGACGCGCGTCGCCGGTGGCCGTGCCCAGAATGACCCCCGTGCGGCAGTCCACGAGAATCGCCTGGCAGACGGTGCGGTGTTCGAGCGTGGTTCCCGGCACGAGCCAGAGGCCCGCGAAGGTCCAGTAGAGCACGGCCGCGTCGTTGAAATTCTCCACCTCGCTGTCGCCCTGCATGTAGACCAGCAGCAGTTCGCAGTGCAGCCTGGCCGCCGCCACGCGTAAGGTCCGCAGCGACAGGTCCGGCTCGCCCGTCGTGCCCGCCGCGAGGTTGCTGACCGGCTGGACGCCGTGGATTCCCCGCACGTTGCCCGCGGAACGCTCCCACAGTTGGAGTTCCTCGGCCGTGATGCGTTCGAGGCGCGGCTGGTATCCGTGGCAGCGGCTGGCGATCTTCGCCACCGCCAGCGTCGTGGGGAGCTTGGCGCGGATGTCCAGGTCGAGCAGGTTGGCGATCTCGCCGTCGGTCGCGGCCCGGCGGAGTTTTGCCGCCTGCGCGGCGTCCTCGACGACGCCCGAGCGCGACAGGTCGGCGACGGGCGCCGCCAGTTGGTAATGGGTCGAGCAGCCGGCGGCCAACAGGGCGATCGTCGTGAGGGTCAGCAACATCGTTCGTCCGGTCATGGCGGGTTCCTTTCGTGTGGGAGTTCACCGAGGCATATCCGCGCCGCGCGCCGGTGCGCAAAAAAATCGCGCCGCCTTGACGCGCCGCTGTAGGCCTGCGAAGATTCCCGGCGGCAATTCAGGAACGGGTAACGACTTGGCGGACGAACGGGAACTGGTCAGGCTGGCGCTGCACGGCGAACGCGCCGCGTTCGAGCAACTCTACGCTGCCCACGCGCGGCGGGTGCTGGCCTACCTGTACCGTTGCGGGTTCGCGCCGGCGACGGCAGACGACCTCGTCCAGGAAACCTTCCTCAGCGCGTACGCCTCGCTGGAGACGTTCGACGGCGAGCGCGGCGGGTTTTCCGCGTGGGTGGGCGGCATCGCCCGCAACGCCGCCCGCAAGCACTGGGCGCGGCGGAAGGACGGAGAGAGTTTCGATCCGGCCCTGGCCGAGCAGGTGCTGGCCGGCGGCGAGGAGCCCGCCGAGACGGCGGAGAGCAACGAGGAAATTTCCGCCGTGCGCGCCTGCGTGGAGACGCTGCCGGAAGAATTGCGGCGGATCGTCCGCCTGCGCTACGTGGACGGGCGGACGACGCGGGGCGTCGCGGCAGCGGCGGGACTGCCCGAGGCCACCGTGCGCCTGCGCCTGGAGCAGGCCGGCGAACTGCTCGCCCGTTGCCTGCGGTCGAAAGGCGTGCTGGAATAGCTTGCGCGACAGACGGCGCGGTGGATATAGGATAGCGGCACGATGAGCGAACAACCGAACCAACCCGAGAACCGCCTGGATGGGCTGCTGCGGCGGTGGGGCGCCGACGAAGCCGTCCGCGCCGCGCGCCCCGCGGCGCCACCCCCGACGGCGCGCGGGCGGGCGCACGCGCCGGCCAAACGGCGCCCCGGCGAGCGACGCCTGCCCTGGACAGCGATGGCGGCTGCTGCCATCCTGCTCTGCGCCTTGAGCTTCTGGGCCGGGTCGATGCTGCCCGGCCCGCGACGCGTCTCTTCGTCCGCGCCCGGCGACGCCGGCGAACTCGAATCCGCACGCAAGGCGCTCGCGCAGGCCCGCGCCGACGCGCAGTCCGCGCGGGACGCCCTCAAGATCGCCGAAACCCAACTCGCCGACCGGCAGAAGGAACTCGCCCGCCTCGGCGAACGCGAGAACCAGTGGGCCGAGGAGAAAAAGTCCCTCCTCCAGGGCTACGAGGACTCGCTGGCCAAGCTCCGCGGCGAGGGTGAGGCCAAGGACAAGGCCCTGACCGCCGCCAAGGCCCGCGCGGAAGAAGCAGCCGCCCAGCTCGCCAAGGCGCAACAGGACTTGGTCGCCGCGGAGGCCGACAAGAAGGCGGCCGCCGACCTGGAGCGCCTGCGGAAGGAATTTGCCACCGAGACCGCACGCCTGCGGGAGCTTCACGGAAAGGCTGTCGCCGAGGCGCGGGCGGCGGGCGACGACCTGACGGCGCTGAAGGCCCGGCAGTCGCAACTGTTCCGCGAGGCGCAGATGGCGTACCTGAACGTGGCCGCTCCCACCGAGGCGGGGCTTCAGGCGCGGCAGACGGCCGCGAGGCGGAGCCTGCTGGCCGCGCGATGCGCCCAGCTGGAAAAACTCGCCCGCGCCGAGGAAACCCGCAAGATCATCGCCCGCCTGGAGGTCGTCCTGACCCGCCTGGACCTGCTGGACTCCTACGACGCGCGGGCCGAGGATGGCTTCGCCTCGTTGGTGAGCCAAGACGGGTTGCTGGGGCGAATCGAGACGGTGCTGGCGGCCGGCGCCGAACCGGAAAGCGTCCGCATCCTGCTGCTGGAAAGCCGACTCGTCCTGACGGGAGTGAACCGTGTGGGCTGACCGGACAACAAAACTATTGCTGGTCGCGACGGCGCTACTGACCGGGTGTCAGGCCGCGCCACAACTTCTCGTGCCTCCGGGCGACGGAAGCGCCGAGCCAGCCCGCGCCGTCGGGCCGGGACAGGCCGAGGCCGACTTCGACGAAGCCGTCGCCATGACCGCTCGTGGCGAATACGAGGCCGCCCTGTCTCCCTTCCGAAGGGCGCTGGCGGGGTACGACGCCTTCGGACCCGCCCAGCGGGCGGCAGAGTGCCTGTTCTGGTTGGGCTTCTGCCACGAAAAGCTCCAGCGACGCACCGAGGCCGAGGCCCACTACCGACAGCTCCTGGCCCACTACGCCGCGTACCGCGCGGCCAGGCTGGCCGAGGCAAGGCTGCTCCGCATGCAGGCGCAGCCCCACGTCCCGCAACCGCTGCCCCTGACGCCCGACACCGCGCCGGGTCAATAGTAGTACCAGATGCTCCGGTAGTCGTCGGCGCTCTCCCCGATGGCCTCCAGCCGGCGGAGGTAGCCCCAGATCGGCACGTCGGCGGTGACGTAGGTGTCGCGGTTGGCGACGTTCTTCTCCCACGGGTGGAACTCGTAGACCCGCGCCCCGTCCGGGCGGATGGTCAGCAGGTCGCGGTGCTGCATGGCGCGAAGGTGGTTCTTACCCAGTCCGGGCACGTTGAAGACCGGCTCGTCGGTGCGGCGCAGGCCCGGAAGCAGGCGCGCCTCCTCCTTGCGCTCCTGGAGAATCCGCGCGATGGGCACGCGGTAGTCGGCCGTCTCTTCCTTTCCCTTGGGGGCGAAGGTGTAGTACGGATCGACGCCCACCCGCCGCAGCAGCAGGCGCAGGCGGGCCGTCTCGAACCGGCGCGACACGAAGAACGTGTAGACCTGCTGGTTGTAGACGGCGATCCCGTTGCGACGGAGGCGGTCGACCGCGCCGGCCAGCTCCGGCGTGATCTCGTAGGGGTGCTCCACGTGCGTGACGACGGCGATTTCGCGCCGTCCCGGCTGGCGGAAGCTCCCGAGCATCTGCGCCAGCTCCGGCGTGATGCGCATGGGCAGCGTCACCGGCGTGCGCGTGCCGATGCGCACGAGGTCCACGTGGTCGATCTCCGCGAGGCGCTCGAGGATCTCTCGCAGCCGGCCGTCGCTCATGACCAGCGGGTCGCCGCCGGTGATGAGCACCTCCCGGACGGCGGGGTGCTTGCGGATCCAGTCGATGGCGGCGGCGATCTTCCCATGCGAGGCCATCGCGGCCGGGTCCATCGCCTGCTTGATCTCCCAGTTCCGCTGGCAGTAGACGCAAATCTGCGGGCAGGTGTTGTACGGTTTGAGGATGACGATGCCCGGGTAGCGCCGCGTGACGAGATCGACGGGCGAGGTGTCGGACTCGAGCATGAAATCGCAGTACTGCTTCCAGTCGTCGCGGTGGGAGCGGATCGCGCGGACGTACCCGGCCGGGGGAATCACCTGGGCGCGGACGGCGCGGTCGCGTTCCCCGCCGACGGCGTCCATGAGCGAGGCGTAGTAGGGCGTCACGGCGAAGGGGAGCTTTCCGCGGCGGGCGGCGGCGATGTTGCGGCGCTCCTCGTCGCACAGCGGCGCCAGGCGGGCCAGCGCGTCGGCCGTCGTCGCCAGGTTCCGCACCTGCCAGCGCCAGTCGTTCCACTGCGCCTCGCTCACGCCGAGCGCGGCGAGAATGTCCGCGCGGCGTTTCGCGCGGCGCCGGCGCGATTCGTCGCTCAGGCCGTCGGCAAACCGCGACATCTGCGTCTCGAGGCGCTTCCACAGGCGGTCCAACTCGCGGCTCCGCGCGATCGCCGCCGGCCGGCCGGTCAGCGCCGGGTCCTGTTTCTTTTCCTCCCAGGTGAAATGGAACTTCGCGCGCCCCTCCAGCCCGCGGACCAGGTGCACCATCTCCGCGAAAAATCCCTCGCCCAGATCGCCGCGCGGGCGGCCCGCCGCCAGGTCCCACAGCGCCTGGGCGATGCTGAATCCGCCCACCTCGTCGGAGCGGGAGTTGAGCATGCTCATCAGCGCGTGGAAGCAGTCGCGGCTGCGCACGCGCTCGATGGGCGGCGTCTTCATGCTCCGGCCCGCCACCGAGGTGTAAATCCGCGTGATGGTGCTGACGAGGCGCGACCGCGCCGATTCGAGGTCGGTCGCGGTGCGCACGGCCGACAGCAGCCTGCCGCCCTCGCGGCGGAAGGAGTCCAGGTCGTAGGGGAGCTTGGCGCGCGGTTTTTCCATCCGGTTCCTTTCCCTGTTTCAATTGTGTCCTGGGAAGGCGGAGATTCCCCCCACGGAACCCAATCGCGGGGGAAGACACTCCGCCGAGAACCGCATGATACCGCGTCACGAGCGTCAATGCAAACGCGGCGTGGCTCAGGCGGGGGCGGCGCCATTGGCGGCAGCGGGGCTGATCGTCAGTGGGAAGCACTGCATCTGTGGCATCGCGCGGCGGAGGATCGCCATCGCCGCGTCGCGGTCGGCGGGGCTGCGCGCCACCATCTGGGCCGTGCCGTCGCCCTGGCTGCCGACGCCCTTGCCGCCGTAAACGTGCGGGGCGAGCTCCGGCATCGAGAGCACCTGGTGCAGCAGGGGGCTGGCCAGTTGCTCCGGCGAGTGCGGCGCCACCAGCTCGTCGAAGGTTTTCTGACTGGCGGCCATGAGCCGTCCGAGCGTCTCGGCGTTTCCGACGGCCAGCGCATGGTACGCCTGACGGACGGTCCGCGCGTTGGCCTCGCCCAGCGCCTTCTGGAGATCGGGGCTCTGGAGGTATGCCCAGCGCAGGTCGTTGAGAATCTTGACGGTGTCCTTCTGCCCGGCGAGGTCCACGAAGAACATGCTGATCGCCCCGCCCGGGAAGATCGGCTCGACGCGGATGTCCTCGCCCTTGGCGAACGTCAGAAGAACGGGCGTCTTTCCGTAGATGCACGCCTGGTCCATGCGCCCGCACTGGCTTCCGGTGAGGCGCTCGCCCAGGTACGCCAGGTCCATCAGTTCGTGGGGGAACAGGCCCAGCCCGTAGACCGCGTCGAACGCCTTGGCGACGAGGATGCACACCGCCGCCGAGCTGGACACGCCTTTCTTGAGCGGCAGGTCCATGGCCGTGATGCGCAGGTCCAGCCCGCCGCGCACGCCCGGGCGGGTGCTCATCTCATACGCGACCCCTGCGCAGTAGCGGAAGAACTCGTCCTCGTCCTTGGCGGCCGACAGAAGCGTCTTGGCGTCCCACCGGCAGCTCATCTGGCGCTTGCGCCCGCTGGTCCGCCCGAGCGGGTCGGGAATCAGCGTCTCGACGGTGAACGACTCCGCCGCCGTGGCGACGGCGGAGAGCCCCTGGTCCGTTCCGACCACCAGGCAGTGCCCCTTGTGCAGGCCGAACTCGGCCGCCCAGTCGCTGTGCTCGCCGAAGAGGCAGATTCGCCCCGGAACGAACAACTCGTACGTCTTGTCCGAAGTGCGGGCCATCGTCTCTCCTTTTTACGCTCCGCCCGAACCCCGCGCGATCACTGCCGTCCGCGGACCATCACGTTGTGCAGTTCCTTGAACCGCCAGTTGACCGCGTGCAGCAGGATGCCCAGGATCAGCACGATGCCCGACAGCACCATCAGCCCGCTGGCCAGGATGGCGCTGGGGTAGTGCGCCACCTGCCCGGTGGAAAAGTAGTCGAGCACGGGGTTCCACCCGGCCAGCAGGCCCAGCGCGAACAGCACGATCGCCGCGCTGCCGAAGAACGTCAGCGGTTTGAACGCGCGGAAGAGGTTGAACAGTTTCCAGAGCACGCGGGCGCCGTCGCGGAAGGTGTGCAGCTTGGAGACGCTCCCGTCCGGCCGGGCGCGGTAGGGCACCTGCACCTCGACGATCCGCAGGCGGTAGTAGAGCGTGTGGATGGTCAGCTCGGTCTCGACCTCGAACCCGCCGGAGACGATCGGCACGCGGTTGACCACCCGGCGGTTGAACGCGCGGTAGCCCGAGAGGATGTCGGTCAGGTTCGCGTGGAAGATGCGGTTGATCAACCCGCGCACCAGCTTGTTGCCCAGCACGTGCAGGGGGCGGAAGGAGCGGTCGGCGAACTCGCTGAGCCGCGCGCCGACGGCCATGTCCGCCTCGCCCGAAAGCACGGGCTCGAGCATCGCGCGGGCGCGGTCGGCGGGGTAGGTGTCGTCACCGTCGGCCATCAGGTACACGTCGGCATCCACCGTGTCGAGCATTCGCTCGATGACGAAGCCCTTGCCCTTGCGCGGCTCGCGCACGACGACCGCGCCGTGCCCGGCGGCCACCGCAGCCGTGCCGTCCGTGCAGCAGTTGTCGAAGACGTAGATCGTCGCCTCCGGCAGTTGGGCGCGGAAGTCGTCCACCACCTTGGCGATGGTGGCCTGCTCGTTGTGGCAGGGAATCAGGACGGCGATTCTCGGTTTGGCATCCATAGGTCTCGCCATCCTACCGTCGTCCGGGCGTGTTGCCAAGGGCGCATCGCCTGCACGGACGGCTTGGCCTGCGGGCGACGGACTTTCAGGTTCTGCCTGATAATTCCTGACCCAAGGCATCAACGAGGGTGGCACTGCTTGCTTGCAAGCAGTGTTCTTGCGACGACACGGCTTGACAAGCAAGCCGTGGCACCCCCAAGTGGAAGTGCGGCCGTGCGCGAGGGGGGAGACCTCACGGCGCCAGGCCGGCGGGCAGCTTGCCCGCGTCGAATTGCGGCGCGGCGCGGAAGGGGTTGTACAGCGGGTCGCCGATGAGCGTCAGCCGCCACGAGACCATCGGGACGGTCCGCCAGTAGCATTCCGCCAGCGTATACTTGCCCGTCATCAGCAGCGGGAAGAACTCCTGCGGTTTGGGAAACGACGCCAGGTACGGCTCGTTGACCGCGCCGACGGTGGCGGCCACGCCGTTCTGGATCATCTTCGGGCACCACTCGGTGCTGTCGGGGTCGCGCAGATGCATGGCCTCGAAGCTGGCAATGTGCCAGCCGACGGCCCCTTGCACCCAGCGGAAGGCGGGGACGTATTTTTTCAGGCTGTACCAGCCGACGTACAACGCCGCGTCGGGGCAGGAATCGGGGGCGAAGACGGCTGACTTCTCGTCGAGCACGACGGGAATCTTCGAGTTCGCTTCGACATCGCTCGCCAGGGCCCGAAGGTTCTTGTCATAGGCGGGAACCATGCCCCCCGCGTCGAGGTAGAGCTTCCCGCGCAATCCCTGCTTTTCCGCCGCCAGCGAGTCCGTGACGATCCGCTTCGCGTCGTCGTGGGTCGGACCGTCGATCCGGCAGGTCATCAGGACAGGCGGGACCTTCTTGTCGCGAATCTTGGCCGCCACCTGCCAGTGCAGGGGATTGCTCAGCCAGCCGAGCAACTGGTACTGTCCCCACCAGAGCATCGCCAGCTCGCTGTCCACCGCGGCGTCGTCGGGGAACTTTTCCAGCCGCGCGTATTCCCGCTGGGCCTGTGCGTGGACGGCGGCGGCCCCGCCGAAATCGTCCACCAGCGCCAGAAAGTCCCGCACGCCCTGTCCCGACGGTTCCTGGATGGCGAAGTCCTTGAGCTTCTTTTCCGCGCCGGCCAGTCGGACGGGCAGGTCGGCCGGAATGTCCGGCAGTTTGTGCTTCGCGGCGAACAGCGACAGGCCCTTGAGCCCGAAGCTGTCCAGCACCAGCGCCACCAGCTGGCGCTCGGCGATCCGCCGGTCCGACTCGGAGCGGATCTCGGCGAGCTG
>JAKPKY010000241.1 GCA_029553505.1 Planctomycetota bacterium
AGGTCTTCGAGGGCGCCAGGCTCCTGGTTGAGCGCACCGCAGCCGGGGCGCACGGCGGGCAGTCCCTCGCCCAGTCCCGGCACGCCGCTGACGCGCTCCCATTCGGTGCGGTCCCAGCCGTAGGTCCGGGCGGTTTCCTGACCTGAGGCCCGCCGGATCAGAGTGGGGACGATTTCGATGCCCAGCGTATGGGAAACGTTCAGAGCGGTGTCATCGATCCGCCCCGCGACGGCCTCCGGAAAGCCCGGGTCATCCTGAGTGAAGACCGTCAGTCCGACTTCTCCGGACAGCCGCGCGAGCACCGAGGCGGTGAGCTCGCAGGTCGGGCAGTCGCGCTTGACGACCGCGATCAGGCCGTCGGCAGGCACGGTCACTTCGGGCGCGGACATTCGATCTCCCCCAGACAGACAACGCGCGCCACCATGGCGCGCACCGGCATCAGCGTAACGGCCAGTCTACGTGCAGCCGCCGCATGCGGTCGAGCGCAGGCGCACGCACCGCCACCAGCGGGCGGGGTATTGCGTGGAAATCGATACCCCCGTCGCGATACCCCGTCGGCTTGCCCGGCCCCGCCGCGGACTCGACCGTCCGTCGTTCGGTGCGCACGTTCCGTCGCGGGCGCCTCGCGCAGGTCGCGCAAGGCCCGATATGCCTGTCGGGTCGCCGGCACTTTGACGGCCGCACAAGGCGCCGTGCGTGCCCACAAGCCGGTGTCGGGCCCACAGGCCACCTGGCAGGTCCACGAAGGCTCCACAACCAGTGCGACCGGGCTCTCGCGATCGGGACCCTCGCGCGCAGAACAAGGAAATTGTCGGCCATGAAAGTCCTCCATCGCGGCCTTGTCGCCGTCTCGCTGGCCCTGTCCGCCCTGGCGTCTGCCAGCCCGGCCTGCGCCGCGTATACCGACCTGGGTCAGTACAACACCGACATTCGCAAAGCCCGCGACGACGTCAAATCCCGCCTGGAGATTCACCTCAAGTTCCTGCGCGATTCATACGACGAGGCGATCGCCAGCAAGAACGAGCCGATGCTGCGGCTCGGCCTGAAGGAGAAGCTCAACATCGCGATTCACGACTACGTCGCCTTCACGAAAGACCCCAACGTCAATCGCGACGACGCGGTGCGGATCGGTCAGGCGCTCGAAGCGCTGCGGGTGGCGATCCTGGCCGGTCCGGAACAGGTCCGCAAGGCGATTCTCAACGAGCCGGCGCCCAGGGATATCTACTCGGGCAAAGACCGCAACGACATGAAGTCGCAGATCGTCTCGGCCTGGAAGGAGCGTTACCCGGGCGAGGAAATCGTGGCCATCCGCTTCGACCGCGACCAGTGGGAGCGCAGGCGCGAGCGCAACTGGATCGAGAACGGCAAGTACTTTCAGAATGTGGATGTGTCGACGCTGACCGTGCGGGTGATCGTGCGCAAGGACGCCGAGACCGCGACGATCCACGGCATCCACATGCAGCGCGACAACGACAATCCCGGCAAGGGCGCCCAGGTCGGTCGCAAGGGCATCTTCGAGCCCAAGGACATCCTGCTGGCCAACGTCAGATAACGCCCCGCGGAGGGTGCGGCTCGCTTCCTTGCCCTAGTAAGATGCGCGCAAGACCGTAGCGGGGGGAAACGCGCCATGACCAGAACTGTCCTGCTGGACCGATTCGCGGGTGACAGCCACCCGCGCCTGACCTGCACCGCCGACGTCGCGGCACTGGAAGCGGTGCCCTATGCCGAGCGCATTGCGGCGGCCAGCACATTCGACGCCATCCGGCTGGGCGCCGCCCACAACCCGGGCGCGC
>JAKPKY010000007.1 GCA_029553505.1 Planctomycetota bacterium
CGGCGGCGCGGGCGCGTCCGGCTGCGGAAAGGCGCTCTCGCCAGTCGGCGTCCTCGGCGGCGCGGCGAATGGCGGGGGCCCACGCGTCGGGATCGTCGGGGGAGATCACCTCGGCCGCGCCGGCGCTGAGTTCGACGAGCGCCTCGGCTGTCGAGCACAGCACGGGAGTGCCCGCGTTCATGGCCTCCAGGACCGGCAGGCCGAAGCCCTCGTAGCGGGACGGCACGACCACCGCCAGCGCCGCCGACAGCAGCAGCGCCGCGTCGGCGTCAGAGACGTATCCGCAGACCATCACCTCGCCGGCGGCGGGGTGATGGACCAGCTCGCTCCAGAACGCCCCAGGGCCCCAGCCGACGCCTCCGGCCAGCACGAGGCGCACTTCGCGGCGGAAGTCCGCTGGCAGGAGGGACCATGCGTCCAGCAGCGTCGCGAGGTTCTTGCGCGGTTCGAGCGTGCCGAGGTGCAGCAGGAATCGGCCCGGCAGGCCCGCCTCCCTCGCGGCCTGCGCGGCGCGATCCGGGTCAGGTGGCGGAAGCTCGCGCGCCGCCAGCGGGATGACCTCGATGCGTTCCGGCGGCAGCGACAGGGCGTCGATCATCCGCCGGCGCGTGAACTGCGAGACGGCGATCCAGCGGTCCGTCGCGGCGACGGCGCGTTCCAGGTCCGCCCGCCACCACTGCACGCGGTCGTCGGGGTGCCACTCGCCGTGATCGAGCACGGACAGGTCGTGGATCGTCGCCGCCGTCGGCACGCCCGTCGGCACGGCCAGGTGGTTCGGCTCGAACTGCCCGGCGTATCCGCGCCGCGCCGCCCCCGCGTAGGCCGAGGCGTAGAGCTTCTGGAGCCCGCGCCGGGCCCAGTGCGGCAGGCGGGCGCCCAGCGAGGCGGGGCGGCCCAATTTCGCCAGCGGGCGCAGTTGCAGGGGCGTCGCGCCTTGCGACTCGCCGGCGGATTGTGGCTGCCGACCGAGATGGTCGGACATGAACCCCGCCGGCTGGACGGCCGCATCCGCAGGCCAGTGCGACAGCACGTTCCGCAGGTACATCGCCACGCCCGCGTTGGGGCGGTACAGGCAGCGGTCGTTGACGAGAATCCGTTTCATGCGGTCGCTCGGGTCAGAGTTCCTCTCCGTACAACATCGCCCGCGTGAACCGCTCCACGAGGTTGCTGTTGACGAACAGCAGCGGAAGCAGCATGCGGGGCGACGTGCTCGGTGGGCGGAGCAGGTCGGCCAGGCCCTTGCGCCACGAATTCTTGAACTGCATGAGGGTTTCTTGGGGCGTCGGGCTGTCAAGGGCTTCGTCGGCGGCCTGGGCCGCCAGCAGGGCCGATTGCACCGTCGGCAGGAGCGTCTGGGCGGTGATGCTCGCGGCGAATCCGCCGGCCGTTCCCGCCAGCAGGCAGCGCTTGGCGACGTGCGAGTCCAGTTCCAGCGCCAGCCCGGCCGGAGGATGCCACACCGCGCCCCGCGCCTTGCCCAGCGCCAGTCGCGCCGGAAGCAGCTGCGCCTCCTGGAGCGAGCCAACCAACCCGGACAACTCCGCCGCCCGGCTGCCCGACGCCGCGGAGGTCGAGATCACGCGGAGGTGCAGCGTTTTTCCGTGGACGAAATACATGCCGATCTCGCTGCGGTCGGGCATTTCGACGACGTGCAGGGCGCCTGTGGCGTCTTTGGGCAAATCCTTGGCCGAGACCGGCACGTCCAGCGCGGCGGCCGTCACGCGAGAGGAGGGCGCCGCCCGCGCCGGAAGGGACAGGTCGTTCAGGACGTCCCTGGGCCGCCCCTGGGAAATCAGCAGGAATCTCGCCGCGACGTGCGCCCCGCCCAACTCCAGCCGCACCTGCTCTTCGTCCGGGCGCAGGACGGGGGAACTCTCGGCGGCGCGGAACCTGGCGCCCGCCTTCTTCGCCGCGTTCCGCAGCGCCGAGGCCAGCTCGCCCGCGTCGACGAACGCGCCCAGCGCCGCGCGGGAGGAATGCTCGGCGCGCTTGCGGAGCGTCGCGTCGTGGTAGACGACCTTGCGGAAGGTTTGCGCCCCGCTCGCGCGGGACAGCGACTGTCCCAGTCCAGACACGCGGAAAAACTCGGCCGGCACCCAGTCGCACAGGGGGCACTCGGTCGTCGCGGCCGGCGCTTCGACCACCAGCACGCTGCGTTTCCTGCCTGCCAGCAGGATCGCCGCCGCCAAACCGGAACAGTTCGCGCCAAGTATCGCCACGTTGTGGATCGAGGGCATGGACATACGGTAGCGATTGGCGGGAGGCTTGACAAGACGGCTTAGCGCGACAGGTCCTCGTGCCCCAGCAGGACGATCTTGTGGCGGGTGAGCACGTCGGCCGCCAGCACGTTGTCGTCCACATGCAGGACCATCACCGCCCGGTCGTTCGACCGCACCGTCAGCGGATAGGCGAAGTGGATGCTGATCTCCGCGCGAAGCAGCAATTCGCAGATTTCAGACAACGAGTTTGCGCTGTCCAGTTGCGTCAGAAGGACATTGCTCTCGGTGAAGGGCGTTCCGTGACGGTGGAGAACCTCGCGGGCCTTGCCCGGGTCGGACATCACCACGCGGATCACCGCCCAGTCGGTCGAGTCCACCACGGACAGGCCCAGCACCTCGACGCTCTCCTCGCTGAACAGGTTCAGCAGTTCCTTGAGCTGCCCGATGCGGTTGGTCAGGAACACGCTGAACTGCACGGCATGGGGTTCCTCGTGTTCGCATCGGGTTGGCAGACTGGCCGGGCTCATGCGAATTCATTATAGACGGCCGGGGACGGGTGAGCACGAACATTGATTGCGACCGACGGGGAGGAAGATTTTCGACTTGCCGCGGCAAGGGCCCCTGCGGTAAAACGTTCCGTCATGAGACACCTGATCGTCGGCTGCTGCCTGCTTGCCGCCGCCCTGGCCGGGTGCGTCGAGCGGGAACTGGTGATAACCTCCGAACCGTCCGGGGCGCTGGTCTACATTTCGGACGTCGAGGTGGGGCGCACCCCGCTGCGGCATCCGTTCACCTGGTACGGCGACTACGACATCATCCTCCGCATGGACGGCTGGGAAACGCTCAAGACGCACCGCAACCTTCGCATGCCCGCTTACGAGGTTCCCCCCGCGGACCTGTTCAGCCACCTGGCCCCTTGGACCTATCACGACACGCGCTATCTGCACTTCAAGCTGGAAAAGCAGAAGCCGGTCACCGACGAGCAGTTGATCCAGCGGGCCGACGAACTGCGGGAGCGGAACCTGACGCCCCCGAAGTAACCCGCGGTTTTTGCCCCCAGGAAACGGTTCCCACATTTGTTCCGCGCGCCGGGTTCACTCGCCGGGTTTGCTGTCGTCGACGGGTTTCGTGGCGGTGGAACGTTTGAGATAGGTTGTGATGGCCTGTACCGCCTGCGGCGCCTCCCGGAAATGGTAGGCGACATCACCCGCCGAAGCCGTCAGCTCGACGATGTTGTCGGCTTTCCAGATGCGCCCGATCAGGTTTCCGCGGGAATCGAACACGACCCAGTCGCCTCCGCCGACATTGACCATCGCGCCGTCGGGGAACAGTTCCTCCTCGGCGGCGCCGGCGTAACTCATCACGATCGGGAGCAGGCGGGTGCGGTCGCCTTCGGGGGGCGTCTGGTTGGAGACCATGACGAACCCGCCCCTGCCTTTCTGCGCGGCGACCCGGCTGGCCGCCAGCAGGAGAGTGCCCTCGGGCAGGTATTCCGGCGGCGCGGATGTGGAACTGCGGTATTGCTTGCCTTCGATCTGCTGGACCGCCGTGATCCTTCCCTTCCGCAGGTCGATCTGCGTGTCGGCCTGCACGACGAACCCGATCGGCCCGCGCGTGACGGTTCCCGCCGTGTAATGCCCCTCCGTCGCGTCGGCATTGAGCGTCCAATGCTCCCAGTACGCCTGCGGCGAACCGGGCACGGGGAAGACGTCCAGCCCGCTGTAGTGCCCATCCTCGGACGGCTCGCGCCAGGCGAGGCGCCAGGAGACGGCGATGTTGCCCTTGCGGGCGAGGAACCACTGCTCGCTCGTGCCGGTCCAGAAGGCAGAAAGCTTCCGGCTGCGGATGCCGGCGAGAATTTCCGCGCCCTGCTCGGCGGAGGGACGGCGGATACGGGCGAGCCACCACGCCAGCGCGGTGCTGGCCAGCAGCACGGCAAAGAGGACGACCGCGAGGATCGCGTGGTGCGAACGGTTGGTCTGTCGTGTCGTTCCGAACATCGCGCTCATGGTACGGTGGGGGGCGTGCGGTGTAAAGAGCGGCCTGCGAGAAAGCCAAAGCGCCGCGCAATCCGGGTGGAGGCTTGACGCTACTCCTTGCGCCGTTGCAGAATACAGGAATCATGACTCGTGGGACACAGAACAATCCGCCCGACGGAGAGGCACGCTGATGGCCCGGCGAAGCACGATCAATCCCGCCAAGGTCAAGGCAGACCTGTCCGCCCTGGAGGAAGCGCCGCCGCCCGAAGTGTATGAACGCCGTCTGGCCCTGCGCCGCCGTCTGAGCGTGGCGCTGCTCTGCCTGCTGACGATGGTGTTGATGTCGGTGTGCTTTGTTCCCTACGGGCAGTGGTATCTCGCCTACGTGGCGCTGGTTCCGTGGCTGGCGGCTTTGGACGGCGCGACGCATCGCCGCTGGTCGCTGCTGTGCGCCTGGTTGGCGGGGCTGCTGTTCTGGGCGGCCAACCTGTACTGGTTGTGGTGGATCACGCTGGTGGGATACGCCGCCCTGGTGGTGTATTGCTCGTTGTACTGGCTGGTGGCGGGGTGGGTGCTTCAGGGCGCCATGCGGCGCAACTGGCCCCTGTGGATCGTCCTGCCCGTCGTCTGGGTGGGTTTGGAATACGCCCGTGCCCACATCATCAGCGGTTTTCCGTGGTTTTTCCTCGCCCACAGCCAGTTCGCCCAGACGCCCCTGATCCAGGTGTCCGACCTGACGGGGCAATACGGGGTGTCCTTCTTCGTCTGCATGGTCAACGGGGCGATCGTGGACCTGTTCGATTCGCCGCTGTTCGTGGCGTCGGGCGGCGGTCCGCGCCTCGCCCGGCGGACCTGGTTCGGCGTCGTGGCGTCGCTGGCGGCGCTGGGGGCGATGCTGGGGTACGGCTGGTGGCGGATGAGCCAGGAGACCACCCGTCCCGGGCCCGTCGTTGCCCTCGTGCAGCACAGCTATCCCATCCGCCTGGACGACGACAGTTTCAGTTCCTACGCCGCCTTCCGAAACCATCTCGACAGCACGCGGCGGATCGCCGAGGATTTCGAGGCGCGCAACGCCCGTTGCGGACTGGTCGTCTGGCCGGAAACCATGCTGATGCGCGGGATGAACCCCGCCATGCTGGATGTGAACCTCTCGAACATGAATGTTGCGGAGCTGCGCGCGATGGCTGCGCAGGTTTCCCTCTATCCCGAGGGCGCCGCCCGTGCCTCGGAGAGCACGCTCCGGCAATATCTCGTCGGGAAGCTCCAGACGGGCAGCGACGAAGACGGACGCCCCGTCCCGGGCCTGCGGACGCTCACGGGCGAACTGGGCGCCTTTTCCCGACGCCTTCAGTGCCCCATCCTCGCCGGCGGCGCCACGCTGCACCCCAACCCGTTGCCCACCGGGATCGACGATCGATGGGTGACCCGCAACAGCGCCCTGTGGTTCGAGATGGGCGACCGGGCGTCGGTCGTCTATTCCAAGATGCACCTCGTGCCGTTCAGCGAATATGTTCCCTTCAAGCGATCCTGGCCAGCGTTCCACCATCTGTTGCGGTGGTTCGTTCCGCCGGTGATGGAACAACTGGATCCGGGTCCCGAGCCCGTCGCGTTCACGCTGAAGACGCCGGAGGGGACCTTCGTCCTGGCCGCTCCGATCTGTTACGAGGGCACTTTCCCGCATGTCTGCCGCGAACTGATCGCCCCGGAGGGGCGGAAACGGGCGGATATTCTGGTCAATCTTTCCAATGACGGATGGTTCGTATGGGCCTGGGGCCAGCCGCGAGGCAGCACCGAACACTCCCAGCACCTCATCCAGTATTGTTTCCGCGCCGTCGAGAACCGTGTGCCGGTGGTCCGCGCGGTCAACACGGGAATCAGCGCGTCGATTGATTCCAACGGGCGGATCCTCTCCGAGATCGAATACGGGGAGAACACCATGATCGCCGGCAACCTGATCCTGGACGGCGCTTGCGACGACACGGGGAAGCTTCTGCCCGAGCACGGACCCAAGGTACTTGTGGATCAGCGCGTCAGCGTGTACAGTCGGACGGGCGATTGGTTCGCGATGGCCGTTACCGGCGCGGCGGCGCTGCTCGCGGGTTGGATGCTCCTGCGACGGCGACCGGCGACGGGCAACGAGAAGAAAGGAACGGCACAGTGAAGGGGACGCGCGGCAAAATGATGTGGATGGCGGTCCTGTCCGCCCTGACCGCCGCGACGAGCGGTTGTGCGCTGGAGTCGGCTCCGCCCAGCGTCAATCCGCTCCGCGCCCGGATCGACGCCCAGACGACCCTCATGCAGACGGCGGACACCGCCGATCCCGTCACGCGAGTCCACGCGATCGAGGCCCTGGCCAACGCCCTGGGCGCGCAGGCGGGAGGAACCTTCAAGCAGAACCTCGGCGATCCCAACGCGGTCGTGCAGTTCGCAGCCGCCCTGGCCGTCGGAGACGTCCGCTATGCTCCCGCCAAGCCGGTCCTGGTGGAGATGGCCCAGAAGGAAGGCCCC
>JAKPKY010000034.1 GCA_029553505.1 Planctomycetota bacterium
TTTGCCGCCGAGTTCTTCCTGAAGGAAATCGACCCGCCCATCAAGTCGGGCGTATTAGTGACGCCGTGGCTTGATGCCGAGACCGGCGAACTCTATTGCGGAAACTCGGCCGGCTATATCGAGGTGTTCCGTGTGCGGGACGGCGCGTATCTCGAGGGGCAGTATCTGCGCCAGGGGCGCGTCCCCTTCCGCATCCAGGCGGGATACAACCTCAGCGTGCAGGGTCCCGCCGAAGAAAAATGGGGGTATACGGTCCCCTGCCTGGGCGACCTCAACGGCGACTGCCAGAACGAGATTGTCTACAATTCGATCGTCGGCCGCATCGAACGGCTCCACCTTCAGCGGGTCGGATTGGTGACGCGCGAACCCCTCCGCGTCGCGTGGCCCGGCGACCCGCCGTATCCCGCCTGGAACTGGTGGAAACCCGAGCCGGACCACCTCGTCGTCCAATGGCGGACCCGGCCCAACGTGCTTGATTACGACGCCGACGGCCGCCAGGACCTTATCGCCGTCGATCACGAGGGGTATCTCGCTTTCTACCGCAACGCGGGAGACGTTCTCGAACCCGGGAAACGCGTCTTTCTCGACGAAAAGGGCGAACCGCTGCGGCTGAACGATGGCGAAGGCGGCAAGAGCGGACGCGCCAAGTTCCATCTCGCCGACTGGGACGGCGACGGCGATCTGGATCTCATCCGCAACACGAAAAACACGGGCTGGTTCGAGAACACCGGCGAGAATCGGTACACGTGGCGCGGCGATTTCCCCGTCCGCGTGCTGGCCGGCCACACAACCGCGCCCCAGGTGGTCGACTGGAACGCCGACGGCACGATGGACCTGATCGTCGGCGCGGAAGACGGCCACATCTACTGCTATCACCGGGCCGCGCTGGACGAGCCCGGCAAACTCGACGCGGTCAAGGAATAGCCGCCCGGGGTCAGCTCGCGACGTAGGCGTCGATGGCGGCGCGGATGGTCTGGAAAATCCAGGCGCGGCGCGTGTCGTCGGTCTCGAGGATGGTCACGCGGAACCCGTCGTGGCTGCTCTGGAATCCCGACAACGGCACCACGACGATTCCCGTGGCGCCCATGAGGTAATACACGAACCGGCGGTCCGGGGGAACGCC
>JAKPKY010000049.1 GCA_029553505.1 Planctomycetota bacterium
CCCCCTCGCTGGCCCCCGCCGTCTGGACGAACCTCCTGCGGATCAGCGTCGGCCCCTCGACGAACGGGCTGGACATCGCCGTCCCGCGCGGACTGCTGCCCCCGCCGCCCGAGGCCGTGCCCGCCGCCTGCGTCACCAACACCGTCCCCTCGTCGTATGATCCCGGCGTGCTGGTCACTAACATCATCTGCACCAACGCGCGGCACTCGGCGTGCGCGGGCTTCTTCCGCCTCGCCGACCTCGCGGACAGCGACGGCGACGGCCTGACCGACGCGTCCGAGAGCTGGGTCTCCCGCACCGACCCGCTCAACCCCGACACCGACGGCGACGGCCTGCCGGACAAGTGGGAGGTTGACCACGCCTTGGATCCGCTTTCCGGTTCGGGCGATGACGGCGCGGACGGTGATCCCGACGCGGACGGCTTGCCTAACATCGGCGAGTCCCGCGCCGGGACCGGCCCGCTCGACCCCGACTGGGACGGCGACGGTGTCCTTGACGGCGTCGAGGCCGCTTGGTGGGAGGCGACCGCGCCGCTCCCGTGGTTCGACGTCTCAGGCGGGATAACCGTCCTAAACAATGTCAATAAAGACGCCGACCTGATCGCGGCCGTACTCCCGTTTCCCGTCCGCATCGGCGGCGCGGTCTGCACGAACGCCCTGCTTGACATCAACGGTATCGCATACTTCATCGACCGGCTTAAGCCGGTCGACAGCAGGCTCTACAGCCGCAGCACCAACTCCGCCCTCACGAACACTTACCCCCTCCCCCTCACCGACAACCATTTCGCTGTGGCGGCCCACTGGGACGACCTTTACGCCCGCACTGCCGCGTCCACCAATCCCGCCACGCGGCTCACCGTGGCGGACGTGACGACCAACGGCGCGCGCTACTGCGTGATCGAATACCGCGACATGGGGTTCTGGTCGAACTCCTCCGCGCGCATCTCTTTCCAGATCGCCATCCCCGCAGACGCGACAAACACCGTCTGCGTCCGTTACGCCGATATCGCAGGAGTCAACACCGGCGCGTCGGCAACGTTGGGCGCGCAGGGGCCCGGTGCCGCCATCAACCTCCCGGTCTCGTTCGACCAGCCGTTCGTCACCAACAGCATGACGATCGCCTACCATTTCGGCTCGGGCGGCTCGCCATTCATAGAGGATACGGACGGCGACGGACTGAATGACGGCGCGGAGCTTGCCCTGGGCACCTCGCCCGCGAACCCCGATTCCGACGGCGACGGCATGCCGGACGGCTGGGAGGTTGACAACCTGCTCAATCCCCTCGACCCCGCCGACGCGGACGGCGACCCCGACGCGGACGGCCTGCCTAACATCAGCGAGTTCGCGCACGGAACCGACCCGCACAACCCCGACACCGACGGCGACGGGCTGACGGACGGCGTGGAGGCCGGGTGGTTCGGCGTCGCGCACGGCCAGACCTCCCGGTTCGACGTGTCCGGCGGCACGAACCTGCTGTCCGCCGCCGCAACCTATGACGACCAGTTCTTCACGGTTCCCCTGCCGTTTCCCGTCCGCCTCGCGGGGGTGACCTCCACAAACGCCGCCGTCAGCGTGAACGGCATCGTCGGACTGCTCAATCCCGCCCAGTCATATCCCGACATGCCGGGCTACTACAACCGGGATCTGGCCGTCTGGCAGGCCTCTGCTGTGCACACCTACATCGCCGCCTATTGGGACGACCTTTCCGCCGACCCGTCCACACTGGGCTCGCAAATAACCGTTGCCGACGTGATGACCAACGGCAACCGGTACGGTGTCATTGAATACCGTAATTTGAAAATCAGGGCGGCAACCACAAACGATTTGCTGACCCTCCAGATCGCCATCCCCCAAGGAATTTCAAACATCGTGTCTGTGCATTACACCGATATGCGCGGCATTGCGGATGGGCGCGGCGCGACCCTCGGCGCCCAAACCGGAGGCCGGAAATGCAACCTGCCGGTCGCTTTTAACACTCAAGGTGCAGCCGTTTCCGGCGGCGTGATCACCTACTGCCTCGGCACGGCAACTGATCCACGGGTCTGGGATACCGACGATGACGGCATGTCCGACGGATGGGAGAGCAGACAGGGTCTGTCCCCGCTGGATCCGTCCGACGCAGGCCTCGATCCGGACGGCGACGGGCTGACGAACCTTGACGAATACCGCGCCGGCACCGATCCGCATGACCCCGACAGCGACCATGACGGCATCGGGGATCAGGAAGAACGGTTTTTCGGCACCGACCCGCTAACGCCGGACACAGACAACGACGGCATCGGGGATTATGACGAGACCGTGTTCCACGGCACCGACCCGCTCGACCCGGCGGACGGCGCCGCCGACGCCGACGCCGACGGCATACCGGACAACGCGGAGGCGGACATGGGCACCGATCCCGGCATCCACGACAGCATGGCCGACACGGACGGCGACGGTCTGCTGGACATGCTCGATCCCGCCCCCGCCGATCCCGCCGACCCCGTCCAGAGTCCCGCCACCTTCACAATCATCCATCCGGCCCAAGGAGCCTCCC
>JAKPKY010000055.1 GCA_029553505.1 Planctomycetota bacterium
CTCGCCCGACCCCCTGGGCGAGCTGGCGGCGCTGCACTTCCGCCACGATCACTCGCTGCTGGGCGCCCTGGCCGAGGTGGGCAAGGCCTCGGCCGAGTCGGCCTGGCGGGAGCGAATGTACGTCTCGCTCGCCGGGCCCGCGCCCGCGCCGCGGGGCGGCGCGGACAGCGCGACGGCGATCGCCTGGGCGGACGGGCGGTTCGAGGCCGCCGGGCGGGGCGGGCGCGTGGTCATCGACACGGCCGGCGACGGAACTTCCTCCTTGCGGACGGACCGCGCGGCGTTCGCCGTGCTGGCGGCCGCGGCGATGGACGCACAGGCCCTCCCGCAAAGCCGGAAGGTGCTCTTCGCCCTCTGCGGGCGCTGCGAGAACACGGGCATGGAATTCTCCGCGGACCGCCGCACGGTCAGCGACCGGTGGGGAACGGCGCCGGTTCGCATCGAGCGCGTCTCGGCGGAATTCGACTGGCCCGCCGCGCCGGGCCGCACGTTGCACCCCCTCGGGCCGGACGGCGCGATCGGCCCGCCGCTGCCGATTCCGACCGTTTCCGGTCCGACGATCCGCCTGACGCTGCCCGGAACCAGCGGGACGCTCTGGTATCTTCTGAAGTCCGGCGGAGATTGACCCCGCCAAACTTGCGGCTGGACCGGAAGATCGGTTTCTCCATATAATCCGTCCCGTTTGTGGGCATTTTCATTTGATTCTTCTTGAGGCAAAGGAGCCGGGGATGCGTGCGCTGGCGTTGAACGAGTTGACGACGGAGCAGAAGATCGGGCAGATGCTGCTGGCGCGCCGGCCCGTGAATCGCGAGGGATTCGAGGCGATCCTGGACCTGATCCGCGACCGTTGCCTGGGCGGTCTGCATCTCAGCGAAAGCCTGCCCGACCTGCCGGTGCCCCGCATGGTCGAGAAGATCCACGAGGTCGCGGACTATCCCCTGCTGCTCTGCGAGAACATGGAGCAGGGATTCACCAACGCCCGGGCGATTCCGTTCCCCGACCAGATGGGCATCGGGGCGTCCGGTTCGGAAGACCTGGCGTACGAGGCGGGGCGCATCACCGCCATCGAGGCCAAGAGCCGCGGCTTCAACGTCGTCTTCGGCCCGATCGTCGATCTGGCCATGCACCCGCGCGCCTGCTGCGTGGGCCCGCGGTGTTTCGCGGCCGACGCCGAGACCGTCGCGCGGATGGCCTCGGCCATGATCCGCGGATACCAGGACAACGGGATGATCGTCACCGCCAAGCACTATCCGGGCTTCGGCGAGTCGGAGATCGATTCGCACCTGGGCATGGTGTACCTGACGTGCGACCGGGAGCTGCTGCTGGAGCGCGAGCTGCGCCCCTACCTGGAGGCGATGCGGACGGCCGACCTGTCCGGCGTGATGGTCGGGCACATCATGGTTCCGAAGATCGACCCGAAGTATCCGGCCTCGCTGTCGCCGGCGCTGATCGGGCTGCTGCGGGAGGCGGGCTACGACGGCCTGATCATGACCGACTCGCTGGCGATGGTGGGCCTGACGAACCTGTTCGGGCTGGAGCAGTGCCACGGGCTGGCGATGGCGGCGGGCAACGACATGGTGATGACCAGCTACCGCCTGGACAACCGCGTGGCGTACGAATACATGCTGAAGGCGCACCGCGCCGGGCAGGTGTCGGACGAGCAGGTGGACAGCGCGGCGCGTCACGTGCTGGCGGCGCAGGCGCGGACGCTCCGGCCGGCCAGCCAGCCCCGCGTGACCGACGCGGACCACGCCTCGGCGCTGCGCGTGTCGGAATCGGCGCCGGCTGCGGTGCTGCGCGGGGCCGCGTCGCCCGCGCTGGCGACCGACAAGCGGCACCTGTTCCTGGTGCAGGTGAGCAACGATTTCACGAACCCCGCCAACGGAAAGCGGTACATCGACCGCGACGGGCAGGACACGCGCGACATGGAGCCTGCGGTCCGCCGCCTGTTCCCCCGGTCCGACGTGATCCCGCTGAGCGACTACCCCAGCGCCGTCGAGATCGAGCACGCTTGCAGCACGTCGATGAAATACGACAGCGTGGTGATGGTCGCCTACGCCTGGACCCACAGTTACACCGGCTCGTCGGACCTGACGCGGCGGCTGATCTCGCTGCTGGACGGGCTGTCGCACAAGCTGTCGGCCGTCGTGCTGATCGGGAACCCCTACGCCGCCCGCGAGCTTCCGCCGACGCCGAGGCTGATCTGGGCGCCCGACGGAGGCTTCTGCCGCGAGGCGGCGCTGAAGGTGTTGGCCGGGCAGCTCCAGCCGGTCGGGAAAATTCCCGTGCCGCTGACCCTGCGCGACGCCCCGCCGCGGTGAGAGCCTCTCCGGCGCGGGCCAGGCTCCGCACTCTCAACTGCCTATTGCCTGCTTTTCCTCAGTCCTTCACGACGACGTACTGCGGCGCGCCGGTCAGCATGAGCGTGATCGCGCCGTTCCTGGCTTCCACCGTGTCCTGCTCACCGTAGAGCTTGTACGCCTTCAGCGCGCCGGTGGCGCGGACGGGAATGCGGACGGCGTGCGTGGCAGCCTTGTCGGGGCTCTCGCCGGGCGGCGGGCTGGTCCAGGCCACGAGCTTCTGCCCGCCGTTCTTGTGGACGAACCGCAGCACGAAATCCCGAGGCGAGTCCAGCGGAATCCGCTTGTCCAGGCGATAGCCGTCGAGCTGCTCGATCATGAACTTGCAGGCGGTGTAGGCGGGCGTCGGACGATTGTCGCCCTCGACGAGGCTGAAGCCCTCCCTGCCGCTCCACTCGTACCAACTGGTCAGCCGGATGTCGCACAGCAGGTCCACCATGTACTGGCGGACGAAATGCCACGCTTGGTACTCGCGGCTGAGCTTCGGGTCGCCGCCGGCGTATCCTTCGGCCTTTCCGATCGGGTAGCCCCGCTCGCTGTTGAGCAGCGGCATTTTTTTCGTGCCCGCGGCGGCCATCATCTCCCGCACCTTCGCGTACGCCTCGAGGTAGTCCTCCGGACACTTGGTGGAGTACGGGTGCAGCGACCAGGCGTCGATGCCGGACTTGAGGACGCCCTTCTGGAAGCAGTAGCCCATCCAGGCGTAGGAGGCCGACCAGACGCCCGAGACCGCCCCGCCCACGACGATGCAGTCGGGGTTGGCCTTGTGCATGGCCGGCGCGACCACCTTGACCAGCGCGACGTATTCCTCGGCGTACTGCTCGGAATTGTGCATCCCGTGCTTGCCCCAGAACGTCCGCGTGTTCGGCTCGTTCCAGATCTCCCACATGACGTCATAGTCCTTGTATCGCGAGGCCAGCGCGGCGGCGAACTTCGCGTAGCCTTCGCGCCCGCGCGCCTCCAGCACCGTGCCGTACAGCGGGTTGCTGAAGGCGATGCATCCGAGCACCGACAGCCCGCGCTCCTTGCAGTCCTTCATCAGCCGGTCGTACTCGCTGAAGTCATACACGCCGAGCTTCTTTTCCACGCTCTGCCAGATGAAGCCCCGGCGGACGAACTTCACGCCCAGCTTCCGGACCTCGTCGAGGTGGGCGGCCGAGTGGTTGTGGCTCTTGAGCTGCACGCCGCAGGACTGCGGGACGGTCGTGTCGGGCAGCGACCCGGCGGAGACCGATCCGATTCCGGTCAGGACCGCCAGGGAGACGGCCGTCATGCGGCCTTTGGCGGCAGGGCGTTTTCGCGTCGTCTTGGGTCGAGTCATCGCAAGCTCCTTGTGCCTTCGTTGAGGCGGGGGTTCATTCGATCGTAAACTCACTCGGCGAGGATCACGTCGCCGACGGCATCGACTTCTTTCGTCTGGATGTCTCCGAACCAGGTCATGAAGCTGGCGCGTCCGGGCCCGTCGTCCTCGTTGAGGATGGCGGCGATTCCGAGATTGGCACCGACGGCCGGCGAGAACGGCGCCAGGCGCGCCCACGGGAAGAACACCTCGTAGACCATTCCGCCGGCCTTCCCGGTGGGCCGGGCCGCCACGACGACGTCCTTGGCCTCGCCGCTGGACACCCCCGCCGGCGCGAGGTGGCACCACGCCTGCGGGCCCTTCTGCCCCAGGCCCAGCGAGTAGTCGTACTTGCCGCCCTTGTCCGTCGCGGCGCGGAACGGGTCGATCAGGAACTGCAACCCGTCCTGGTTCCACATCGACTCGCCTTCCTTGGGATTGGCCAACACGTCGTCGGTCACCTCCATGGCGACGTACAGGCCCTTGTCGTCCCACAGGAATCGCAGCTTGGCGCTGAGATCCTCGGGGCCCTTCCAGACCGCCGTGCTGCGCAGCGCTCGCGCCTGCCGGGCGTCGTTCAGTTCGGCGACGGGGCACTTGCCCCAGGCGTCCTCGTCGAGCCGGCCGTCCAGCTGGATCGCCTTGTCCGCGCGGGGCGCGGCCAGGAACCCGCCCACGTAGCGGGCGATCTCGACGATGCGCCCCTCGGGGTCCACCACGACGGCCTTGACGCGATACACCGCCAGCGGGTCCACGCCCGCCAGCGGCACCTCGATGCGGACCTGCTCGCGGGGCCCGACGGTGCGCGTGCCCTCGGCGGCCTCGGCGAAATACGCCTTCGCCGGTTCCATCGCCTGGAGATTGAACTTCCCGCTCTGGATGGGCGCCTCTCCGGCGAGGGCCATCCGCCAGGTGATCTGCTGCGGCGTGTCGCTGTTGTTGGCGACGATCAGCGCGGCGCCGCCCTTTCCGCCCTTGCCCGGCATCGGAAGGAGCTTCGCGTCCAGCACGCCCCGGACGGGCAGGAGGAACGCCAGTTCGCCGACCTTCTTTCCGCCGCGTTGGAGCAGCACGCGGACGGGCGCGTCGCGGACGAGGGTCCGGGCGGGCGCGGTCAGGTTGAAGGCGGCCGCCGCCTCGCCCGCGGGGGCAGGCGCGACCTTCCAGAACGGCGGCGCGACGACCGTCACGTCCTTGGCTTCCAGTCCGGTCAGCGCCAGCGCCACCCGGGCCGCACCGCCCTTGACGACGCCGGCGGGCACGGCCGTCAGCGTGGCGGCCGGGGCGCCCAGCGCGTCGGGCAGCGTGCCGGCCGCGTCGGCGTACAGCAGCAGGATGGGGTCTTCGTCCACGCGCAGGGTCAGGCCCGCGCCGCCGGCGTCGAAGGTCTCGATCCCGCCGTCGATGCGGATTCGCCGCACCTCGCCCACGGACTTCAGCGGCACGAACACGTCCTTCGCGCCGCGCTCGCTCCAGAGCACCTGGAGGCACTGGCCCGCTTCGTCGCGGAAGAGGATCGCCCGCAGTTGGTCGTACTGCTTCTCGACGACGAACTTCTTGACGCAGATCCCGTTGACCATGTTGTAGTAGGCGATCGCGTCGAGCTTGGGGCTGTAGCACTTGTAGCGGCAGAAGAAGACGTTGTGGCTCTGCCCGGAGCTGCCCTCGAGCTTTCCTTCCGGATCGGGATACAGCAGCCCGAACCAGGAGGCGTTCTGCCCGCCGCAGGCGAAGAACGTCGCGAACTTCTTCACCAGGTCGCCCGCGACGACGCGGCGGGTCATTCCCTGGCTGTTCAGGCCCAGCTCGGTGGACCAGATCGGCTTGGGATGCCCGTACTTCTTGAACAGTTCGCGGTAGGTCTCGAAGGTCCGCCGGATGCTGTCCACGTCGTTGTAGGTGTGGAAATCGTACACGTCGCAGTACTGCCCGTAGCCGGCCTGGAAGTATTCCTCCATCGGACCGGAGGACGTTCCCAGCACCAGCACGGACGGGTCGGCGCGCTTCGCGCCTTCGTACATCGCCTTGTACGCGCGGACGTCCTCGAGGACCTTCTCGCCCTTTCCGTGGGGCTCGTTGCCCAGGCAGACGATGATCCCCCGGTCCTTTCCGTACTCCTTGACGAGGTTGGCGGCGCCTTCGCGCAGGGCCGTCTCGTCGTATTCCTCGTAGCCCTTGCGGTGATACTCAATGGTGTTTCCGACCGTGCCCATGACGGCCCCCATGTCGTACTTGTCGATCAGCTCGATCCGCGGCGCGGAGACCTTGTACGGCGGCTGGGCCTTCCAGCGGCTCCAGATTCCGCAGACGCGGAGCCCCAGGCGGTCGGACAGGGAGAAGTATTCGGGAATGCGGTTGTCCCAGTTGCGGCTGGTGAAGGGGATGTCCTTCCACGAGTGCTTTTTCGCCTCGGCTTCGGGCAGGACGGCCAGCGAGGTGAACTCGGTGAACGACTCGCCGCCCTCGCGGGGGATCTCGATGTGGACCTCGTAGTAGCGCCCGACATCAAAGGGCGTCTTGGCCAGATCGAACGTGGCGGTGTAGAGGAAGGCCTTCTTCTCCCGCCCGGCGGGCTCGAGGGTGGCGGCGAGGGGTTCGGCTTGTTCAGCGCCCCAGTAGTCGCGCAGGACGAACGTCACGGCGCGGCGCTCGGCCGGCAGCGGGCGGGCCGCCTCGACCGTCAGCGAAAGTTTCACCGCGTCGCCCGGATAAAACAGGTTGCCCTCCCGCTCGCCGCGGAGCAGGGCCCGCGAGATCGACTCGGTGCTCTGGAGGACCGGCGCGACGAACGCGGCCGAAAGGGCGTCCATCCAGAACCGCCCATACGCCTTGTTGAGCTGGACGCGGAAGCGGGCGGTGGTCGTGCCCTCCGGCAGCGCGACGCGCTTGCGGACCGGCTGCCAGTTGACTTTGCCGTACAGCTCGGCCACGTCCAACTGCCCGATGCGCCGCCCGCCGGCATCGAGACATTCCAGCGAGACCACGGCGTTGTAGGAGCTGTCCGGCGAGAACAGGTCGGCGCGGAACGCCCCGGCGAGTTCCCACTGTCCCGGCGCGGCGGGGAAGGCGGGCCCTGCCGCCCCGGCAGGGTCGTTGACCTTTTCCTGCGACCGCGACACGCACAGCGAGCGGGCGCCCTGGAACGGCTCTTCGGCCGAGATCGAAACCTCCCCCTGCGTCTCCCAGCCCGTCGGCAGGCGGTCGGATTTCTCGAAGTCCTCGCGGTAGGCCGACGGCTGGACCTTGCCCGCCACGACGACCTCCGCCTCCACGTTCGCCAGGAACAGCGACGGGGTCCGGGTCTGCTCGTCCGGGCCGATGGGCAGCGTGATCGTCAGGAGCTTGGGCGGCCCGTGCCACTTTCCGTCCTTCGCGCCGCCCCACGACTCGCTTCCGGCGATGTCGGAGACCTTCAGCGCATACTCGCGCCATTTCCCGTCGGGCTCGACGGAAATTCCGCCTCGCTTCTGGTGGGTCTGGCCGGAGGAATCGACGAGGCGCAGGCCGAACCGCCGCCCGCCCTCCAGCCGGGCGCGGAAGCGGATCGACACCAGGTCCTCCGCGCCGAGGGCGCGCAGGTCCTTCTGCGCCTCGACGTACCGCCCGCCGGCGGAAAAGTCGCCGTGGAGCTTCAGGCAGGACTGGCCTGTTTCCGGCTGGTCGGCCACCACGTCCAGCGCGCCTTTCGCGCCGCGGAATTCCTGCCCGAGGCTCAGGTTCCAGTCGGTCTGCCCTTCCAGCAGTTCGTCCAGGCGGACCCACGTGGTGGTCCGGGCGGCCGGGGCCGTCTCGGCGACGGACGCGCCGACGGCCACGCGGACATCCCGCAACCAGAGCGAGCCCTTCTGCCCCTTCGTGCCCGTCAGGAAGTACAGCCCCGTCGCCGGCCCGTGCCACTTGCCGTCCTTCGCGCCACCCCAGTACTGGTACTGCGCCACGCCGGGCACCGCGTCGGGCTTGCCCATGCGCTCGAAGAACTTCTCCAGCGGGAAGACCACCTGCTGCCACTGCTCGCCGCGCTGGATGCGCAGCTTGACCTGGTGGCACTGCCCGCCCGAATCGATGACGCGGAACTTCAGCACGTCCGACTGCGGGGATTTGACCTCGAGCATCAGCGTGCGGACCGCCAGGTCGGGCAGGCTTCTGCCGGCCTGGACGTACAGCCCGCCCTTCGTCAGGTCGGCGGTGAGTTTCAGCGCCGGCCCGCGGTCGCCCTCGGCCGGTTCGACCTCGATGCCGCCCGCGGCGCCGGGAAACTCCGGGCCGCTTCCGAACGACCAGCCGAGGCTTTTGGCCTCCGCGTCGAACAGGGGAACGAACCCGCCCTCCTCGCCCCGCGCGGCCGAACTGAACAGAAGCAGGTGCATCGCCATGATCCGGACGAACAGTTTCATCTCACGATTCCTTTTTTAACTTGCGGAAAAAGATTCACCACGAAGAAAGAAGGACTGAGGGAAGAAGAAGGCAATCGGCAGCAGAGTGTGCGGAGCCTCGGGCTCTTACCGAGCCGCGACCGTGAGGGAGCGGTCGCCGGATGCCGCGAGGGGGAAGGAACCTGGAACTCAGGAACAAGGAACCCGGGAAGATAGAAGCCCGGCGCAAGTCCCGACGCGCCGGGATTCCGGGTTCCGTGTTCCCCAGTTCC
>JAKPKY010000062.1 GCA_029553505.1 Planctomycetota bacterium
GATGGCGATGCCTCCGTCGGTTCGAAAGGCAAAGACGTGCGCCATGCCGTGATGACCACCTGGATCCATTCTCCCGCCGATCAGACCGTCGCTGCCGGCGTCTGGTGGGGGGAGCATGCGCTCAACGGCGAGTCGCTCGCCGTTCAGCCCGCGTCCGAGCTTCCTCTGCGATCGACCACGAAACTCCCCTTGCGGCGTGGCTGGAACCGCCTGGTCGTCGCTCAGCGCCTCGCCTTCGGCTATGCGGAATTCTGTCTGGCGGTGCCGTGCGGTGCGGGCCTGCGCGTCCACCCGGAACGCGATCTGGAGGGCCCGCAGGGCGTTCGGCTTTCCGGTCCGCTTCGCGAGGCCGAGTGGGAGGCGCTTCAGCCCTGGTTCGTGGATCCTGCGGGGGGCGCGTCGCCCGAACGCGCCTGGCGTTTCGTTGCCGTGGAGGACGGCAGGCCCGTCTCACCCTTGCGCAACGTCGCCTGGAGCCGCACCGCCTGCCCGCCGGCGCCCGCGACGCTGCCCCTGACGCTTCCGGCCGGGCAGAAGACTCTGGTCACCCTGGACATGGGACAGATCGTACTCGGCCGCTTCGACTTCGACGTGGAGGCTCCGGCCGGAACCGTGCTGGACGTGACGCATGCCGAAGAGCGCCTCGGCGACCGCGCGCATGTCGCAAAGGCCCTGGTCATGTACAGCGCCGACCGCTGGACTCTGCCCGGTGGACGGTGCACCGTGGAATCCTTCATGCCGCGGGGCTTCCGCTACCTCGATCTCGTCTTCAGCGGCCATGACGCTCCGGTGACCCTGCACGCCGCGGGGGTGATCGAGCAGCGCTATCCCCATGTCTTCACCGGCGCCTTCGCCTGCTCGGACGAGGGCTTGAACCAGCTTTGGGACTACGGTTGCCGCACCCTGGAGCTTTGCAGCGAGGACGTGTTCACGGACTGCCCCTGGCGCGAGCGGACGCTGTATGGCGGCGACCTCCTTCCCGAGATGGCCCCATGATCGTGCTGACACGGGATCTGCGGATCGTGCGGCAGAGTCTCGACGTCCTCCTGCAGTCCTTCGATGCCGACCGAGGCTGGATGCAGTCGCGAGCGCCGATCCCGCGGGAGCGGCCGTCGCTCTCCGACTACCCGCTGCTGACGATGGTGGCGACGGCTTGGTATGTGCGTCTGTCGGGCGACACGGCCTTTGCGGAGCGCGCCTGGCCGGTGTTCGCGCGGATGGCCGCCACAGTCGCCCGCTGGCGTCGGCCGGACGGCGTCTACGCCCCGCCCGAGCCCGCCTTCATCGACCATGGCCGGCGTCTGGTCGCCGGGCCCACCTGCGCGTTCAACGCGGCCCTGACGGGGGCCTTTGCCGCCGGCGCCCAGATCGCCAGGGAGCTCGGGCGACTGCCCGAGGCGGATGTCTTGGAGAATCTCGCCGCCGAACTGGACGCTCGCGTCGTGGCCGTCTTCTTCGATCGGTCTTCCGGTTCCTTCCGTGATCTACCGCTCGACGAGGGGGGCGGGGAGACCGAGGGGATGCCCGCCAACAGCTGGCCCCTGCTTTTCTGCCGTTCCGCCCGTGCGGAGTCGCCCGCCGTGCAGAAGGCCCTGGCGACGACGCTCGACGCCTTTTCGTCGGATCGCGAGTCGGACAGCGTCTCGCCATACCAGATGTTCTACCTGCTCTCCGCCCTGAGGGACGCCGGCGCAGCCGAATTGGCCGAGCGCGCCATCCGACGCGTCTACGCCCAGATGCTGGCACATCCCACCGGAACGCTGTGGGAGCAATCGCATGCCGGCAAGTCGCTGACCCATGCCTGGAGCAGCGGCTGCAACCACTACCTCGCGACCGCCGTGCTGGGCGTGCGGATGGGCT
>JAKPKY010000114.1 GCA_029553505.1 Planctomycetota bacterium
CAGCGCGAACGTCCGCAGGAACCATGGGCGGACGAGGCGGTACTGCCAGACGCTCAGCCCGGCCATCAGCATGGCCGACGCCAGGGCGACGCGCACCGACCGCCACAGTCCACGCCGTTCCACGATCGCGCGGAAGTCCAACGGACCGGCGATCCGGTTAGCCTGGTCGGCCGTGGCGCGGATCATCGCCTCGCTGACGCCCTCCTCGCCTCGGGCCGCGCCCCGGGAATACTGGAGCACACTGACCAGGCGGTCGCCCAGTTGGCGGTAGCGGTTCTCGGCCAGCAACGCCATCTCGTCGTCGTCCATCGGAACGCGCAGCGGAACAATCAGTCCCCGCCAGATCGTCCAGGCTGCCCCGCCCGCGATCACCGCTAGCAGGAACAGGTGCGGGCCCACGTCGGACGGGTCGGGGCGGAACCACCAGTCCACCGCGAACGTCGCCAGCGACAGGCCCACGACGGCAGTCACCAGCCGCGCCGCGCCCTCGCCGGCCAGCCGGCGACGCAGCGCCGACCGCAACTTCGCCAGCTTGCCCCGAACCTCGGATTGAACCAGATCGTCTCTCATTCCACCGTCATGCCTTTTCTCAGGCCATGTTGTACTTCTTGCGGAGGATCCACTCCGCCGTCAGCAGCGCCACCATCAGCAGCAGCGCCAGGCGCGAATCCCAGAACTCGCGCGGAACTTCCTGCTGCACCGTCAGCGGCGGGCGGCGAATCCGCTCGGCCAGACGGTCCATCTCTCCCAGCGTCAGGAAGTTCTCTGGGCGCGACGCGATCTGCTCCATCACGCCATAATCCGCCTCACGACGGCGCGTCTCCGCCTGCGGTAGCTCGATGGTGATCCGCTTGGAGGCGACCTTCTCGGCCGCCTTCGGGTCGCCCCGCAACGCCGTCAGCTCGAACGTGCCCGTACGAGACGGGCGAATGGTCTTGCGGTACCGCCCCGGGCGGTCGGGCACCTTCTCCAGCGAGATCGTCTCCGTCTCGCCGGTGCGTGCGTTGACCAGGTCCACCTCGAACTTCTCCTCGACCATCGGACGGTAGTCGCGCGTGAGCGCCTCGACCTCGATCTCCACGGCCTCGCCCACCGAGAAGCGGTCGCCCCCGGTGGTGATGACCACCTGGCGGACCTTCAGCCCGCCCAGGTAGCTGACGACGTTGTTCCAGAACCGGCGGAAGAAGTACCCCTCCTCCACCGCCCGCCAGCGCCACGTCGCGTCGAAGCCCAGGTAGAGCACGCGCCCCATGCCGTAGTTCTGGACCGCCACCAGCGGCTCGGG
>JAKPKY010000119.1 GCA_029553505.1 Planctomycetota bacterium
AACCAGTTCCTCAACGCAGGGTATTCGGAAGACGCGGAAAAAACCTTCCATCAACTGCTCGCGGCATTCCCCGGCACGCCGCAGTCCATCGCCGCCAATGTCGCGCTGGCAAAGATCGCGCTCAAACGCAATGAATCCGGCCGCGCCATGGCGCTTATGCTGGACATGGCCCGCCTGGCCCAGAACTCGCCGCAGGAAGTCGAGGTCATGCTGGCCCTGGGCGAGATGTACCAGGAACTCGGGCTCCTCTCTCAGGCAGCCGAGACGTACCGCGGGATCGCCGCCGCCTCGTCCGAGCCGGAAATCCTCGCCCGGGCCGCCCGGGCGCTGTTCCGGGCCGGCGCATGGTCCGAGGGAAACGAAGTCGCCCGCCGGGTGGATGTCGGGACGCTGACCCCTTCCACGGCCTACGCCTTTCTCATGGAATACGGCCATGCCATGCGGCTCGCCGATTCAAGCAAGGCGCTTCAACTCATGGAACAGGCCCATACCGGCTATCCCGGGGAGCGTACCATGAGCCAGGTCCGGCGGCTTGTCGAGACCTGTCTCGCACTGGACCGCTTCGACCGGGCCCTGGCGATCGCGGAAGAACTCTCCGCCTCCGTCGATTCCGCCAACGCCGAAGATTACCGGGAACTCCTCATTGCCTGTGGCGACTACGCCGTGGAGCGCCAGGACTACGCCCGGGCCGCCACCTGCTACACGAAGGTCCTCGAGGTGAATGAGCGGGATACCCGGAACGCACAGTGGGCCCGATTCCAGCTTGCCAGCGCCCTGCATGCCCTCGGCAAGCTCGAGGATGCCCGGCCTCTGCTCGACGCTATTGCCGCATCCACGTCGCCGTGGGCCGCCGAAGCCCAACTGAAGCTCGGGTATCTGGGGCTGCGCGCCCGCATGGACGGAACTCCTGATACACCGGGTCCGTCCGGAGACCAGGCGCCATGACGACGGACCACTCGATTGCGGCGCGCCTCGCCGACTGTTTCCGCCGTCAGCTCGCGCTGTTCAACCGCATGGCTGAGGCCCACGCCGCGCTGCCCCGCGAGCCCGAGTCGCCCGAATGGACCGAAATGCTGCGTCTTCAAACCCAGTTCTCGCGCGATCTGGCCGCGCTCGAGCAGGAATTCCAGATCCTCAAACGCGAATGGGACCAAACGCCCGGCATCGAGCCGGACACGCGCAGCCGGATGCGGGAACTTGCCGACACCGCCCGCCACATGACGGACGAGCTCGCCCGCGCAAACGCCGGAAACGCGGCCCAGGTCGCTGACATGATGCGGGAAACCAAAGAACAATGGGCCGCGCTGCAACGAGGCAAACGCATCCTGCGCAAGCTCCGCGCGGGCGAACCGGGCGACGCCGGTTTCATCGACAGGAAGGCATGACAGACCTCAACGACGCCGACAGAATGAAG
>JAKPKY010000129.1 GCA_029553505.1 Planctomycetota bacterium
GACCAGGTCGGCCGGCCGGACCCGCCCCTGGCGAAGCCACTCGCGCAGCGTCTCCTCGGTGACCGGCCCGTACTGCTGCCCGGACGCGTGACAGTACCATTGACCCATCGCACACCTCCGCGCCATTGCATGTTGCCGGCACGGGGCGTGCGAACCCCGTGCCGGCCTGGTTCGTTCACGACAAGCCCTGCGCGTAGCCTCAGGCCCGCGCGGGGGAAATCAACCGAATCGCGTCACGCCTGGGGCGGGGCCGCGGGCGGCGGGGGCTGCACCGGCGGAACCGCTGCTGGCGGCTGCGCGCCGCCGGCGCCGACATACGTCGCGCTGCCGAAGCCCAGGATCGGTACGAACACGATCGGAAGCAACGCCATTCCCACGCCGAACCCGGCGCTCTTCCCGAAGTTCTGCGCCACGGCGATGTAGACCAGGATGCTCACCACCAGCGAGATGATCGGACCGACCATCGGGATTGCGCCCAGCAGGAACAGCACGATCCACCAGATGGGTTTCCCGGCGACCTCGAGCAGCACGATGATGTTGTAGATGGGGATGATGGCCGCCCATCCGGGCTTGCCCGCCTTGGCGAACACCTTCCACATCGCCGCGATCATGAAGACCGCCACCGCCAGGGCGATGATCACCACCACGGCCAAAAGCCCCGCGCCGATCTTGCCCGCGGTTTCGTATTCCGCGCTGTACGTCACCTGTGCCAGCATGGTCCGTCTCCTTCCGACTCATGGGTGGTCGAACTGTTCCGGCGCATGCCCGAAACAGGCGCCGGGAATCGTTTCCGTACGGGTATCGACTTGTCGCGTCCCACACGACGCGCTTCGGACGTGCTCGAAGCTCCTGCTTCGGCGTCTAACCTACGCCGGGGCAAGGGGCTTGTCAAAATGTTTGCGGAAAATCCGCGCGCCGCCCGTCAGGAGCGCCGGGCGCACTCGATGGTGTTCCGCAGGAGCATCGCCACGGTGACCGGACCCACGCCGCCGGGCACGGGCGTGACGGCGGCCCCGCGCGCCATCGCGGCCTCGGCGTCCACGTCGCCCACGGTGACCATGGCCGGGCGGCCCTTGTCGTTCTTCAGCGGCTCGTTGGAATCGTCCAGGCCCTTGGGCACGCGGTTGGTGGCCACGTCGATGATGATCTGCCCCTCGCCCAGCATTTCGCCCGTGATCAGCGGCGCCAGGGCGCGGAATCCGTCGCGCTGGACCAGCGGGGGCAGCGGCGCCGCGGCACCGTCCTTGGATTTGCGCTTGTAGCTCAGCCAGTTCATCTGCGAGTAGCCGGTCGCGGCGATGATCACGTCGGCGCGGCGGGTGTGGAAGGCCAGGTCCTTCGTCCGGCTGTGGCAGACGGCGACCGTCGGCGAGCCGACGCTCTTGTGCAGGAGCATCACGGAGATGGGCTTGCCCACGATGTCCGACCGCCCGACGACGACCAGTTCCTTTCCGCCGAGATCCTTGCAGGCGTGGGTGAGGCACTCGATGGCTGCCAGCGGCGTGCAGGGCGCCACGTGCCCGCTGCCCGCGAACAGCCGGCCCAGGTTTTCCGGGTGAATGCCCTCGACGTCCTTCTTCGGCGAGATGGCCATCTGTATCTCGGGCGTGTGGAGCTGGTCCGGCAGGGGCATCTGGAGGATCAGGCCGCTGACGGCGCGATCGGCGTTGAGCTTGGCGATTTCCGCGAGCATCTGCCCCTGGCCGATGTCGCGCGGATACTCGCGCAGCTCGTAACGGATTCCCACCGACTCGCACGTCTTGCGCTGCATGTCGGTGTAGAGCTTGCTGGCGGGGTCTTCGCCCACCTGGACGGCGATCAGGCAGGGGGGTCGGCCGGCCTTGGTCAGTTCCGCCGCCTGCTCGGAAAGGGTCTTCTTGATCTGCTCGGCAATGGCGTTTCCGTCGATGATCGTCGCGGGCATGTCGTTCCTTACCTTTTTCGCTGGGATGTTCGCGTCTCGTTGTCCGGCGAGATCTTGCGCCGGGCCAGCGCCGCCGTCCGGTCGGCCAGCATATCATACATCGCCCGCAAAGTCTCATCGGCCTGGGCGATGGCCTGGCTGTGGCGACGGACGGTCTGCGCGTCGCCCCGCGCCACCGGCCCGGTGAGCGCCCCGGCCGGACCCAGAGAAAACACGTTGTCCACCGTCGCGCGGACCAGCGGCTCCAGCGCCGCCAGGGCGTCGCGCTCGGCGATTCCGGCGTGCCGGGCCAGCGCCACGGCCGCGTCCATCAACGTCACCAGGTAGTTGCACGCCACGACGGCGGCCGCGTGGTACAGCGCCTTGGCTTGCGGGGCGATCCGCACGCACGTTCCGCCCAGGTCCGTCGCCGCGGCCCGCAACGCCTCAACGGCGGGCTCGTCGCCTTCGAGGAAGAAATACGCGCCGGGGAGCTTTGCGACGGCGGCATCGACCGTCGGGAACGTCTGAAGCGGGTGGCAGGAGGCAACGAGGCAGCCTTGCGCCTGCGCGGGGGCGAGCGCGTCGCTGCCCAGCGCGCCGGAGCAATGCGCCACGATCGCGCCGGCGCGGAAGGCCCGCTCGCCGGCCAGCTGCGCGCAGACGGGCGCGATGGCGTCGTCGGGCACGGTCAGCAAGACGATCTGCCCGCTAGCCGCCGCCTCGTCCGGCGGACAGACGTGCGCCGCCCCGCCGATGCGTTCCGCAGCCGCCCGCACCGCCGAGTCGTCGCGGTCGGCCAGCGCCGCGATGCGATACCCCGCCCGCGCCAACAGCATGCCCAAGGCCGTGCCCACCTTCCCGCACCCGACAATCGAAATGTCCGCCTTTCCGCTCATCGTCGTCCCGCGATCTTACCCGATCCCGTTTTGCTCCGCACGGGCGCCACGGCCAAGCGCTGTTTGCTTGGCCGTGCGAAGACACCCTCAAGCAGACAGCGCTTGAGGGTGGCACCCATTTCACTCCAGTGTGAATTTCTGTCCCGGCGCGGGGACGTGGATGCGATCTTCTGGCATTCCCGCGCCCGTGAGGATTTCCTTCATCCCGGCCGGCTGGGAGCCCTCGCCGTGCACCACGAACGCGCCCTTGAGCGTCTTGGCCAGCGGGCCCAGGAGTTTTTTGAAATCGTTCCGGTCGGCGTGGGCGCTGAACCCGTTGAGCACCTCCACGCGGGCCAGCAGCTTGTACATCCGCCCGTAGATCTTGATTTCCTCGCGCCGCTCGACGATCCGCCGCCCGAGCGTGTGCTGGGCCATGAACCCGACGATGACGACGGTGTTGGCTTCGTCCTCGACGTTGTTCTTGAGGTGGTGCTTGATGCGCCCCGCCTCGCACATGCCGGACGAAGCGATGATGACGGCAGGGTCAGACAGGTCGTTGAGGCGCTTGGAGCTGTCGGTGTCGGTGATGTAGTTCACCAGCTTCCGGCCGAAGATGCTTCCCTGCTCCTGCCAGAAGTCCTTGGCCTCTTCGTCGTAGCACTCGGGGTGCTTCTTGAAGACTTCGGTGGCGTTGGTGCTCAGGGGCGAATCGACGAAAATCGGCAGCGGTTCGAGCAGTCCTTCCGCGACGGCCTGGTGGAGGTAATACACGATCGTCTGCGTGCGCCCGACGCTGAAGGCGGGGATGATGACCTTACCGCCGGCCTCGCGCGTCTCGCGGATGATCCGCACGAGCTGCTGCTTCATGTCGGTGGGGTTGGCGTGCGTGCGGTCGGCGTAGGTGCATTCGGTGATGAGGTAGTCCGCCTGCGGCAGGGGGCAGGTCGGGTCGCGCAGGATCGGCACGTCGAACCGCCCCAAATCGCCGGTGTAGAGCAGGCGCACGGGCTCACTGTGACGCAGTTCCACCAGGAGGCAGGCCGAGCCGAGGATGTGCCCGGCCTCGATCCAGGTGGCCGTGCACCCGGGCGCGAACTCCACCGGCTGGGCGTATTCCACCGCGCGAAACTGCGCCTGGGCGGCGCGGGCGTCCTCGGCGGTGTAGAGCGGCTCGATGAACTCGCGCGGGCTGCGGGCGCGCTTCTCGTTCCAGAACCGCGCGTCTTCCTCCTGGATGTGCCCGGAATCCGCGAGCATGATCTCGCACAGGTCGCACGTGGCGCCGGTGGCGAAAACGGGCCCGGAGAAGCCTTCGCGGACGAGGTGGGGAATGTTCCCGCTGTGGTCGATGTGGGCGTGGCTGAGCAGCAGCCCGTCGACGCTGCCCGGGCGGAAGGGGAACCGGCGGTTCTTCTCGTCGGACTCGTGGCGCCGTCCCTGGAACAGCCCGCAGTCCATCAGGAACTTCCCCTCGGCGGTGTGCAGAACGTGCATCGAGCCGGTGACGGTCCGCGCGGCGCCCTGGAACTCAAGCTCAGCCATTCTCGCTCCCGATTTCCGCCGCCCGCTCCGCGCGGGTCGGCGACGTCACGATTCTTCGCCTTTGGCTACGTCGGTCAAGAGATACTTGTGCTTGTACTGCTCCCCGCGCCCGCGCCGCCGGCGGATTTCGTCGTCCTCCGCGCGGGACAGCGCGCCGGCGTCGAGCGCCTCGGGGCGCACCGGACCCAAGCGGGCGCTGTCGCGCTTGGCGCGGTACTCGATGTTCAGCCCGCACAGCTCCTCGTCCAGCAGCGCCGCCAGTCGGTCGAGGTCGCGCCCGTCGCGGCGCTCGATCCGCAGGCGGTAGTAGGGCGTGCGCGCGAAGCACGGCTGGAGCACGAACCGGTTCACCGCCGCCCCCGCGCGGTCCGCCGCCCGGCGCATCGCCTCGACGGCTTGGTGCTCCGTGAGCTTCTCGCCGGTGAGGTTGGCGGTGTGCAGTCCGCGCGAGAGGAACTCGAAGACGGGGCTCTCGCCCAGGCGCGCCGTCACGCGGACGCGGTCGTCGAGGTTGTAGCGGAACAGGCCCGTCCAGTTGCTGAAGACGAGGAAATACTCGCGCCCGACCTCCAGCGCGTGCGCGGGCAGCGTGGGCGGGTGCGGGTCGTCGCGGTTTTCCGCGGGGATGAACTCCAGGTAGTTGGCGGTGATCTCGGCGACGCCGGCGGGCGTTCCGTCGGCCAGCGGAACGGAGAACCGCCCCTCGCTGGCCAGCAGCCCGATGTCCCGCACCGGCACGGGCCCGAACAGCTCGCGCAGGCGCGGCAGGTAAAGCCCCAGCGTGCCGCCGGTCCAGTGGGTCAGGAACGCCAGGTTCCAGAAGTGCCTCGGCAGCAGCTCGCCGTCGCGCCGGATGCCGTCTTCCAGGCGCCGCGCCAGGGCCGGGTCGGGGCGGAATTTTTTGTCAGCGCCGCCCGCGCCGCCGGCAGCGCCGGGCGGGGTCAGCGTGCCGTCCGCCACGTCGCGCACCAGACGTTCCGCGTGCGCCTGTCCGGTCTCGATGAGCTTGATGGCGCTCGAGGGATTGGCCGTCGTCAGGATCGCCACGTCCCGCGCGATCCCGCACCGGAGGATCGTGTAATACTTCGCCGCGGGGTCCTTGATCTCCGCGGCGCTCGGCGGAACCACGTACATCCGCCGGACGATCCGCTTCTGGTTGCGGTTGAGCAACCCGCTGATCGCGCCGCAGGGCAGGCCCGTCGGGCTGTCCGTCTCGCGCATGGCCGACGAGATCGTCAGGATGGGGCGCAGCCAGCCGTCGGGATGGTCCATCAGCACCTTCACGCCGAACAAGTTCCACCCGCGCTTCATCACGGATGCGAATCGCGGCGGGACGGGAATGAACTTCGGCTCGCCCGTCGTTCCGCTGGTCATGGAGAACATCAGCGGTTTCTCGCCGGCCGGGAGCAGGGCGTCAAACCGCCCCTCCAGCACCGCCCGGACGTAGGGCAGGCGGTCGGCGTAGGAGCCCAGCGGGACGGCGGCGGCGAACTCCTCCGGCGTGCGGAGTTTCGCGAACCCATGGTCGCGCCCGAAGGCGGTCCCGGCGTGGGCGGCCAGCAGCTCGCGCAGCAGGTCCCCCTGCACCTGGCGCGTGCGCCGGTGGGCCGCCAGGAACGCCCCCAGCTGCCTGCGGGCGTGCAGTCCCGCAGCGAAGGCGACCGGTCTGAGCAATGTCCGACGGAGGTTCATGAATTCACGCTGGTCCAACGGCTGAACGAGGGGAGTATACCCGATGGGCGTGGGCCCGTCATGGGCGAACGACGAAGGGCAATTCGGCGACGGTGGCGTCGCATGGCCCGGCAGGGGTCTCGACGGAGAGTTTTTCGCCGACTTCGGCCGCGACGGGCGAAAGATACGCCATCGCGAGAACCACTTCGCGGGCCGGGCTGAACGTGGCGCTGGTGACGGCGCCGGCCTCGCTGCCGTCGGCGCGGCGGACGGCGGCGCCCTGGCGCGGGATGACTGCCGCGGCGCGCTCCGCCGGCGCCTCCAGCACCAGCCCGACGCGCCGCCGCGCGAGCGAGCGGGCGCGGAGCTTGTCCAGCGCGTCGCGCCCCAGGAAGTCGTGCTCCCAGTGCAGGCGGTCTTCCAGCCCGGCCGAGAGGGGGTCGATCGTCTCGTTGAACTCGTGCCCGTAGCGGCAGAGGCCCGCCTCGATCCGCAGCACGTCGGCTGCCGCCAGGCCCACCGGACGCACGGCGTTCGGGCCGGCCTTTTCGGTGATGAACCGCCAGGCCTGCCCGGCCACCAGGTTCGGCAGCGACACCTCGACGCCCCATTCGCCGCTGTCGCTGACGCGCGCGGCGATGTATCGCGCGATCATCAGCGAGCCGAACTTCACGGCGCCGGCGGGCAGGTCGCCCGCGCGGAAGGGCAGCACCGCGTCGAGGATGCGCGGCGCTTCGGGCCCCGTCACCGCCAGCAGCGTCGTCTTGAGCGTCTGGTCGTCCACGCGGGCGTCGAGTCCCTCGGCCAGCGATTCCAGGTGACGGAGCGTCTTCTCGCGGCAGGGGGGCGCGCCGTTGAATACCCAGAAGTTCTCCAGGCGGATGAGGGTTCCCGTGTCGAGTACCCCGCCGCGCTCGTTGAGCAGGAGGGTGTCGGCGGCCGTGTCGTCCTCCTGCCGGGTGGCGTCGTGCGTGCAGGCCCGCGCCAGCAGCTCCGGCGCGCCGTCGCCCCGGATGCGAATCCGCGACCGGTGCGACAGGTCCATCACGCCGGCGCGACGGCGGACCTCGGCGGCCTCGTCCAGCGGGCCGGTGTAGCGCAGCGGGACGTGCCAACCCGCCTCGGCGCCCATCGTCGCGCCCAGGGCCACGTGCCGGTCGTGCAACGCCGTGCGCAACAGTTCGGTTTCGGACATTCAAAGCCCCTCATGGAAAAATTCACCGCAGAGGACGCAGAGATCGCAGAGAAAAAAGACTTTGTTTTTCAATTTTAATTTCCTCTGCGTTCTCTGCGGTTCTTCTTGGCCGTTGTTTTTCAGCCGGGTTCAGCGCCGGCGCTTGCGGGCGTTTCCGCGGTGGCGGGGCGTGCCCGGCCCCTTGCCGGCGTGGGGTTTCCTGTCCTTGGGTTTGCCGGCGGGGCGATGCTTGCCGCCGGATTTTCCTGCCGGCGCCTTGGGGGCCTTCAGGTCCCGCGCGGGCACGAGGTTCAGTTGCCGGCGGGCGACGTCCACTGCCGCGATCCGCACCCGCAGCAGGTCGCCGATCCGGTAGCGCCGCCCCGTGCGCTCCCCGCGCAACTGCCCGTAGCGGGCCTCCACCTCCCACCAGTCGTCGCCCAGGTCCTGCATCCGCACCAGCCCCTCCACCAGGAACTGCGGGCTCTGCACGAACAGCCCGAAGTTCGTCACGCCCGTGATGACGCCCTCGAACTCCTCGCCCACCTTCGTCTGGAGGAACTGGAGCACGAGCACCTCGCGCAGCTCGTTCTCCGCCGCCTCGGCGCGGCGCTCCGAGGTCGTGCATTGCTCGCCCAGGCGCGTCAGCTCGCTGACGTCGTCGGCGGCCCGGCCCTTGAGCTTTCCCCGGCAGTGCTCGCGGACGAGACGGTGGATCGTCAGGTCCGGGTAGCGGCGGATCGGGCTGGTGAAGTGGCAGTAGTTTTCGCTGGCCAGCGCGAAGTGCCCGATCTGCATGGGCGAGTATTCGGCGGCCTGGAACGTCTTGAGGACCGCGAGGTTGACCGCGTAGCTTTCGGGTTTGCCCCGCACGGCCGCCAGCAGCGCCTGGAGGTCGTGGCGCGACAGGTCGTGCGGCAGCTTGTGCCCGCAGACGCGGGCGAAGGTGCTCAACTGCTTTCCGCCCTGGGCGTCGGGGGCGGGGTGGATGCGGCGGAGGAACTTCCGCCCCTGGCGGTGCAGCAGGTCGGCGACGGCCTCGTTGGCCTCCACCATGAACATCTCGATCATCGTGTGGGTGTACGACGAATCTTCGGGCACGGCGTCGACGACCTTGTTGTCGGCGTCGAAGACCAGCTCGACTTCCGGCAAATCGAGGTGGAGCATGCCGGCCTTGCGTCGGCGGGCCTCGATGCCCCGCGCGAGGCGCTCCATCCGCTTGAGCAACTCGACGATCTGGGGGGCGTATCCGCCGGTTTTCCCGTCGAGGATTCCCTGCGCCTGTCGGTAGGTCAGGCGCTTGGCGGAGCGGATGACCGTCTCGGCGAACCGCGTGCCGGTGACGTGGGCGTCGGCGTCGTAGCGGATGAAGGCGCTCAGGCAGAAGCGGTCCTGCCCCTCCTGGAGCGAGCAGACGCCGTTGGAGAGGATTTCCGGGAGCATGGGCACGACGCGCCGGGGAAAGTAGACGCTGGTGGTGCGCTGGCGGGCCTCGACGTCGAGCGGTCCGCCCTCGCGGACGAAGTGCGACACGTCGGCGATGTGCACGCCGAGGACCGCGCCGCCGCGCCCGTCGGGGCGCAGGCTGATGGCGTCGTCAAAGTCCCGTGCGTCGTCGGGGTCGATGGTGACGACCGTCTGTCCGGAGAGTTTCTCGCGCCGCCCGTCGCGGGACGGGTCGAACCCGCCCACCGCGGCGCGGGCGTCGGACATCGTCTCGTCGGCAAACACGTCGGGCAGGCCGTGCGCGCGGATCACCGCGAGCGTCTCGACCTCGATCCGCCCCTTCTCGCCCAGGTGCTCGACGATCACGCCCGTCGGAAGCTCGCCCACCTCGCCGTAGCGGACGATCTCGACGACGACTTTCGCCCCGGCCTTGGGGCTGGCCGAGGAAATGTCCCGCACGACGATCGGCGTCGTCAGCTGCGCGCCGTCCGGAAGGACGAACCACGTGCCGTCGGCGTTCTGGAGCGTGCCGACGAAGCGGTTGCGCCCGCGCTGGAGGATCTCGACGATCTCGCCGGCGTACATCCGCTCCCCCTCGCGCCGCCCCTGCTGGTAGACGCGGGCGGTCACGCGGTCGCCGGTCATCGCGCCGCCCGTGCGGTCCGGCGGGATGAACAGGTCCCCGTGCGCGTTGGGCGTCTCGGGGATGACGAACCCGAACCCGCGCGGGTTGGCGCGGAAGAACCCGATCACCCGCCCGGAGATTTCCGGAAGGGTCAGGACGTTTTTGGCGCCCAGGACGATCCGCCCGGCGTCGCGGAGCCGCTTGACGGCCTCGCGGAACGTGCCGTAGTCGTCCTCGCCCACGCCCATCTGCCGGGCGAGCTGGCGGGGCTTGAGCGGCTGGTACTCGCGGGCGGCCAGGAATTTGACGATCGCGTCGACATATCGCTCGGGCATGGTCCGCTCCATCCTTGCAGTTCCCACAACAGGCTCTTACTATGGCACACGAACCGCCCGGACCCAAGGAGAATCCACCGTGAACGACATCGTCCAGCAGGCGCAGGGACTCGGAAAGTCGATCGCTTCTTCGTCGCAGGCGGCCTTGCTCCGCAAGGCCCGCCAGGCGCTCCACGCCGACGAGCAGGCCATGAAAACCCTCCAGGAGTTCGAAACCCACTCCCACAAGATGATGGAGCTGGAACAGGCGGGCAAGCCCGTCGAGGTGGACGACAAGCACCGCCTGGAGCAGTTGCAGGCCAAGCTGGTGGGCATGGAGAGCTTCAAGAAGTTCTCCGCCGCCCAGGTGGAGTACGTGGACCTGATGCGCCAGGTCTCCGACGCGATCCGCAAGGAGCTTTCCGCCACCGAGGAGGACTGACGGCGCTATTGCAGCCCGCCGCTGCGCTTGTAGATGCGGGTTTCCAGCGCGCGGACGTAGGGGGTGAAGTCCGACTCGCCGTTGGGGTCGCTGGCGACGGCGTGGGTGGTCATCCAGACCTTCGCGTCGAGGTTGTCCAGGTGGTGGAGGAAGAACGCCTCGGGGATCGCCGGCAGCTTGGGCGAGCCGAACTCGTGCTCCCCATGGTGCGACAGGAGGATGTGCTGGAGCAAATCGAGCGTCCGCGCGGGGAACGGTTCGCCGATCTCGTCGGACACCAGGCGGGCCTTGTCGTGCACCCAGATCGCGCCGATGGTGATGTGCCCGACGAGCATCCCCCGGTCGGTGTAGTTGATGCTCATTCCGGCCGAAAGCTCCGCGCACTTTCCGATGTCGTGCAGGAACGCGCCCGCCAGCACCAAATCGGCGTTGAGCTTGGGGTACAGCGGCAGCAGGGCGCGGGCGTCGCGCGCGACGTTCAGCGTGTGTTCCAGCAGCCCGCCGACGAAGGGGTGGTGCATCTGCATCGCGGCGGGGGATTTCTTGAACGCGGCCACCAGCTCCCGGTCCTCCACGAACTTCTTGATCAGCAGTCGGAGGTACTGGTCCTTGATCCCGCGGAGGATTTCCAGCAGCTCCGACCACATCGCCTCGATGTCCAGCTCGGTCACGGGCAGGTAGTCGGACAGGTCCACCTTGTCGGCCGGGACGGGCCGGCAGGCGTCGAGGATGGCCTGGAGCGCGCCCTTGTACTCCTCGAGGCGTCCCTTGACCTGGAGAAACCCCTCGGCCGGGATGGAATGGAAGATCGTCTCGTTGGCCTGCCACATCCGCGCGGGCACGGCGCCGGTCTTGTCGGCCAGGGTGCAGGTGATGTAGTAATCGCCGGCCTTGGTCGTCCGCAGTTCCTTGTCCCGCACGAGGAAGACCTGGTCGACCGTCATGCCCGCCTTGAGCTGGTGGATGAAGTGTCGTTCGGCGCTCATGGGGGCATTGTACCGCCGCCGCCGGCGGCGTTGCAAATGCCGTGTTTTGCGGATATAAGACGACGGCGAAACGAAGAAAGGGTAGAGGTGAGAGGGTAGAGGTGAAAGAGTCTTTGAGGATTCTCACGCATGGCCGTCACCCGAACCTTTCAATCGTCCCTCCGGGACTCTGTTCAAAGACGCGCGATTCCACGGGCTCGCGCCCGTGGCTATTCATCAAACGCCCTACGGGCTGAGAAACAAGGTTCCGTCGCATGCGATATTCAAAGCTGCTGATACCGACCGTGAAGGAAGTTCCCGCCGAGGCGGAGATTCCCTCGCACCAGTTGATGATCCGCGCGGGGTTCATCCGCAAGCTGGCCAGCGGGACCTACACCTACCTGCCGCTGGGGTTCCGCAGCCTGCGGAAGATCGCGGAGATCGTCCGCCAGGAGATGGATGCCGCCGGCGCGCAGGAAATCTCCATGCCGATCCTCCAGCCCATCGAGCTGTGGCAGCAGACGGGGCGCGAGGCGGACTACGGCCCGACGATGTGCAAGTTCGAGGACCGTCACGGTCGCGTCAACGCCCTGGCGCCGACGGCAGAGGAGGTCGTCACCTCGCTGGTCGCCGCGGAGGTCAGCAGCTACAAGCAGCTCCCGCTGAACCTCTACCAGATCCACACGAAATTCCGCGACGAGTTCCGCCCGCGCTTCGGCGTGCTGCGGTCGCGAGAGTTCCTCATGAAGGACGCGTACAGCTTCCACGCGTCGGTCGAGAGCCTCGACGAGACGTACCGGGCGATGTACGACGCCTACTGCCGCATCTTCTCCCGCTGCGGGCTGAAGTACGTCGCCGTAGAGGCCGAAAGCGGGCCCATCGGCGGCTCGGCCAGCCACGAGTTCATGGTTCCCTGCTCGGCCGGGGAAGACGTCATCGTCCACACCGAGGATTACTCCTACGCCGCCAACATCGAAAAGGCGGAAATCGATCCAGCGAAAAGGGATCCGGGACCCGGGACCGGGAACTCGGCGATGGAGGAAGTCCGCACGCCGAATGTCGGGTCCATCGAGGCCGTGTGCAAGTTCCTGGGCACGCAGCCCCGGGACATGATCAAGACGCTTCTCTACCAGTCCGAGGGGCAGGTGCTCGTGGCGCTGGTCCGGGGCGATCACGAGTTGAACGAGAACAAACTGGCGCACGCGGCGGGCGCGGCGCACATGGAGCTGGCGGGCGAGTCGGCCATCCAGCACGTCACGGGGGCAGCCGTCGGGTTCGCCGGGCCGATGGGCCTCGTCGAGGGCGGAAAAATCGCCCGCCTCGTGGTCGATCACTCGGTGGCGGCGATGGCCTCCGGCGTGACCGGCGCCAACAGGACCGATTTCCACGTGAAAAACGTCGTGCCGGGGCGCGACTTCCCGTTGGAGGGCGAGAAGGTCCTCATCGCCGACATCCGCAACGCCGTCGAGGGCGACACGCGCGGCGGAAAGCCGCTGAAGTTCTCGCGCGGCATCGAGGTCGGCCACGTGTTCAAGCTCGGCACGAAATACAGCGAGAAGCTCGGCGCGACGTACCTGGATGAGCAGGGCGTCTCGCACCCGTGCCTCATGGGCTGCTACGGGATCGGCGTAAACCGCATCCTGGCGTCGGCCATCGAGATGGGCCACGACGACAACGGCTGTGTCCTGCCCGTGAACATCGCCCCGTTCGAGGCGGTGGTGGTTCCGCTGAACGCGGACAAGCCGGCAGTCCGCGACGCCGCGGAGCGGATTTACTCCGAGCTGCTCGCCGGCGGGGCCGACGTGCTGCTGGACGACCGCGACGCGCGCCCGGGCGTGAAATTCAAGGACGCCGACCTGATCGGACTGCCCCTGCGGATCGTCGTCGGCGAGCGCGGGCTCAAGGAAGGCATGGTCGAGATCAAGCGCCGCACCGACGAGAAACCCGCGCTCGTGCCGGTTGCGCAGGCCGTCGCCGAGGCGCGGAAAATCCTCCAGGAAATGAAGCAAGGGTAGCGACGAGCGGGAACGGAACGAAGAGCGCGGGTTCTCTTCTTGCTTTTCCTTCCCCCTTCGCCCTTCGCCCTTTCCCCTTGGTTCTTATGGCTCGACCGCGGAACAAGATCGCCGATTGGCTGGCCTATCTGGGGCTGCGGGTGGGCGAGTCGCTGCTGCACGCGATGGGGTTCGCCGCGTCCTACCGCCTGGCGGCGCTGGCGGGCTGGCTGCTGTACCATTTCGACGGCAGGCACCGCCGGCGGGCGCTGGCGCACCTGCGCCTGAGCTTTCCCGGCTGGAGCGAATCGCAATGCCGGCGCGTCGCGCGGCGGAGCTTCCGCTCGATGGTCTTCATGGGGATGGAGCTGCTGTTCACCCCGCGCCGGATCACCGTGGCGACATACCGGCGGCACGTTCGCCTGCGGGATATGTCCGAGGCGATCCGCCTGATGACCTCGCGCCGCGGCCCGGCGATCCTGGTGACGGGGCACTTCGGAAACTGGGAGGTGGCGGGGTACATGACGGCTGCCGTCGGGCTGCCCACCGCCACCGTCGCGCGGCACATCGACAACCCGCTCGTCCACGAGCACATCCTGGGCGTCCGCCAGCGGGCCGGGCAGCGCATCATCGACAGGAAGGGCGCCGCCACGGAGGCCGCTGAGGTGCTCGCCAGCAACGGCGTGCTGACTTTCGTCGCCGACCAGGACGCGGGCAAAAAAGGCCTGTTCGTGGACTATTTCGGGCGAAAGGCGAGCACCTACAAGTCCATCGGGCTGCTGGCGATGCTGTACCGCGCGCCGATCTGCGTGATCGAGTCGCGCCGCCTGGACGAGGGATTCCACTTCGAGGTGAGCTGCCGGCGGGTGATCCGCCCGGAAGAATGGGACGCACAGGACGATCCGTTGCGATGGCTCACGCAGGAATACACCACGGCACTGGAGCAGGCGGCCCGGAGCGACCCCGGGCAGTATTTCTGGATGCACCGGCGGTGGAAGAACCGCCCGCGCGGCGAGGAGCGCGGCGAGGACGGCGTGGCCTGACGTGACGGTTTTTCGTTGGCGGCGGGCGGGTCACCGCGTACAGATAGGGACCGATGGGCAAGCAGCGATCGAAAATCCGCGACGTGCTGGAGTACCTGGGCGTGCGCCTCCTGGAGGCGCTGTTCCACATCTTCGACGTGCGCCTCAACTACCGCACCGTCCGCCTGATCGCCGACGCGGGATATTTCCTGAACGTCAAGCACCGGCGGATCGCCGTCGAGCACCTGCGGCGGAGCTTCCCCGACTGGTCGGAACAGCGCTGCCGGGCCGTCGCCCGCCAGTCCATGCGCAGCGTCCTGTACACCGGCCTGGAGACGCTCTTCACCACGCGACTCATCCATCCGCGGAGTTGGCGGCGGCACATCCGCCTGCACAACATGACCGAGACCCTCCGCCTGCTGACCGAGCGGAAGACCGGCCTGATTCTCATGACGGGACACTTCGGGAACTTCGAGGTGGTGACGTACATGATGGCCGTCATCGGGATCCCGACGTACTCGATCGCCCGTACGCTGGACAACCCGTACCTCAACGAGCACCTGCTGGGCGTGCGGCAGCGGCACGGGCAGGTCATCCTCGACAAGCAAGGCGCCACCCGCGAGGTTCCGGACCTGCTGCGACAGCGCGAGGCGGTCTGTTTCGTGGCCGACCAGGACGCCGGGCGCAAGGGCCTGTTCGTGGACTTCTTCGGGCGCAAGGCGAGCACGTACAAGTCGTTCGGCCTGCTGGCGATGGAGCACGAGGTTCCCATCGTCATCGGCTATGGGCGGCGATTGGATCTGGATTACCGTTTCGAGGTCGGCATCCAGCGGATCATTTACCCGCGGGAGTGGGCCGGCAGGGACGATCCCCTGGAGTGGATCACGCAGGAATACACGTCCGCCCTGGAGCAGCTGGTGCGGACGGACCCGACGCAATACTGGTGGTCGCACCGGCGGTGGAAGCACCGCCCGCGCGGCGAGGAGCCGTCGCCCGACGGCGTGGCGTGAGGATGGCCTGCGAGAGGAACAAGGCGCTCGATTACGCGGTGTACCTGGCCTTGCGCCTGGTGGAGTCGCTGGTGCGCGTGCTGCCGCTGGAGGCCGCCTACGCCGTCGCGCGGTTCGCGGGCGACATGATGTTCCGTTTCGACCGGCGGCACACGAACCGGGCGCTGGAGAACCTGCGACACAGCTTCGGGCACTGGAGCGAGCAGCGCCGGCGGGAGGTGGCCAGGCTGTCGCTGCGGAACCTGTTCTACCTGGGCCTGGAGTCGCTGCTGACGACCTTCCGCATCACGCCGTACACCTGGCGGCGCTACGTGAGCCTGCGCCAGGCCGGCGAGGCGCTGCGCCTGGTGACCGAGCGGCGCAGCGGGATGATCTTCCTGACCGGGCACGTGGGGAACTTCGAGGTCGTCGGACACACGATGGCCATCCTGGGCTTTCCGTCGGTGGCGATCGCGCGCCGCCTGAACAACCCCTACCTCGACGCCCACCTGATGGGCATCCGCGAGCGGTCCGGGCAGCGCATCCTCGACAAGTTCGGCGCGACGGCCGAGGCGCCCGCCGTCCTCGACGCGCGCGGCGTCGTCAGCATCATCGCCGACCAGGACGCCGGTCCGCGCGGCGTGTTCGTGGATTTCTTCGGCCGGCCGGCGAGCACCTACAAGTCGTTCGGACTGCTGGCGATGAGCCACCAGACGCCCATCGTCGTCGGGTATGGGCGGCGTGTGAACGAGTCGTTCCGCTTCGAGATGGTCGTCCAGCGCATCATCCGCCCGCACGAGTGGGCCGACCAGGACGACCCGTTGCGGTGGATCACGCAGGAATACACGGCCGCACTGGAGCGGGCCATCCGCGAAGCGCCGGAACAGTACTTCTGGCACTACCGGCGGTGGACCTCCCAGCCGCGAGTGAAATGAGGAGGGGGCGGAACACTTTGCTTGGGTGCCACGCTCAACTCCGTTGAGCGTGTTGGTTCCCGATCGGACAGGAACACGGCTTGCGAGCAAGCCGTGCCACCCAACGGATTCGCCGTCACATCTTCAGGAAGTTCCGCAGCAGGTCGTGTCCGATCTCGGTCAGGAAGCTCTCGGGGTGGAACTGCACGCCCTCCGTCGGGTGCGTCCGCGAGCGCAGGCCCATCAACTCGTTCCGGTCGACCGTCCAGGCGGTCGGCTCGAAATCGGCGTCCAGGCCGTCGGTGTCCACCATCAGGCTGTGGTAGCGCGTGGCGGTGAACGGGTTGGGCAGCCCGGCGAACAGGCCCCGCCCGTCGTGGCGGATCTGGCTGGTCTTTCCGTGCATCAGGCGCGGCGCGCGGATCACCTTGCCCCCGAACACCTGCCCGATGCATTGGTGCCCCAGGCAGACGCCCAGGATCGGAATCTTCCCGTGGAAGTGCCGGATGTATTCGCAGCTCAGCCCGGCCTCGTTGGGCGTGCACGGGCCGGGGGAGATGATCAGGTGCGTCGGCTGGTGCTGCTTCTGGCAGTCGGCCGGCGCGAGCACGTCGTTGCGCAGCACGGTGATGTCCGTCCGCCCCAGCTCGCCGATGCGTTGCACGAGGTTGTAGGTGAAGCTGTCGTAGTTGTCGATGACGACGATCATGGGAGCATTCTACCCGCGCCGCCGGCCTAGAGGAATACGATTGTCGCACCCGACGATCCTCTCGGGGAAACGGAACGAAAGAGAGCGGGATTTCCGGATTCCGGAGATTGCACGGATTTTCGTGTTCCAAAATACATCACGGAAGGGACTGCGGTGAGTCTTTTGCCCTGGGTTTTCAAAACATCTCCGGAAATCCCTGAATCCGTGGAATCCCGCTGCATTCGCATCGCCGAAGCGCGACGTGCGTTTTGCGACTCGCCTCAGGGCACGGGGAACTCGTCGATCAGCCACTTGCCGTCGGGCTGGCGGAGGACGGAGATTTTCCCCTCGGCTGTCTCGGTGCGGTCCTGCATCTGCCCGAGGTAGCGCAGGTAGAGGCGGACGCCGAAGACGTAGTGCCCGTCGGCGACGCGCCGTCCATCGAGTACGTCGGCGGCGGTGTGCAGCGGTCCGGCGGACCCGCCGATGGCGTCGTGCATCACGTCGCGCGGGTGGCGCACGCGGAAGGCGGGGGTCATGAGCTTTTCCGCAGCCGGCAGGTCGTGGTGCCGCCAGGCGTGGCAAAAGTCGCTGGCGGCGCCGAGGGCGGCGGCGTATTGCGCCTGGGCGTCGGGCGCGGGCGCGGGTTTGCTGGCCGACGGGGGCGCCGGCGGCGCGGCGTCCTTCCGGCATCCCGCCGCCAGCGCTGCCGGCAGGATGACGAGCAGGATCGCCGCACGCGATGTCGATCGGCGCATCATTCCTTCGCCTCCGCGGCCGGGCAGACTATACCACGCGCGCCGCGCCTGTGTTACAGTTTTTCCATGCCGACCGACACGCCGCTCCTTCCGGAACCCGCCGACGCGCGCCGCTGGCGCCGCGCCCGGCGGTCCGCCGCGTTCCTGGCCATGCTCGCCGTGGCGATGATCTACCGCGCGCCCGTCCCGACCGACTGGGACGCGTGGGACTACTCCGCGCAGGCCGTCATGGGCCATTCCAGCGACCTGCTGCTGGGGCGCTGGTGGTTCCTGGCGACGATGCGACTGGCGTACCTGTCCGCCCGCGCCGCGCTGGCGCTGCCGGCCGAGGAGGCGTTCACCGCCATGCAGGCCGCCTCGGCGCTGATGATGGGCGCGGCGGTCGTCGCGGGGATGGCCTGGACGCGCCGACTGACGCGGTCCGACGCGGCCGAGGTGATCTTCGCCGCATCCGCGATCTCCGGACCCATGCTGGGCATCTACGCGCCGGCCGTCATGACCGAACCGATGACGCTGCTGGCGCTGTCGCTGGCGTTCTGGGCCTGGCAGCGGGCCATCGACGCGCCGGGCGGGTCGCTCCGCTGGGCGCTGGCCGGCGGGCTGGCGTTCGGGGTCGCCATCGACATCCGCGAGCAGGCGGTGCTGCTGGCGCTCTGGCCGGCCGTGACGTGCCTGGCGCTCCGCCCGCCGCGCCGGTGGCGACTGCTGGCGGCTGCCGCGGGCGGCGCGGGCGCGACCCTCGCAATCGGCGTCCTCGGCGCGTGGGCGTGGTATCCCTGGCCGGAAGGATACTGGCACAACATGGCCCGTTGGACGCACTCCATGACGGCCGAGCGCGGCACGTTCGCCGTCTCGCTGGCGGGCAATCTCGCCTTTGCCGGGGCGTATTCGCTGATCGTTTCGCCGGCCGTCGCGCTGGCGCTCGCCGCGCTGCCGTGGGCGATTGCCCGTCGCCGGCGCGAGGGCTGGCTGGCGCTCGGGGCGGCGGGGTATTTCGCCACGCTGCTGGCCAACCACGACCTGGGAGTCAACCCGCGGTTCGCCATCCCGCTGGTGTGGATGCTGCTTCCGCTGGCGGCGGGGGCCCTGGCCGCCGTGGCGGTGGACCGCGGGCGGCGCTACCGTTTGCGCCTGGGCGCCGCGGTGCTGGGCGTGGCGGGAATCAACGTCGCGGCCGTTGCGGCCGGGCACGACGACTTGCGCCGATACTACTTTGACGACTGCGACCGCAAGGGCGCCCTCCACCAGGCCCTGCTCCGCCTGCCGGACGATGCCGTCGTCGTCGCCGGCGCGGGGACGCCCATCGCCTTTCACCTCAACCGCACCCGGCGGGTGCGGTTCGACGTCGTCGCCAGCGGTTGGAGCTGGCCGCGCGGGAAACTCGGCGACCTGGTCGCCCAGCGGCTGGCCGAGGGAAAGAGCGTCTACGTCAATCTGCATCCCGACGACTGGCGGATGGCCGCGCGTGACAGCGGCGAGTGGGGAGAACTGTGCGACGTGGCGGATCGCTACGAGCTGTCCCGCGGGCCGGGGACGCTCGTGCGCCTGCTGCCGCCGGCGGCTACCGCAGCGTCTCCAGCGCGCTGAGAACGTCGGAGACGGCGAGAGTTTCGAAACGGTCCCGCGCCAGCACGGTCACGGCAGGGCCCACCGGCGCGAAGTGGTCCGCGCGGGACGGTCCGAACAGGGCGAGCGTTCGCGTGCCCACCGCCGCGGCCAGGTGCGAGACGCCCGAGTCGTTGCCCGCGTAGGCGGCAGCGCCGGCCAGCACGCCCGCCAGTGCGTCCAGCGACGGGTTCGCCAGCGTGGGAAACTCGCGCCCGAGGGATTCGATCTCGCGGACGGGCCAACGGTCGCACTCGGCCGGGCCCAGCAGGAACAGGCACTGCCCGCCGGCCCGCCGCGCCAGCTCGCGGAAACGGTCGAGTGGCCAGCATTTCTCGCGCCCGCCCGAACCGGGGTGAATGGCGAGATAAGGTTTGCCCACGTCGATGCCCGCGCCGCGCAACGCCTCGCGAGCCTGGGCGCGCCAGGCGTCCGCGACGGGCCAGGCCGCCTGCGCGGAAAGGTCGATTCGCACACCCAGCAGGTCGCCCCAGAGCTCCAGCAGATGTCCGCGGAACCCAGCCGGCGGGCGGACGGGCAGCATCGAAGCCGTCGCCGCGCTGCACATCGCCGCCAGGCGCTGGGCCGCCCGCGCGTCGTCGCCGGCGAAGCAGCTCACCAGCCGCCCGTGCCGCCCCAGCCGGCCCGGCAGGGCGCAGCGCTCCAGCGGCTCGTCGGTGAAAATCTCGTGCATCGGCAGCGAGTCGAAGTCGATCGCCCCGGCCGCCACGCCCGCGTCGCGCAGCAGGCGGGCCTTTTGGCCGCCGGCCACGAGCGTCACGCGCCCGCCCAGGCACGCCAGCAGACGCCCGAAGAGCACCACGTCGCCCAGCGCGCCGCTGTGGATCGCCAGGACGCTTTCCCCGCCCGCGTTGTCCGATGTCGGATTCATGCGGCGCTACTCGATCCACCCGCCGCCGAGCAGGCGGTCGCCGTCGTACGCGACGGCCGCCTGCCCCGGCGTGATCGCGTGGACGCCCTCGGCGAACTCGACGGCGAAGCGCCCCGCGCCCGTGACGCGCACCCGCGCCGGCGCGCCGCGATGGTTGTAGCGCACCTGCACGGTCGCGTCGAATTCGTCCGGCACGTCGGCGTGCCAGTTCGCGCCGCAGGCCGTCAGGCGCGTCCCCAGCGCCTCGGCGCGCGGGCCGACCGTCACGTCGCCCGTCGCCGGGTCGATCCGCAGGACGTACAGCGGCTCCTTCAGCCCGCCGATGCCCAGTCCGCGACGCTGCCCGACGGTGAACCGCGCGTACCCCTCGTGCGAACCGAGCAGATCGCCGCGCGAGTTGACGATCCGACCCGGGCGCAGCGCGTCGGGCCGGCGGGCCCGCAGCAGCGAGACGTAATCGTCGTCGGCGACGAAACAGATTTCCTGGCTGTCGGGCTTGTCGTGCACGGACAGGCCCAGCTCGCGGGCGATGCGCCGCACCTCCGCCTTGTCGTTCAGCTCGCCGATCGGAAGCAGCACGCGCCCGAGGCGCTCGCGCGGAATCGCGAACAGGGCGTAGGACTGGTCCTTTCCGAGCGCCCGCGCGCGGGCGATGGCCGGCCCGGCGGGCCCGGCGACGAGCCGCGCGTGATGCCCCGTTGCCACGCAGCAAGCGCCCACGCGATCGGCGTAGTCCATCAGCCGGCCGAACTTCAGCCGCGCGTTGCAGTGAATGCACGGGTTGGGCGTCCGCCCGGCGGCGTATTCGTCGGCGAAGTAGTCGATGATCTCCCCCATCGCGTCGGCGAGGCGGAGTACCTCCAGGTGGATGCCCAGCGCCGCGGCCACCCGCTTGGCGTCGGCGGCGTCGCGGGGTCCGCAGCACCCACCGCGCTCGCCCGCCGGCTGGCCCGCGGGCCCGCCCAGGCACAGGAACGCGCCGACGACGTCGTAGCCGGCGCGGAGGAGGCGCGCAGCCGCCACCGACGAGTCCACGCCCCCGCTCATCGCCACCACCACCTTTTCGCCTCGCGCGCTCATCGGCGCGATTCTACGCGATTCGGCGGGAAGAGTGGATAGTGAAGAGTGCAGAGTGAAGAGTGAAGAGTGGATAGTGGAGAGTGGTGAGTGAAGAGGGAAGAGTGCAGAGTGGAGTGGGGCGGAACAGAGCCCCGAGCGTGAACGAGGGGTCGCCGGGAGCCGCAAGGGGAAAGGGCGAAGGCCAAAGCGGAAAGCTGAAAACGGAAATCTCAAATCTGAGATTTCAAAATAGAAATCTCCAATCCGAAATCCGAAATCGGGCTCATTCCATGGCGACGCGGCGGTTGGAGAAGGATCGGGCAACGATCATGACGGTCAGGTTTGATCGCGGAGAAATTCCCGCACCTGGTCCTTCAAGGCAGGCAGGTTGCTTTCGACGACCACCCAGACCAGGTCGCGGTCGATTCCGAAATAACGGTGGACGAGAACGTTTCGCATGCCGATGATCCGGTTCCACGGGAATTCCGGATGGACGGACCGGAATTCCTCCGACAATCCGCGGCACGCTTCGCCGATGACCTGGATGTGGTGGAGAATCCAGGTCTGGATGAGTTCGTCGGCGTCGAACTTCGCGCGGCCGAGCAGGGCATACTTCTCGATTCGCTCGATGGCTTCGAGGATGTCCCGGAGTCGTTCGCGGTCGTCCCTCATAGTTCCCGCGCCTCTTTGAGAATCCGGCTGCGGAGACGGTCGCGCAGGCCGTTCTCCGTCACGACATCCACCTCGCGCCCCAGCAGTTTGCGCAGATCCATCAGCAGTCCGCCAAGGTCCATCAGGCTTCGCCCGGGTTCTAGGTCCACGAGAAGGTCCACGTCGCTGTCCTCGCGCGCGTCGCCCCGGGCCAGCGAACCGAACAGGCGGACTCTCCTCGCGCCGTAGCCGGCCGCGATCCGAAGAATTTCTTCCCGCCGGTCTTTCAGGAGTTGTGACGTGGTCATATCCGGATTATCGCATGAAATCCGCATCCAGGCAACTGCCGGGCAATCCGACGCGCGGCGGGAGTCTTGGAATTTCCAATCCGAAATCGGGCTCATTCCATGGCGACGCGGCGGTCGGAGAAGGTTCGTGCGACGGTGTCGTCGCGGCGGGCCTTGGCGCGGGCGAGGAACTTCTCGATGCCGTCGGCGTCGGCGTCGTCCACCAGCTTGCGGAAGTCCGCCAGCGAGCGGTCCATGCGGTCGAGGGCGTCCAGGACGGCGACGCGGTTGGTCAGGAAGATGTCGCGCCACATTTCGGGGTCTCCCCCGGCCAGGCGCGTCGCGTCGCGGAACCCGGTGGCGGCGACGGGCAGGTCGGCATCGCCCGGGAGCATCATCAGCAGCGCCGCCAGGGCGTGGGGCAGGTGGCTGACGCGCGCGACGGCGCGGTCGTGTGCGGCCGGCGCGAGGCGCAGCGTGCGCATTCCCAGCGACTGCCAGAGCGCCTCGGCCCGCGCCACGAGTTTAGGCGGGGTGTGGCGCGTGGGGGTGACGATGCAGGTCGCGCCGTCGAACAGGTCGGCCCGGGCGAAGGCGACGCCTTTTCGTTCGGACCCGGCCATCGGGTGGCTGCCGACGAACGGCCCGCCGCGCCCCAGCACGCGCTCGGCGGCGCGCACCACCGATGCCTTGGTCGATCCGACGTCGGTGACCATCGCGCCGGCGGGCAGGTGCGGGGCCATCGCGCGCAGGTGGCGCTCGAATGCGCCGACGGGCGTCGCGAGGATCACCAGGTCGGTGTGCGCGACGGCTTCTGCCGCGTCGAGGTGGGCGCTGTCGAGGGTTCCCGCGGCGGCCGCCGCGTCCAGGCTCTCGCGCCGGCGACCCACGCCCGCCACGTGCAGGCCCGGATGGCACGCCTTCAACGCCAGCGCCGCCGAACCGCCCAGCAGTCCCACGCCCACGATCGTCACATGTTTCAGTTTGCCGCTTGCCATGACGGCTGAAGGTATCACCCTCCGGCGGGGCGGTCAATCTCGCGGTTTTCCGGCGTTGGGCGTTGGAGGTCGGCCCGCGCGGCGGTATAATCCATCGCGGAATTGCAACCTATGAGTGACCCGTCACCCCCCACAAGCGAGAACGGCCGGCTGGACCATCTTCCCCAGGACCTCCAGCGGCGGATCACCGAGGAGGTTCCCTCCGACCAGGTGCGAGCCGTCGGCGCCTACGACCTGTCCGACGAGGGACGCTACCTCCAGGGGTACCTCGTGCTGGGCGCGGACCGCCTCGGCAGTTTCGTGCTGTCCGACGGGCGCTGGTGCGGCGAGTGGTTCCCGGCGGGGCGGTTCGACCAGGCAAAGATCGTCGAAGGGCTCGGCATGAGCCTGCTGCGCCTGGTGGCCGACGGAAAGGTGCTCACGGAGTTCCGGTTCACGCTTCGCCACGCCAAGGAGGTGGCGCGCCTGCACCGCCGCCTGGAGCGGATGCTCGCCGGCGGGTCCGAGGGCGAGGAGCAGGAGCCGCCCGAGCCCCCGCGCGACGACGAGCGGAAGCTCCGCTGCGACAAGTGCGGGCGGGTGATCCCCCCGTGGGCGGAGACGTGCCCTGCCTGCATGAGCCGCCGGAAGGTGCTGTTCCGCCTGCTGGATTTCGTGCGCCCGTACCGCGCGCGGGCGATCAGCGGCGCGGCGCTGGCGATCGGTCTGACGCTGGCGTCGCTGGCGATGCCCTGGCTGACGCGCCCGATGCTCGACGTCGGCCTGGGCGCGGGCACGGGCAAGCCCCACCTGGGCGTCTTCCTGGCGCTGGTGGCGGCCATGGCGAGCCTCACCCTGCTGATCGCCGCCGGGCACGGGCTCCAGTCGCGCCTGATGGCCGGGCTCGGCTCGCGCGTCGCGCGAAACGTCCGCGACACCGCCTACGAGCACCTGCACAAGCTCTCGCTGAGCTTCTTCTCCCGCAAGCAGACGGGCAACCTCGTGACGCGCGTCACCAACGACTCCGACCGCTTGTGGGACTTCATCGCCTTCACCATCGTCGAGGTGTCCGTCGCCCTGTTGACCATCATCGGCGTGGGCGCGGCGCTGTTCCTGATGAACTGGAAGCTCGCCTGCTTCGTGCTGCTGCCCATCCCGTTCATGATCGCGCTGACGGTCTTCTTCCATCAGAAGCTGCACCGGTTCTTCTTCCGCCTGCACCACCGTTGGGGGCAGATGACGGCCGTCGTCGCCGACGCGCTGCCCGGCGTCCGCGTCATCAAGGCGTTCAGCCAGGAAAAACGCGAGGTCGGGCGCTTCCGCCGGCGCAACCAGCAGCTCTACGAGGAAGAGATGAAGATGATCGGAACCTGGACGGTGTTCGGTCCGATCATGATGTTCTTCACGCACGTCGGGACGATCGTGATCTGGCTGCTGGGCGGATACTGGGTGATCCGCGACTGGGGGCAGCCCGGCGGGATGACCGTCGGAACGCTCATGGCGTTCATCGGGTACATGGGCATGTTCTACCGCCCCATCCACATGATCGCGCACATGGACCGCATGTTCAACCGGGCGGCCACCAGCGCGCAGCGGATCTTCGAAGTGCTGGACACCGAACCGGCGATCTTCTCCAAGACCGGCGCCGCGCGGGCCGAGAGCGTCCAGGGGCGCATCGAGCTGCGGAACGTCAGCTTCAGCTACGACGGAATCCGCCACGTCCTCAAGAACGTCTCCCTGACCATCGACCCCGGCGAGATGGTCGGCCTGGCCGGGCCCTCCGGCGGCGGAAAGACCACCATGGTCAACCTCATCTGCCGCTTCTACGACCCGCTGGAGGGGCAGATCCTCATCGACGGCGTGGACGTGCGCGATTACGACCTGGAATCCCTGCGGAAGCGGATCGGCGTGGTGCTCCAGGAACCGTTCC
>JAKPKY010000173.1 GCA_029553505.1 Planctomycetota bacterium
ACGTGGCGCTGACCGACGGGCAGGTGGTGGCGGGCGAATTCGTCAACGGTCCGCTGCGGTTCCGCCTGACGACGGGCGACGTGATGTCGCTGTCGCCGGCGGACGTGCGGACGGCGGCCTTCCGCCTGGACGACGCCCGCCCGGAGAAGATCGACATCCGCTCGCCGATCCTCGAGCTGCGCGACGGACAGCGCCTGTTCGTCCGCCCGGGCGAACTGGACCTTTCGTTCCGGACGGAGTACGGCGTGGTGAAGCTCCCGACGGAGGGTCTGGCGGGCGTCATGCTGGACACGCCCGACGGCGGCCTGCACAACGCCGTGTTCACCAACGGTTCGACGCTCTCGGGCCTGCTGGAGGCCGAGAAACTGGACCTGGCGTTGCCCTCGCTGTCGGCGAAGCTCTCGGCCCCGCGCGAGATTCTCCGCGCGATCCTCCTGCCGGGCGGCGAGGAAGACCTGCCGCGCGACGAGGGCCTGTCGGAGATGGCGCTCCGCAACGACAACCAGTTGCTGGGGCAACTGGCCGACGCGGCGCTGACCGTCCGCACGGGCGCGGGCGAGGTGACGATCGCCGCGGGCGAGGTGGCCGAGGTGGAGTTCGTCGAGGAAACCGCCCTGGGGCGCGTCAACGTCAAACAGCATAACGGCTCGACGGTCAGCGGCACGCTGTCGGGCACGGCGGTCCGCTTCCGGATCGTCCCCGGGCTGGAACTGCCCGTCTTTGTCGGGCACATCCGCTCGCTGACCTGCCCGCAAGCCAAGGAGGCGACCTCCCAGCCGGAAACCGCGCCCGCCACCGACGCCGCCCCGCCGGCCAGCGGCGCAACGAAAGGGCCGGTGCCTGCCGCCGTGGAGGCGAGGAGGCTCGGAAAGCTGGAGGCCGCCACGGAGATCGAGGCGAAAAATGCGGCGGATGAGAAGGCGGCCGAGGCGTTGAAGGCGGAACTGACGGCCGAGAGATTGTCAAAACTCAAGGACCTGCTGGCGCAAAAGGCCGCCGTGGAAAAGGAACTCGCCGCCACCACCGACAAAAAGGCCCAGGACGAACTTCGCAAGAAGCTCGCGGAAATCGCCGCGCAGATCGCCAACCTCAAGTAGCCGGCACCCTCATGCACACGACGCTTGAGGGTGGCACCCGATTTTCTTCAAGCCCACTGTTCGAAGGGTGGCACGGCTTGCTTGCAAGCCGTGTTCGTGCGGAGGGTGCCGTGGTTTGTCCCGAAGGGACAACCACGTTGTTCCTCAGCCCCATTGCTCGGTGATTTCGTCGGCGGCATCGTCGGGGACGCCCAGCAGGTCCGCCAGGTCGAGGATCGTGAACCGGGCGCGGACCTCGCGGGCGCGGCGCAGGATTTCGGCCAGCGTCCGCTTGTCGCAGCCGATGTCGCTCGCCGTCGTCGCGCCGCCCGCCCGCGCGAGGCAATCCCGCACCTGCTCCGGCGGGCGAAGCATGGGGGCCAATTCCGCCCGCAGGCGATCCCACTCGCCCGGTTTTGCGAGTTTGTCCGCCGCCGCGGATAGGCGAGGCCGCTTTTCCGCGTAGCACGGCGACACCGCGCCGGCGAGCGGACCCCAGAACCGTACGTCGATTTGTTCCGGCGGCGTGCGGAATTTCGGCGACTCGACCGCCAGCACGCGCCGGTACAACTCGCACATGAGAATCGTGCCGACGCCCACCTGCCGGCCGTGCAGGTCGTGCTCGCCCCCTGCCGCCACCGCGAGCATGTCCAGCGTGTGCGAGATCAGGTGCTCGCCTCCGCTGGCCGGCGCGGACGACTCGGCCATCGTCATCGCCACGCCCGTCAACAGCAGCGCGTCGAACAGCGCGCCGACCGCCCGCGCGTCGCCGGCCGCCACGTCTTGGGGATGCTCCAGGTACAGCGGCTCGATCTCGGCGATCAGCCCCACGCTGCGGGCGCAGTAGTAGTCGCCGAACAGAATATGATTCATCCGCCAGTCGGCGGAGCTGGTGCACTTGGCGAGCACGTCGCCCAGGCCTGCCGTCGTCAACTCGCGCGGCGCGGCGCACAGGATGTCCGGCGACGCCAGCACCACGCGGGGCGGGCGGGCCCGCAGGAGCGACTTGACCCCCGCCAGCGTCGGGGCGACGTTGGCCGACGCATACCCGTTCATGCTGGCGGCCGTCGCGAAACTCACGCAGGGCACGCCCGCGTCGTACGCCAACCACTTGCCCAGGTCGCTGAGAACTCCGCTGCCGACGGAGACCACCAGGCCCGCGCCGGCGGTTTCGCCGGCCAGCCGGTCGTGCGTGGCGTCGTCGCAGACGGGCGAGCGATCCGGGGCGGGATCGGGCACGACGATCTCGCGGACGGTCCACCCGGCCGCACGGAGCGCCGCCGCGGCCGCCGCCCCCGCCGCTGCCCGCGTGCGGACGTCCGTCAGCACAACGGCTGAGCGTTCCCCCGCCGCGCGGGCGCAGACGTCCGGCAGGCGGTCCAGCGCGTCGGCGGCGCAGAGCGCCTCGCGCGGCTCGATGGCGTGCGTCTTGCCGCACTCGCAGGCGAACGTCCTGCCATACAGGTCGTGAGGGGTCATGCGTCCATCGTCGCCCACGGACGGCAAAATGGCAACGCCCAACCGCGCGGGAACTTCAGCCGATCCGCTTGTGCCAGACGTTCATGCTCTCGAAGCGTCCGCAGATGTTCGTGTTGTTCACCAGCGTGCCGCCGAAGGCGTAGCCCGCCCTGGCGAATGCGATGTTCATTCCGAACGAGACGCTCCGGGCGATGGTGTAGGCCGTGACGAACCCCCGCCGCCGCATTTCACGCTCCATCACGTCCAGCAGGGCCACCGAGAGATTTTTGCCGCGCCACTGCGGGCGCACGGCGAAGTCGGTCATCTCGACGGCCCGCGCGTCGCCGTCGGTCTCGCACGAGGACAGGCCGACCAGTTCGCCGCCGGTCCAGACGCCGAAATAGAGGATATGCGTCTCCATGGTGCGGCGGAGGTACGCCGGATCGTGGATGGGAAACGGATAGGTTTCGAAGACCTGGCGATACAGTCCGGCCATCGCCGGGGCGTCGGCGGGCAGGCACGGGCGGCAGGAAAGCTCGTCCGGAAACGTCGCCGGCTGGGGCTCGCGGCGCAGGGCCTCGTGGAGGGCGGCCTCGATTTGTTCCGCATCGCTCGCCCTGGCGCGCGCCGGGTCGAGGAACAGGCCCAGGAACACCGCGTCCGTCTCGGACCGGAAGAAGCCCGGCACCCGCGCCTCGACGCGGTATCCGAGTTCCCGGAAGCGCGCCTCGGCCCAGGCGGGGACCTTGGCGAAGATCTTGGAGTATCCTTCCGCACCGGCTAGGTCCGCCAGGCGTTCGGGCAGGGTCGGCAGGTCTTCCCGCGCGAGCTTCATGAGGTAGATGCGGTCGTTGAGCTTTCCGTGCTGGATGCGGGAATGCCCGAGCGTCTCGATGCGGTCAGTCACGTCGCCCTCCCGCGTCCACGAGCTGCCCCGCGCGGAGGCGTGTCCGCGAAGGCGGTTTCGCGTTCGCCCTTGGCGGGATTCAACGTCGCCGGGGCGGCGCCGGTCTTGCGCGTTCGCCGCCGCAGGCGCGGGTTGTCCCGCGGCACGAGGGTGATCTGGCGGTCCCAGTCGCACATCAGGCGCGCCACGCCGATGGCGTCGTGCTCCGGCGCGTCGTCGGTCTTGAGGCACAGGCGGCACGCGCCGCAGTCGCGGTCGCAGAAATGCGGCTCGTACGAATCGGGCTCCTTGTAGGTGGTGATGACGCCCTCGTAGTTCCGCAGCACGACCTTGTTGGTGGACCACGAGATGAGGTAGTTGGGCATGACGGGAATCTTGCCCCCGCCGCCCGGGGCGTCGATCACGTAGGTCGGCACGGCCAGCCCCGACGTGTGCCCGATGAGGCTCTCGATGATCTCGATGCCCTTGCCCACCGGCGTGCGGAAATGGCCCAGGCCCTCAGAGAGATCACACTGGTACAGATAATAGGGCCGCACACGATTGGCGACGAGTTTCTGCACCAGCACCCGCATGATGCGCGGGCAGTCGTTGACGCCGGCCAGGAGCACCGACTGGTTGCCCAGCGGAATGCCCGCATTGGCGAGCTTGCGCAGGGCCTCCTTCGACGCGGAGGTGAACTCGCGCGGGTGGTTGAAGTGCGTGTTGATCCAGAGCGGGTGATGCTTTTGCAGCATGGCCGCCAGTTCGTCGGTCACGCGGTACGGGAGCACCACCGGCATCCTCGTGCCGATGCGGATGATCTCGACGTGCGGAATGCGCCGCAGTTCGGTGAGAATCCAGTCGAGGTAGTCGTCGGAGAGCATCAGCGGGTCGCCGCCGGACAGCAGCACGTCGCGGACAGCCGGCGTCCGGCGAACGTACGCGACGGCCTGCTCGATCTGCGAACGGTCGGGAATCGAGTCCACGTCGCCCACCTTGCGCTTCCGCGTGCAGTGCCGGCAGTACATCGAGCAGACATTCGAGACGTGGAACAGCACCCGGTCCGGGTAGCGATGCGTGATCAGCGGGACCGGCGAGTCGCGGTCCTCGTGAAGCGGATCGGCGATCTCGTCCTTTCCGACGATCAATTCGGCCTGGCGCGGGAAGGATTGCAGGAACACGGGATCGTTTTCGTAGTCCGCCGCGTCGATGAGCGAAAGGTAGTACGGCGTGATGGACAGCGGAAACCGCTCCAGCGTGCGGGCGAGGCCTTTCCGGCGATCGGCGTCCAATTGCACGTTCAGCAGCCGCTCGAATGTCGGAATGTCGCGGACCGCGTGGCGGACCTGCCAGCGCCAGTCCTGCCAGTTCTCGTACAATTCCTTGCTATCCAAGGAGTTAGCAACGTCTTTCTGTCTGCGCGTGAGTGTTCTCACTACGAGTTCCTTTCGGCTGTATTCGGGAGACCCAACTGCCCGCCCCACGAGAACGTCCTGCGAGGCAAAGAAGCGCAAGAGGTTACAGTCCCATATGTTGAGGGGGGAGATTGTACGGGAAATCCCGCGGCGATTCAAGGCGTTTCTGGAATGCGCGAGGGCGGCATGGCCTGCTGGCAGGCCGTGCAGGGGAAAAACACTGCTTGCAAGCAAGCAGTGCCATCCCCGGGATTCGGAGTTTTCCGGCGGAGACTACTCGGGCTTGGCGAGTTCCTCGTGGAGTTTCCGGACGAACTTGTCTTTTTCGGCCTCGATGGCCTTGAACAGCTCGGGCGGCAGTTCATCGGCCCGCATGAAGACCTCGACGCTCGTTCCGTTCGGTCCGGGCAGGACGAACTTCACGAAGTACGGGGTGCGTTTGCGGGGTTCGGTGGTCGCGCCTTCCATGCGGCGTTTGAGCAGGTCCGACGGTCCCGCGCGGACGCCCTCGGCCGTCACATCGAACTTCAGGCCGGTCGCGCCGCTGATGACCTCCAGCGCCTGGGCGATCGAGGCGTCGGCCATCACGAGGTTGAAGTTCGTCCGCGTCTGGTCGGGCAGGTACTCCATGACGCCGGGGTCCATCTGGAGCTGGACGCGCCCCTTGCGGGCGAGGTCCGCCAGCACGGTCACCAGCGCGGCGTTCTGGTACCGCAGCGAGACGGTCCGCTGGAGCTGGCGCTTGACCTGGGTGGATCGGGACTGCACGAGGATGTCGTCGCCCCAGAGGTGCCAGGTGGCGTCGGCGCCGTGGCAGAGCATGTCCAGCCAGGCGACGGGCGAGCCGGGCAGCGCCTTGTCGGCGCGGGCCAGGGCCTTGTCGCGGTCGATCTCGGTGTGGAAGACGATGTCCAGTCCGGCCGTGCCCGTGACCTTGCGAATCTGCTCCAGCACCGGCCCGGCGCGGTCCGAGGGCTCCACGCGGGCGGTGTTCAGGCCGGCCAGGATGCGCAGCTCGTCGTAGGTCGCGCGACGGCCCATGCGGTAGAGCGGTTCGGACGGGAGGATGCGGACCTCCTCGCCGTCGATCTGCCACTGGAGCGCGACCCCGGCCAGCAAGGCGTCGAGGCGCTTGCGGAGCGTCGCGTTGGCGAGCGTCACGGACAGACGCGTCTGGTCGCCGTACGGCAGGTAGTCCAAGGCGTCCGGATCGATGACCAGCTTGGCGCCGCTGGCGGCGGAGATCTTCTCGAAGACCTCGCCGATGGTGGCGTCCTCGATCCGCAGGTTGATGGGCTTATCCAGCGCCCGCTGGAGGGTTCCGACGCCCTGCGCCGCGGCGGGCGCAGCCGCAACCGCGACGGCCGCCAGAACCGCCCCCACGCACATCTGCTTTGCGATCGTCATCCGAGTCTCTCCCATGTAGGTCGTTGGTTCAATATCCGAACATCGGGAACATGCCCGCGTCATTTTTGTCGCCGTCTCCGTCCCATCCGAAGGAGACCATCACGGTGCCCGGCGGCGGCTGGTCGGCGGACGGATCGACGGGCTCGACGAGGGTGACCGCCGCCCAGTCCGTCGCGCGGGGCGCGAGCTGGACGTCGACGGTCCCGGCCGGGGCCGCCGCGGGCGGGAGGATCGTCACGGCGACGGTCGATTTGTCTTCCGCCTCGCCGGTCAGGACGCGCCACAAGGCCACGGCGACGACGACGGCGGCAGCGGCGGCCAGCGCCGAGGCGAACACGCGGACGGACGGCCTGGCCCAGAGGCGCACGCGCCGCTCGCCCAGCAAGGCCCTGCGCTCCAGCGCGGCGAAAATCTCCCCGCGCTGGGCGAGAAGCTCCTGCTCGCCCGGCAGCTCGTCGGAAAGCTCCGCCAGGCGCTCGTTGAGCGCGCGGTAGCGTTCCAGCTCGCGGCGCAGGTCGGGGCGTTCGGCCAGGAGGGTTTCCATCTCGGCCCGCTCCTGGCCGTCCAACTCGCCGTCGAGGTACCGGCAGAGGCGGTATTCGAGGTCCGTATTGTCCGGGATTTCCGACATGGCGGCGTCCTACAGGTAATCCTTCAACTTGTCCTTGAGCTTCTTTCGGGCGGTGAACACGTGCCATTTCACCGCCTCGACGCTGCAGCCGAGGGCCTCGGCCACTTCCTGCTGCGGCAGGTGCGAGATGCTGAACAGCACCAGGGCCTGCCGCTGCATCGGAGGCAGCGCGTCGATCTCGCGCCGGAGGGTCCGGCGCAACTCGTCGGCGGAGACGGTCTCCGCCGGTCCGTCGGCGCGCGGATCGGGGCGGGCGGCGGCGCGGTCCTCGTCGCCCGGAAACTCGAGCGACTCGGCCTTGCGCAGCGCCCGCGCCCTGCGGCGGTTCAGCGCCAGGTTGTTGACGATCCGCAGCACCCAGCTTCCGAACCGTTCCGGCTGGCTCAGCGTGCCGAGCTTCTCGAACGACTTGAGAAACGCATCCTGCGCGACCTCCATCGCATCGTCGCGATGGTTCAGCAGGCTGTAGGCGACGGCGACGGCCCGGCGCTGATACCGCCGGACCAGTTCGTCAAACGCCTTCAGGTCGCCTCCCCTGGCGGCCGCGACCAGTGCGGCGTCGTCGTCGCCCTCGCAGGATTTCGCCTTTCCGAACGTTATGCCAGACACCTCCGCCACGCAGGGGTTAGGACAAAATCCCACCACCCGCCGCAGGGACAAAATACAGCCGGGACACGGGGTTGTCGAGATTCTTGACGACTTATGGTGTAGGAGAGCCCCGGGCGAGAAGCATTTCGGATTGCGGAATTCGGACCCTGCTCTGCGAAGTGGAGCGCTTCGCTACGCAGAGCAAAGTTGCGGATTGGGTGCCACAGCCAAGCGCGGTTTGCTTGGCCGTGCGATAGACACCCTCAAGCAAACAACGCTTGAGGGTGGCACCCATCCTCGGGCTCTTCAAACCGAAATTTGCGCCCTGTGCGCAAAGCAAAGGGGAGGCCGCCGCGTTCGGGCCGCCTCCCCTTCGGTTGCAAGTCGCGTTATTGAAACTACTTCAAACCCATCTTGCGGAGGTTCTCGAAGCTGATCTGGACGCTCTTGAACGGGTCGCCGCTGACGGTGCAGGAATCCTGCTCGATGATGTAGTCCTTCGTCCCGGCGGCCTTGCAGGCCTTCAGGACGGTCGGCCAGTCGATCGCGCCTTCACCGATCGCCCGCCAGGTCGGCTGGTTGTCCACGACGCTCCAGTCCTTCAGGTGCACCTGGTCGAGGCGCCCCTTGTACTTCCTGGCCCAGGCGGCGGGTTCGTATCCGGCGCGGGCGATCCATCCGAAGTCCAGTTCCGCCTGGAGGTATTTCGGGTTGGCGGAGCGGTAGAGGATTTCCAGGCCGATCTCTCCGCCTTGGCCGTTGCGGACGCCGAACTTCTCGAACTCGAACATGTGGTTGTGGTACTGGAGGGTGATGCCCTCGGCGGCGAGTTTCTTTCCGTAGCCCGCCAGTTCGCGGCCCATTTTCCGCCAGCCTGCCGCGGTCTTGACGGCGTCGGGAGACATCCACGGCATGGCCACGTAGGAGATGCCCCACCCGTGGCAGTCGGCGATGACCTGCTTCAGATCGTTGCGGAACTTGTCCATGCCGACGTGGGCGCCCATCGGCTCGACGCCCTCGTCGAGCATCATCTTCCGCAGTTCGGCCGCGTCGATCGGTCCGACGCCCGAAATCTGCGCCCGCGTGTATCCGATCTTCCGGAGGCGCTTCATCGTCTTGACGACGTCCTGCGGGGTCTGCACGAAATCGCGCAGGGTATAGAGCTGGATCGCAATCTGACTGGTCGACTTCTTCGCCATCGGTATATCCTTTCTTGGGATCCTCCCGGCGACGGCTGATTCGCGCCGGAAACGGTTTACCATAGCCAAATGCCCGCCGTTGTCAACAGCGGCATTTTCGATTTCGGATTGGGGATTGCGGATTGGGTGCCACGGCCAAGCGCGGTTTGCTTGGCCGTGCGATAGACACCCTCAAGCAAACAACGCTTGAGGGTGGCACCCGGCACATGCCCCGGGCTCTTCAATCCGCAATCCGAATTCCTAAATCCGCAATGGGATGAACGGCCCTTGACCTGCCGGTTGGAGGGGGTACACTGGACGGCTTGTTTGTCCCGGACGGAATGCCTTTGTTTTAGGAATGTGACGATGGCTTTGACGGCGGAATGGCGTGATCGCATCGACGCGTGGCGCAAGACGCTCAAGACCCTGTTTTACCGGCCCTTGGGCTCGATCGAGCTGAGCGGGCGGGTGGTGAAAGACCAACTCGATCCGTCCCAGGCGCTGGCTGGCGAGTTCCAGCCGATGCCGGTCGGCACGACCTGGGGCGCGAAGTGGGAATACGGCTGGTTCCGCGGGCGGATCGCGCTGCCGAAGGAGGCCGCGGGACGGCGGATCGTCATGGAGCTTCGCGTGACGACCGTCGAGGCCGTCACGTACGTCAACGGCGAGATGATCGAGTCGCGGCGCGGCACGTTCCCGCACCAGACGCTCACGCACAAGGCAAAAGGCGGCGAGACGTTCGACCTGCTGATCGAGGCGTACGCCTGGCACGGGCCGACCCCCTGCCACGCCGGACCGCTGCCGCCGGGAACGCGGAGCGTCCCGGAGGCCGCGCCCGCCCAGCAGACGATCGGCGACAGCACCTTCGGCGTCTGGGAAGAGGAAATCTTCCAGCTCTACATGGACGTCGAGACGCTCTGGCAGATTCGCGAGAGCCACGACTCCGACTCGCTGCGCGTGGCGGAGATCGACAAGGGCCTGATGGACTTCACGCGCATCGCCGATTTCGAGCTGCCCCACGAGCGGATGATCGAGACGGTCCGCGCGGCCCGGCGGCGCCTCAAACCGCTCCTGGAGTGCCGCAACGGTTCGACCGCGCCGGAATATTTCTGCTTCGGGCACGCCCACCTCGACGTGGCGTGGCTCTGGCCGCTCGTCGAGACCGAGCGCAAGGCCGCCCGCACGCTGGCCAACCAGCTCGCCCTCATCGAGGAATATCCCGAGCACCGCTTCCTGCACAGCCAGCCCCACCTGTTCCGCATGGTCAAGGACAAGTACCCCGCCCTGTACGAGCGGGTGAAGAAGGCGGTGCGGAACGGCAACATCATCGCCGACGGCGGCATGTGGGTCGAGTCCGACACCAACATCACCAGCGGCGAGTCGCTCATCCGCCAGTTCGTCCACGGGCGGCGGTTCTTCCGCGAGGAGTTCGGCGTCGACAGCCAGTTCCTCTGGATTCCCGACGTGTTCGGATACTCCGCCGCCCTTCCGCAGATCATGGTCGGGTGCGGCGCGAAGTTTTTCTCGACGCAGAAGATTTTCTGGACCTACCACGGCGGCGAGGGGTTCCCCTACCACAACTTCCTGTGGGAAGGCCTGGACGGGACGGCCGTCGTCGTCCACCTGCACCACGACTACAACTCGTCCACCGGTCCGGGTACGATGATCCGCCGCTGGAAGGACCGCGTGCAGAAGAACGACATGACGACGCGCTTGCAGCCCTTCGGGCACGGCGACGGCGGCGGCGGGCCCGAACGCTACCACCTGGAGTTCCTGCGCCGCCTGCGCGACTGCGAGGGCGTGCCGCGCCTGAAGCTCGCGACGCCGATGGAGTTCTTCGAGGACCTCGTCGCTCGCGGCGAGCACGACGTCAACCGCTACGTGGGCGAGCTGTACTGCCAGTTCCATCGCGGCGTGCTCACCAGCCAGGCCAAGACCAAGCGGGGCAACCGCAAGAGCGAGCTGGCCCTGCGCGAGGCGG
>JAKPKY010000248.1 GCA_029553505.1 Planctomycetota bacterium
CGCCCAGGCGGCCGAACGCCTCGACGAGCAGGTCCACGCGCTTGTACGGAACGAGGCGCGAGACGCTCAAGTAGAAGTCCTCCTTGCGCTCGCCGAGGGCGAAGCGCCCCACGTCCACCGGCGGGTGGATGACGCGCGCCTCGCGCCCGTAGGCGCGGCGGATCCGCTCGGCGACGAACCGCGAGTTGGCGGCGAAGGCCGTCACGCGCGCCGCGGCGCGGAGGTCCCATCGGCGCAGGCGCTTCAGCAGCGCCCGGGCGGCGAGTCCACGCAGGCCCCTCGCCAGCCCGGCCTCGCCGAGATACTCCTCCGGCATGGCCCATGCGTAGCGCATCGGCGTGTGGCAGTAGCACAGGTGCAACTGGTCGGGCCGCGTCCGCACACCCTTGGCGACGGCGTGCGAGTTGGAGACCACCAGGTCGTAGCCGGACACGTCGAGGTGTTCGACGGCGCGGGGCATCAGCGGCAGGTACTTGCGGAAGTGCCGCCTGGCCAGGGGAAGTTTCTGGATGAAACTGGTGCGGACGGTCCGCCCGCGGAGAAACGCCCGCCGGTCTGGTGGAAGGAAGTCCACGACGGCCAGCAGGTCCGCGTCGGGAAGCACCCGGAGCATCTGCTCCAGGACCTTCTCCGAACCGGCGTAGGACTCCAGCCACTCGTGGACGACGGCGACGCGGAGGCCGGAATGGGAATCGTCACTCATACGGGGGATTCTACCGGATCGGCAAGGTCTGGGAAAACCGGGAACTCGGAACTCGTAGCCGGTAGCCCGTAGCCGGTCTTTCAATCCACCCTTCGACTTCGCTCCCGTCGGTGTGAGGCCTCGGGATCGAAGACAGGGCGAGCAATCAGAAATCCAAAATTTCAAATCTCAAATTTCAGATTTCAGATTTAAAATCCCTCCCACTCTCCACTACGCACTTCTTTCACAAATTCTTTTGGGAAAAAACGTTGACGACCCGATAAGCAACCATAGGATGGTTCGTGAACGCCACGGCGGGTTCCGTGCAAGGACGCGGCAGTGAGGACGGGCCCGGCGTGCCCGTTGCTGCAATTGCTCGTTGCGAATGCTCGAAGTGCCGCTCGTTGCGACCGCTCGATGTAAACAGCTCAGCTCGATTCAGAAAGCGAGGCAATCATGTGCAAGTCGCTCGGATTTTCGTGCATTTTCGCGATGGTGGCATTCTGCGCCGGTGTGGCGACGGCCAGCCCGATCGTGGACGGAACGTTGGATGCGGCGAACTACGATTGGTCCCTGAGCGACACGCCCGGCGAGACGGCCTACACGGCGGGCCTGGACATTGACAAGGTGTATTTCGCCCAGACGGACAGCCTGGACCCCGCCGGCGCGTCGCGGTACCTCTGCTTGGACGTGATCGGTTCGCTGTTCGACACCAACGGCACGAGCCTCCGCCAGAAGCGCACGGGTGTCGTCCTGAGCTTCTACGACAGCGCGACGGACTACGACGCCAACGTGGAGATCGTCCTGACGATCAGCGACCTCGGGTTGCTGGTGAATTACAGTTTCATCTCCGAGTGGGACCCGAACGAAAACGGCGGGCTGGGCGGGTACGTCGAGCAGGGATTCGACGGTTTCACGGCTGGCGTGGAATATGATTACGCCGTCGGCGAGGCGATGGAGTTGCGGCTGTCCCTCGGCGCGTTCCAGGTCTACGACGGGGACGACTTCCCCGGCTACGTGGTCGTGCACCTGGACGACGCGGGCTTGGACCCGGACGACGAACTGGAGGGGCATGTCCCCGAGCCGGTGACGCTGGCGATGCTGCTGGCGGGCACGCCGCTGCTGCTGCGTCGCAGGAAGTAATCTTCCGCAGCCGGCAAAGGTGAAAATATCGGGGCCGGACTCGCAAAGGGTCCGGCCCCGTTTTCTACGCTGGTTCGCGGGGGCGTCACTTCCTGCCGTTGGGACGGGAGTAGATTCGCGCGGGGAGTCCCGGGAGGGTTCCCTCGGCCGTGGGCTTCATGCTCTCCGGGCAGGGGCCACCCGCCTGTCGGCACTCGCGGGCCCGCTCGAGAATCTCCACCGTCTCGCGCAGGCTGTCGGTCACGTGGAACAGGCCCATGTCCCGCGGGTCGATCTTGCGGTAGCTGTTGTGGAGCATCTTGCGGTCCAGCCAGTCGGACAGGCCCTTCCAGAAACTCCGCCCGATGAGGATGACGGGAAACTGCTGCGCCTTTCCGGTCTGGATGAGCGTCATGGAGTTGAAGAACTCGTGCAGCGTGCCGAACCCGCCGGGGAAGCAGACGAACCCCCAGGCGTACTTGACGAACATCACCAGCCGGACGAAGAAGTAGCGGAAGTCCATCTGGATGTCCGCGTAGGGGTTGGCCTTCTGCTCGTGGGGCAGGGAGATGTTCAGCCCCACGCCGGTGCCGCCGACGTCGTGGGCGCCGCGGTTGGCGGCCTCCATGATGCCCGGCCCGCCGCCGGTGATGATCGCGAAGTTCCGGTCGCAGAGCATCCGCGCGAGCTGGCGCGCCTTGCGGTAGTACGGATCGTTTCGAGGCGTCCGCGCCGAACCGAAGATGCTGACGGCGGGGCCCAGGCGGCTCATCGTCTCGAATCCCTCGACGAACTCGCTCATGATGCGGAAGACCCGCCAGGTGTCCTCGTTGAACTGCTCTTCGCTTCTCTTGGCCATGTCGACTCCCGTTCGAGACTGTCTCTACGAATCATATCGGAAGATGCGCGGTCAAAGAAGCACGGTTTTGCCGGCGGCGCGTCGGCAAAAGTTTGACAACCGCGTTCCGGTCGGGCCTAATCTGGAATCCGGAAGTCCTTCATGGTTCATTTTGTGGGTGCCACGGCCAATCCCGATGTTGTGTATCGGGATTGACCGTGCGGACACCCTCAAGCAGACAGCGCTTGAGGGTGGCACCCACCTCACCATTTTGATTAGGAAGGATTCCCATGTGGAGGTGCGACATGGTTCGATGGATCGCATGCGGCATGCTGGCGGCGGTGGCGAGTGGGTGCGGCGGACAGTACATCCTGACGGTGCCCGACCAGGTGGCGCCGGCGGGCGGGGAAGCCGCCTGCGTCGTGCGCCTGCAACGGAACGACTTTTTCGTGCTCGCGCTGGCGGTCAAGAAGGCGGCGATGCGCTTCCAGGCCGGCGGCGGATCCGAGCGGGGCGCCTACACCGACGAGTTGGGATATGCCGGGGCGGCCGTCCCCGTTCCCGCCGCCGAAGGACGGTACGCCATGCGCGTCTCCCACATGGACCCCGAGGGCGAGGAGATCGTCGTCGAGGCGCCGGCGTACGTCTGGCCGGCTGAGGCGCCGATCGCGGTGGTGGACCTGGACTTCCTTCCCCACCGCAAAGGCAGGACCGCCGAGCAGGCCGCAGCCGCGCTCGGACAACTCGCCCAGGGAAACCGCATCCTCTACTTCACGCGGCAATCCGTCCGACGGCACGCCGCGCTGCACAAGCAACTGGGCGAACTGGGGTATCCCCACGGCCCGATTTTGCTCTGGCAGCGGGAGCACTGGCACATCGTCCGCGAGGGCAAGTACAGGATTCCGCGCATGGTGGTGGAGTCGCGCCTGGTCAGCCAGTTGGCGTCACTGAAGCGGCAGTTCCCGCATCTCCACGCGGGCGTCTGCGGGACAGAACTGGCGGCGCGGGCCTTCGCGGCCGAGGGCCTGGACGTCGTGGTGGTGGGTTCGGAAAAGGTGACGCTTCCGTCGGCCGGCGGAAACCCGCCGGCGCTCGTCCGCCGCGCGTCGTGGGCCGAGCTGGAGCAGAAGGGCCTGGACCGCTGACGCGGCGCTGGGTCTATCCGTTGGCGACGCCGCCCGCTACAATGCCTCCATGCCTGATCCGGCGGACATCGCGATCTTCCTTCCGAACCCCGTGGGCGACGTGGTGATGGCCACCCCCGCGCTGCGGGCGGTGCGCGAGCGTTTCGCCTCGGCGCGGATCACCTACGTCGGGCGGGCCAGCGCGCTGGCCGTGCTGGAAGGCACGACGTGGGCCGACGAAACGATTCTCTCGCGGTCCGATGGCCTGCGCGGCGCATTGGCGACCGCGCGACTGCTGCGGCAGCGCCGGCGCGACCTGGGCATCCTCCTGCCGAACAGTTTCCGCTGCGCCGCGATGTGCGCGTTGGCGCGGATCCGCCGCCGCGCGGGGTACGTCCGCGACGGTCGCGGCTGGCTGCTGACCGACCGCCTTCGCCCGGAACGCCTGCCCGACGGGCGGCGCAAGCCCGTCCCGCAGATCGACTATTACGCGCGCCTGGCTGAGTTCGTCGGCGCGCCCGTCCGGTCGCGCCGCATGGAGCTTCCGGTCACGGAGGCCGACGAGCGGGCGGCAGAAGCGCTGCTGGCCGAGGCGGGCATCGACCGGTCGCGCCCCGTCGTGATGCTCAATCCCGGCGCGGCGTTCGGCGTCAGCAAGATGTGGGACCCGGAGCGGTTCGCGGCGGTGGCCGACGCGCTCGTCGAGTCGCGCGGGGCGCAGATCGTCCTCAACGCCGCGCCGATGGACTTCGAGCGCCGCGTCGCCGAGCGCGTGCAGAAGGCCATGAACCACGCGCCGCTGCTGAGCTTCGCCCGGCGCGACAACACGCTCGGGCTGCTCAAGAGCCTCGTGCGACGCTGCGATTTGATGATCACCAACGACACGGGCCCGCGGCACTTCGCTGCCGCGTTCGGCATCGGCCTGGTGACGATCTTCGGCAGCACCGATCCGGTCTGGGCGCAGATCGACTGCCCGGGCGAGCGGACGATCCGCGTGGAACTGCCGTGCTCGCCGTGCCAGCGGAAACTCTGCCCCCAGCCGCCCGGGCCGCAGTACCACCAGTGCATGAGCGCCATTGGACCGGAGCGGGTGCTGCATGCCGCTTGCGAACTGCTGGACGAACGAGCGAAGGGGGGCGGCGCATGACCTTCGCGTGCGACGAGGCATGGCGGGAGCCGTTGCGGCAGGCCGGGCTGGACAGCGTGGAGGGCGCCTTCGCTTTCGCAGCCGGTGCCGATTTGGACAAGCCCGGTCTGGGCAACCGGCGGCGCACCCGTTTGGAACTGGCCGACAGCCAGGGCCGGCGGCGGGAACTGATCCTCAAACGTTACGGCCCGGAGCCTTTGCGCGCCCGCCTGCGCCGCGCCTGGACGTACGGCCTATGTGGCGCAGCCGAGATCGAGTACCGCAACATCCGCCTCGTCGCGGCGCTGGGCATCGACACGATGCAGGCCGTCGCCTGGGGCGGCGAGAGCTGCCGCGGCGGCGGGCGGAGCTTCCTGCTGGCGACGGTCGTGCCCGGAGAGGCCCTGGAACGCTGCGGGCGGGAATTCCTCGCCGCCAGCCCCGAGCGCGCGGAGGAACTCACGGCGAAGCTGGCGGCGCTGGTCGCTCGTCTGCACGGCGCGGGGTATGTCCACCGCGACCTGGGCGCCTGCCACGTGTTCCTCCACGTCGGCGACGTGGGGTTGGAGCTGAACCTGATCGACCTGGCCCGGGTGTTCGCGCCGTCGTCGTGGCGGATGTTCCGCTGGCGCGTCAAGGACCTGGCGCAACTGCTGCACTCGATGCCCAGCGAGTGGGTCGAGGCCCATTGGGAGGCGTTCCTGCGACAATACCTGGCGCTGACGGGCGGCGGATCGCCGCGCCGCTACGCGCGGGCCGCGGCGTGCAAGGCCGCGTGGATCGCCCGTCACGAGGCCCGCAGGAAACGCAGACGGGAAGGACGGAACGCGAACGAATGAGAATCGCCCTGGTCATCGAACGGTTCGACCCTTTGCGCGGCGGGCGGGAGAAGTCCACCGCACAGATCGCCTCGCGCCTGGCCGCGCGAGGCTGCGAGGTGACGGTCCTCTGCCAGGACGGGCAGGCGATGCACGGCGTGTCCGTCCGGGCGCTGGGGCAGGTGGGGCTGCTGCGGTCCAGCCGCCTGGACGCGTTCGTCCGCGCCGCGCGGCGCGAGATCGAGCGGGGGCAGTTCCGCGTCGCGCACGCCATGCTGCCCGTTCCGGGGGCGAACGTCTACCAGCCGCGGGGCGGCACCGTGCCGGCGCAGATCGCAGCGAGCGTCCGCCGGCGGGGGCCCCGGGGCGGCGCGCTGACGACGCTGACCGAACCGTTCAACCTCCATCGCCGCCGCATGGGCGAGCTGGAGCGGGCCGTCGTGGCCGACCCGCAGACGCTCTGCCTGGCCGTCAGCCAGATGGTCGCCCGGGAGTTCGAGGACCACTACGGGCGGACCGACGGCGTCCGCGTGATCTACAACGCCGCCGACGTGCCCGCCCCCGATTCGCCCGACCGCGCCGACTGGCGGCAGAAGCGCCGCTTCCAGCTTGGCGTCGGCGCGGGCGACCCGGTGTTCCTGATCGTGGCGCAGAACTTCGCCCTCAAGGGCGTGCTGGAGACGATCACCGCCTTCGCCGAGTTTTACCATGCGCACTACGGGCAGACCAACGCCCGCCTGGTGGTCGTCGGGCGCGACCTCGCCGAGGGCTACCATCGCATCGCGGGTCTGCGCGACGTGGGGCAGCAGGTGATCTTCGTGCCGCAGACCGACGAGGTGTTCCAGTGGTACGCCGCCGCCGACGCGGTGGTCCTTCCGACGTGGTACGACCCGTGCAGCCGCGTGGTCCTGGAGGCCGTGCGCTGGGGAATCCCCTCCGTGACGACGATATTCAACGGGGCGGCCGAGGTACTCGCCGACGGCGCGGGCATCGTCATCAGCTCGCCGGCCGACCGCAGGGCGCTCGTGGCGGCGCTGGAGGAACTGGCCGATCCCCGCCGCCGCGCGGAGCGGTCGGCCCGCTGCCCAAAGGCGGCCGAGGGACTGGGCGTGGACCGTCACGTGGACGAACTGCTTTCGGCGTACGAGGAGGCCGCGAGAGCGAGATGATCGAGAATCCGTGGATCCTTCTGGGCGCGTTTCCGCTGGCGGCGTATGGGATCGGTTCGACGCCGTTTGGGGTGATTCTCTCTCGCGCCCGCGGGGTGGACATCCGCAAGGCCGGCAGCGGAAACGTCGGGGCGACGAACGTCGGGCGCGTCCTGGGGCGGCGCTGGGGCTGGCTGTGCTTCGCCCTGGACGTTCTCAAGGGGTTCGCGCCGGCGCTGGCGGTCTCGTTCCTGGCTGGCTGCGACGCCGGCGGCCCGACGACGCTCCAGCAGGCGGCTTGGCTGGCGGTGGGGGCGGGGGCAATTCTCGGGCACGTGCTGAGCTTCTGGCTGGGATTCCGCGGGGGCAAGGGCGTGGCGACGGCGTTGGGGGTCGTCCTGGGGCTCTACCCCTACTTCACCTTCGCCGGGCTGGCGGCGCTGGGCGTCTGGATCGCCGTGACCCTCGCCAGCCGTTACGTCTCGCTGGGGAGCATCGTCGCAGCGGGGGCGTTTCTGGCGTTCTTCGTCGGCTTCAACTGGGCGTTCTGGGGCCTGTCGCCCGCGCGTCTCTGGCCGCTGGTGGTCTTCTGCGCGGTCATCGTCGCGCTGATCCTGTTCCGACACCGCACGAACATCTCCCGCCTGTTGGCCGGAACCGAAAACAAGATCGGCGCGGCGAAGAAACAAACAAAAACCCCCGCTTGACAGCGGGGGCTTGTTGAAAACCGTCTTTCGCGATTCTCATCTCGCTTCGAGGCGGATGCGGAGGTGGCGGATGAGGTCCGCCGTCGGGCCCGTGTCCGCCTTGGCGCCCGCCAGGGCCGACTGCGCCTCGGGGTATCGGCCGATCTGCTCGAGGACGGCTGCCAGGTAGTATTTCACCAGCGGTTGATCGCCCGTGCGATCGAGCGCCGCCAGGGCGTCGGCGGCGGCCACCGGGTCGCCCTCCACCCACAGACACAGCGCCTCGCGCAGGTCGAGCTGCCATCTCTCGGCCGGAACGAGCCGGACGGCGCGGTAGGCCTCCCGCGCGTCGGCGACGAGTCCCTTGCGGAGCAGCACGTCTCCCAGGGCCAGGCGGGCGGCGGCATCGGTTTCCGGCGCGGCGCGGAGTTCGGCGACGGCGGCGTCGATCAGCCCGATCTGCGGCGACAGCAGCGCCTCGGCCCGCCGGACGGGCGGCGCCGCCTGCCAGTGGCCCGCCAGCACGTCGGCCTGTCGGCGCGAGCGCTCCAGCGCCTGCGTGATGACGTTGCGGACCTCGAGGTAGTCGCGCGGCGGGTTGACCTGCTCACGCGGCGGCAGGCGGTCGAGGAACTCGCGCACGGCGCGGTCGGCCGCGTCGATCTGGCGGGCCCGCACCATCGCCCAGACCCGCCGCAGGGCGAAGACCTGGAGGTCCTCGCTGCGCAGGTCGGACAGGTCGAATTGCCCGTAGATCCGCAGCGCGCGGGCGGAATACAGGTCGGCGGGAATCGCCGGCGTCGTCGGCACGTCGGCCAGAACCGATTGCTCGACGAGCGCCGATCCGAGCGTGCCGGCGACGACGGCGTCGGACGGGAACTCCCTCGCGGCGGCGGCCAGGTAGCGCGACGCCAGCAGCGTCAGGCGCTCGCGCAGCGGGTCCGGCGCACCGGGGGCGCGCCCGCCTGTCTTGCCCATCGCCAGCAGCAGCCTGCCCAACTGGAGGTTCCACGAGCGCGGCGTCTGCCGCCACCAAGTCCAACGGACTCGCGGCGCGCCGGAGACGTATCCGTCGGCGTCGAGGGGTTGGTCGTACTCGTCGAGGTTGGCGGGTGGCAGCGGTCGCGCGGCCCGCGGTCCGGTCCAGTCCAGGCGGGTGAAGCACGCCCCGGCCGGGTCCACATAGAGCAGGCGGAACCGCTGCGGGTTGGCCGACAGCGCCGCCAGGTGGTTCTCCGACTTGTGGCTGACGAAGACGAACCGCGCGCAGTCGGGCAGCGGCACGCGCCCGGCCGAGTCCGCGTCGGACAGCGCCTGGTTGATCTTGTGCTGCTCGATGAAGCGTTTCTCGCTGTGGACCTCCAGGCGCCCGTCCATCCAGACCTTCCGCGCGGGGTAGGTGAGCGCGACGAAGGTGGAGGCGTCGCCGAAGTTGGCGCAGAGGATGTCGCCTTCGTCGGGCAGGGCGGCGAGGAACCTGGCCAGGGCGACGGGGAAGCGGTAAGGCTCCAGCCCCGCGCCGAACATCCGCTCGCTCCGCAGGGCGCGGTACCACCAGCCGGTGGCGATGGCGGGTACGGCAGCCGCCGCCAGCAGCACAGCCGCGACGTTCAGCGGAACCCGCGCGAAGCGCAGCCTGGGCGCGGCGCGGACGGCGCGGCCCGCCAGCTCCCCGCCGTGGACCGCCAGCAGCCAGGCCAGCACCGGCGCCGCCAGGGCGACGTTCCGCAGGGCGCTCAGCGCCAGCAGGACGAACGCCGCGGCGTACAGGAAGTGCGCCGCGGGCACGCGCCGCAGGTTCATCGCCAGCGCGAGCGCCACGGCGGCCGTCAGGACGATGGCCTCCGGGAACGCCCCGAGCGCCTGGAAGGTGGGCTGGAGTTCCGAGACGCCGTAGCTGTAGTAGTACGCCTGCCCGCTGATGCGGGTCAGCAGCAGCAGGGGGTGCAGGACGGTCTCGATGGGCCAGGGGGTCAGCAGGCACGCGAGGGTGGCGGCGACGGCGGGGACGAGCGCCTCGCCCGTCAGGAGCCCGCCGGCCAGGGCGCGCCGCCCGAGCAGGCGGTCGATGGCGGCCCCCGCGAACCCGCCCCAGAGCAGACCCAGGCCCAGGATGAACAGCCCGTGCAGGTTGGCCCAGAGCAGCATGACGGGGACTATCCACCAGAGCCGCCGGCAGGGGCCGCCCAGGCGGACCGACTCGACGAGGTGGAACGTCAGCGGAATCAGCACGAGCGTGACGGCCTCGGGGCGGACGCGCAGGCGGGAGGAGATTCCCAGGAGCATCGCCAGGGCGCAGAGCGTCAGCCAGGCCGGCGGAACACGTCGGCGCAGGGGCAGCGCGAACGCGAGCATCGCGGCGGCGGCCAGCGCGCTTTTCAGCAGCGTCAGACCGACGAATCCGCCGACGGTGTGCACGGCCGCCACCACCACCTGGAAGAGCCAGTGGACGTTCACCCAGTGCGCCTGGAGGGCCTCGGGGTCTGCGGTGAAGGGATCGTGCCCGAGGACGGCGCGATTGTGGAGCATCCAGTCTCCGGCCGCGAGGTGCCAGAAGACGTCGCAATCCCAGACGTAGTTGCAGGCGATTGCGCCTGCGACTGTCGCGGGCAGGATCACGGCGAGCAGAGCCCAGGCGCCGGCGCGCGGCGCCGGGGCGGGCGAAGCGATGTCGGCGGGGGCGTTTTGCATGGGACGGAATGTACCGCCCCCGCGCCGGAGAGGCAAGCGCGGCCTGTTACGCCAGGCCCGCCAGCAGCAGGATCACGTCGATGATGAACAGCAGGACGATCGTGCCTTCGAGGAGGATCATCCACCAGTTGGTCTGATCGTGCTTGAGCACCTCATACAGCCCGTCGATGGCGCGGAGCTTCTCGCCGATGACGCGGTGCCAGTCGGCCAGGTGGAACCGCTGGGAGAGGTTCTGGTACAGCCTGGCCAGGTGCCAGTCGCCGAAGAACTTGGTGGTGTTGGACAACTCGTCGCTGAGCCGGGCCATGTCCAGGCGGATTTCCCGCAGACCGCGGACCGGCTCGCGATGCCAGCGGAAGCGAGCGCCCTTCAGGTCGCGGTAGGAGCGGTCCAGGGCGGCATCCAGCAGCAGGTCGTAGGCGCCCAATTCGGCCAACTGCACGTTGGCCAGTTCCATGAAGTGCAGGACCTCGTTGAAATTGGCCGGATCGTCCGCGACGAGCGCGGCGTCCCAGTCCACGACGGCAAGGTCGTGCTCGTAGTAGGTCAGGTAGAGGCTGGTGGACTCCTCCGCCTCCTGGACGGACAGGTGCTCGGCGTCGTATTCCTCGGTCAGCAGGGCGGCGATCTGCCTGCGGTTGTCCGCCAGCCAGGTCTCCGACTCGACGGGCCCGCCCCCGGGGCCTCGCAGGGGCGAGTGGAGGCAGAAGACGGTGTAGGCCTCTCCCTCGGCCAGCGCGGCAACGGGGCGGATGCAGTATGGCGTCAGCTCGGTGCGGACCTGCTCGGCCAGCTCGCGGACTTCCTGGTCGAGCGAGCCGTTGGTGAACTGGAGGTTGTGGAAGGCGACGAGTTCGGACAGGTCGTTGACGGCGAAGGGCACGCTGGCCGCGATGGAGATCGCACCGACGTGGAAGAGCTTGACGGTGCGTTCCACGCGGACGGGCCCCTGGGGTCCGATGCGTTCCTCGGGCGGAAGCTGGATCATCTGCGGGCGGTAGAAGAACGGCTGGCGCGGCGTGCGCTTGCCCGCGTCGATGCGGAAGTTGGCGACCGTCTGCCCGAGCAGCAGTCCGATGGGCTCGCGTTTCATCTCGTAGGCGACGTCGAACGCGTAAATGTAGACCGCGCGCCCGACGTAGCGGGCGGAAGCGGGCGACGGGGCAGGGCGATGGGTTGTGTTCATGGCGGAATTATACCACGGGGCCGGTCGGCCCGTCAGTTTCCCCCGGCCGCGGCAAGAAAATCCGCCAGACGCTCGGCGCAACCGGCGTCGATGAGCTTGCGCAGGCGGTCGGCGTCGTGGAAGACCTCGAGCATCAGCGTGCCGCGGTAACGGATTTCCCGCAGGGCGGCGGCCACTCCGGCCGTGTCCAGCGAACCGTAGGTGGGCATCTCGTGCTCGTCGTTTCCCCCGGAGTTGTCGGAAAAATGGACGTAGACGATCTGCTTTCCCGCGGCGCGAAGGGCCGACGGAACGTCGGCGACCATGTTGGCGTGCCCCGTGTCGAAGCACAGGCCGGTGTTCGGCGCGCCGAGTTCGCCCAGCACGCGAGCCAGTTCGCCGGCGTCGGAGCCGATCGCGTGGTAGCCGGGCAGGTTCTCGAAGGCGTAGGTCACCCCCATTCGCCGCCCGAACCCGCCCAGTTCGGCGATGGAGCGGCGCAGCTGGTCCCAGCGGAGGCGTTTCTCGTCCGGCGAGACGCCTTGGGGGCGGACGGTCGAGCAGTGGACGACCACCAGCGGCCCGCCCAGCGCCAGCGCCAGCTCGCCCTCGGCCTTGTAGGTGTCCACGGCGAACCGCCGGGCGCGCTCGTCGGGGGCGGACGGGTCGAACGCCTCTCCGAAGACGCCGTGCAGGCTGTCGCAGGGCATTTCGCCGGCGGCGAGGGCGTCCCGCATCTGTGCCAGCGAGACGTTCGCCTCCTGGTTGCGGTAGGCCTGCACGACGGTGCACCCGAGGCGCCGGAAGCACCCCAGCCACTCCGCCGGGGAGAAGCTGTCGAATCCGATCGCGGCCACCGTCCCCAGTCGTATCGCCATTCGACCCTCCATGGGGTATTGCGGCGGGGGTTCAATTCAGGTTCAGTCTCCGGCGGAGGTAATCCGCGCGGGCGGCGGCGCGCTGGTCGGGCGTCATCTCCCGGTTGAGGATCCGCTGGAGATGCGCCGGTTGGGTCAGCAGGAACAGCTCGTTGATCGTCTTGAGGTCCATTCCCTCGACGCGCCGGAGGTTGGCCCCCAGGCGCACCAGCGACAGCAGGTACATCGTCTCGTCGGAGCTCATCAGCCTGGCCGAACGCAGCAGGGCGACGGACCGGGCGACCTTGTCGTCGATGGCGGCGGGGCGCTCCGCCAGCAGCGCCTCGCGCGCGCGGCGCTCGTATTGCACGAAGCTGGGGACCATCGTGTCGACGAACTCGCTGACGATCTGCTGCTCGCTCTTTCCGAGGGTGGTCTGGTTGGAGATCTGGAAGAAATCGCCGGTGGCCTCGGTTCCCTCGCCGTAGAGCCCGCGGACCTCCAGGTGCATGTCGGAGGCGGCGTGGAAGAGCTTCTCGATCTGCCCGGTCATCTTCAGGGCCGGCAGGTGCAGCATGACGCTGACGCGCAGGCCCGTGCCGACGTTGGTGGGGCAGGCGGTGAGGTATCCGTAGCGGCTGTGGAACGCGAAGTCCAGGCGCTGCTCCAGCGCGTCGTCGATGCGGGAGATGTCCTCGAACGCCTGGGCGAGTTGGAAGCCGGTGCGGAGGACCTGCATGCGAAGGTGGTCTTCCTCGTTGATCATGAGGGCGACGGTCTCGTCGCCGCTGACGGCGACCCCGCGCGGGTGGGACGCTTCGGCGTGCTGGCGGGAGATGAGGTGCCGCTCGACGAGCAAACGGCGGTCCAGCTCGCCGGCGGCGCGGACGTCCACGTAGAACATTTCCGGCGCCGCGGGCCCGGCGAGCACTTCCGTGCGGAGTCGCTGCTCGATCTCCTGCTGTTGCGTCTCGGTGCACTTGCCCAGGAACGGCATGCCGGCCAGGTTGCGCGCCAGACGCACCCGCGACGAGATGACCACGTCGTACATCGGTCCCTCGCCCCGAAGCCACTCCCCGGCGTGCTGGGTCAGGTCGGCCAGCCTCATGAACTCTCGAACTCCTTGATCTGGTCCCGCAGGACTGCGGCCCGCTCGTAATCCTCGTCGGCGATGGCGGCCTTGAGCTGCGCCCGCAGGCGGAGGATGGCCGCCTGCTTCTTCTGCCCGCTGTCGGCGCGGTGGGGAACCTTTCCCATGTGGTGCGTGGCGCCCTCGTGCGCCCGCTCCAGCAGGGGCGCCAGGGGCTTGGCGAACGCGTCGTAATCGTTGGGGCAGCCCAGCCGTCCGCCCTGGCGAAACTGCGAGAACGTCATCCCGCAGACCTCACAGGTCGGTTCGGACGCCTCGTCCTCCCCGCCGGCGCTCTGGAGGATGAAGTCCTCCAGGAGCTGGCTGATGGGCACGTTGGACTTGATGGTGATTCCCTCGGCCGCGGCGCAATGCTCGCAGAGGTGCTTCTCGATCTTCTGCCCGCCGACGATCTCCGTCAGGTAGACCGTCGCGGGCTTTCCGCACTTGTCGCACTGATTTTTCATTGAAATCCTGAAAGATCGCCGCCGGACGGCGTCGGCGTCTTTTCGTTTCACTCCGCAAACGGGGCGAAAGCCTTGCCAGAAACTTATCCTACGCGGGCGGGCACGCGCCCGCAAGCTTTCCGCCGGGGAAGCCTCATCGCCCGCCCAGCGAGCGTTCCATCAGCTTCCAGCCCAGCAGCGTCTGCGAGATCACCAGTTGCTTTCCGTGCAGGACGATCGCGCCCTTGCCCTGCGGCTGCCACATGTCCTCGCCGATGGACTGCTTGAGGATCCCGATCAGGCTGTCACGGGCGCGGTTCCGCAGCTCGGCCGTCGTCTCGGTTCCCTCGGAATCGCCGTTCTTGTTGCTGGTGTTGTTGGTGGTGTCGAAGAGGCCTCCGGAGGTGTTGTTGTTCTGGTTGTCGGTTCCGACGGCGGCCTTGTTGAGGTCCATGCGGGGGCCCTTGAAGTCCGGCGCGACCATCAGCAGGTCGGCCACGTCGAATGTGCGGGTGCGCAGGGTGGTGTCGAGCGCCTGTCCGGTGGAGATTTCCACGACGCCCTGGTCGACCACCCAGTAGACGCGGGCGTACTTGTCGCGGTTTTGACTGATCTCATCGGTGACAAGGTCCAGCAGGCGCTCGATGGTGACGTTTCGCAGCTGGAGCGTGACCTCGGTCTGCTGGGTGATTCCGGAGGCTTCGAGGGCCTTCCAGTTGACGTGCATGTTGGCGCCGCTGACGGCCTGGAGGAAGCGGAAGACGTCTTTCGCGGGGACGGCCTGGAAATCGACCTTCGGTAGCGCGCCGATGCGGGCCGGGGCGCGGGCGTCCGCGCGGGCGGACGCCGCGGGCACGCGATTACGGAGCAGCACACGGCGCTGCGTCGTGACGATGACCGCGTCGTCCTCGGTGTAGTAGGCCAGGGGATGGCCCTTGGTGGCCGCCTGGGTCAGCACGAGTTCCAACAGTTGCCCGACGGTGGCCTTGGGGGCCTTGACGGCCACGCGGACGTCGTCCTTGACGCCCGTGTCGTGGATCGATTCCCAGTCCACGACGATTCGCACCTTTCCCAGCTTGGAAACCTGATCGAGGGCGTCCTTGAGCGTTCCGGCGACGGCAGGGGACGTCAGCGAGACCTTCACCGCCTCGGCCGCCGCGACGGGCGGGGAGGGCTTTTCCCCCTCGGCGGCGAGACCGGTCGGCGCGACCAACAACAGTCCGACACACAGGCATGCCAAAGTTCGGTTCATGGCGCAGTGCTCCTTGGGGTTGGAGTTCCCGTTTCGTCTTCGCCCGCGCATGGTATGGATAAAGACCGCCTGCCGCCTTGATTATACCGCATCGGTACGGGGAATTGCCAAGAAGAGTGATGGGTGTGGCCGGATATCGTTGGTATGCGGCAAGTACCGGATAACACGGCTCCTTTCGTCCGATTTTTCGGTTTTTTGCTATTGAAGACGCGCGACGTTTCTTCCGATACGAATTGCACCCGGATGGATCACCATGCGGCGAATTCGTGAACGGTCCGAAAGTAAGGTGAATGACGGAGTTTCCAGCGAGCGGGCGGGCGGTTCGCCGGACAGTGCCGGAAGGGTCGGGATACCTGAGGCCATGCGGTTGGCCGGCGCCGAAGAGCGCCGGACCGGCCCGTGCCGAACACGAGGGCGACATGCGGATTGTCACCAAGTTGGTTGGCGGATTTGTGGCAATCGCGATCCTGACGGCGGTCACCGCGTACGTGAGTGTGTCCCTGTCGGACCACGTCTGGAACCTGCGAAACGTCGAACTGCCCATGGAGCAGCATCTCGGGCAACTCGAGGAAAGCGGATGGGAGGCTCTCCATGCCGTCGATTCCTACACGACCAGCCCCGATCCGCGTTTTGTGGAGGAATACGAGGAAGAGGCCGCCGACGTGGAGAATTACTTCGCCGCGTACCTGGCCCTGACGGACACGAAAAAGGAAAAGGACGCCGCGACCGAGTTCTACCGCGTGTGGTCCGCCGCCAAAGTCGGCGCGGAAACCGTCATGACGCTGGTCCGGAAGTGCAAGCAGGCCGAGGACGACCTGTTCGTGCACGTGGAGCATGCGGACGACGTGATCGACTCCCGTCTCCAGGCCCGCCTGTCGCCGTCCGATCCGGACGTGCTGGCCAAGGAACAGGCCCTGCGGGAAGTGGAGGTGAGTATCTGGGAGGCCATCCACGCCGCCCAGCAGTACGCCTCGCTCACCCCGACGATGACGCGGGCGGACCGCGCGCAGGGCGCGTTCGCGGAATTGTTGGAAAAACAGATCGGCGAAGTGGCGGAGTTCTGGGCGCAATACAAGGCGCTCGCCCACAGCGAGGAGGAGCGCAAGGCCGCCGCGGACTTCGAGGCGGCGTGGGCCAAGGCGGTCGCAGCCGGCAGGGACGTCGTGAAACTGCACACCGAAGCCCGTCGCCAGTTCGACCGTCTCATCGAACAGGCCGAACAACTCGACGAAATCGTGGACGACGGCATGCGCGCCTGCGTGCAAGAACGCATCCTGGCCAGGGACCGCGCGGCGCAGCGGGCCAAGGTCATCGCAATCGTCGTCGGCATGGTGGCGATTCTCGGCGCCGTCGCCATCGGGCTGGTCCTGACGCGCTCCATCAGCGTGCCGGTCCGGCGCCTCAGCGACGCCACGAGCGAACTGGCCAAGGGCAACTACGCCCACCGCATTGCCATCGCGCGGAAGGATGAGTTCGGACTGGTCTCCGAAGCGTTCAATCACATGGCCGGCGAGATGCACGTCTCCACGGCGAAACTCGAGGCGCAGATCGTCCAGCGGACCGAGGCCGAGAAGTCGCTCCAGAAGGCCAACGACGAACTGACGACCGTTCTGGCCAGGCTCTCCCAGGCCAACGACGAGTTGCGGGAGTTCGTCTACATCGCCTCCCACGACCTGCGCGAACCGCTGCGGAAGATATCCTCGTTCGGGTCGATGCTGAAGGATTCGCTGGAAGAAAAGCTGGACGCCGACGACCGCGAGAACCTGATGTTCATGATCGACGGCGCCAACCGCATGACGCAGATGATCGAGGGCCTGCTGACGTATTCCCGCGTGAACACGTCCGAGAAGGCGCGAGACGTGATTGACCTGAACGAGACCGTTCGGGATCTCCTCCACCTCGAGCTGGGGGCGTTGATCGAGGAGACCGGCGCGCTCGTCGAGGTTCCCCAGGCGCTGCCGAAGGTGCTGGGCAACCCCGCGCAGATCGGCCAGTTGCTTCAGAACCTGATCGGCAACGGGATCAAGTACAGCCGCGACGACGTCGCGCCGCGGATCGTCCTGACGGCCGAGGACGCCGGCGACGGTGACGTGCGGATTTCCGTCCGCGACAACGGCATCGGGATTCCCGCGGAGCATTACGAGAACATTTTCAAGATGTTCCGCCGCCTGCATTCGCGGCGGAAGTATTCGGGCACGGGCATCGGACTGGCCGTCTGCAAGCGAATCGTGGACAAGCACGGCGGGCGGATCGGCGTGGAATCCCGCGAGGGCGAGGGCACGACGTTCTGGTTCACGCTCGTCCGCGCCGGAGCGGCGGAAACCGAGGCGTCGCCGGCAGTCGCCGTCGCGTCAGTGTGAGAAAACCAAACCGCAAAGACCCCAGGAGGCAACAACCATGGCGAATCTTCAGGCAATCCGAATCATGCTGGTGGAAGACGATCCCGGCGATCAGAAACTCATCCGCCAGTCCATCCTCCGGCAAAAACTCGCGAACGACGTGTGTGTCATGGAAAACGGCGAGGAGGCGTTGGAGTACCTGAACGCCTGCAAGGCGGGCGATCCCAACTGCGCGGTCCCGGAACTGATCCTTCTGGACCTGAACATGCCCGGAATGGGCGGCAAGGAGTTTCTGAAACGCCTCAAGTCTGACGAGAACCTGGACACGATTCCCGTGGTCATCCTGACGACCTCCGATTCCGACCAGGACATCCTGGACACCTACAAGCTGCACGCGTCCGGATACATCAAGAAGCCGGTGGAGCTCAAGGCGTTCCAGGAAGTCATGTCCACCCTCGAGGACTACTGGTTCATGATCTGCAAGCGCGTTGCGTCCCCTGAAGTGCACTGCACGGCATGATGAACATCCTTGTCATCGACGACGACGACGGCGACATCCGGATGGTGGCCCTGGCGCTGAAGCAGGCCCATCTGGACTACACGCTGTCCACGGCTGGCACGTTGGCCGAGGGAATGGCCCGGTTGCGCCGGCGCGGCATCGACCTGGTGCTGCTGGACCTGGGCCTTCCGGACAGCCGTGGCCTGGAGACGGTGGACCGCGTCTGCAAGGCCTACACGCACATCCCCATCGTCGTGCTGACCGGCCTGAGCAGCGAGGAGGCCGGTCTGGACGCCATCCGACGCGGCGCCAGCGACTACCTCATTAAGGACAAGCTCTCCGCCGACGTGCTCAGCCGCGCGATCCGCTATTCCCAGGAGCGCAAGAAGCTGGAGCAGCGCCTGATCTTCCTGGCCAGCCACGACCCGCTCACCGGCGCCCTGAACCGCCGCGCGTTCGAGGAGACGGTCAACCGGTCCATCGCCCGCGCCCACCGCGGCATGAACAGCGTCCTGATCCTGTTCGACGTGGACCACTTCAAGCAGATCAACGACACGCTGGGGCACTCCGCCGGCGACGACGCGCTGGTGAACATCGCCCAGCGGGTGCGGGACCAGTTGCGCGCGGGAGACGTCCTGGCCCGGCTGGGGGGCGACGAGTTCGCCGTCCTGCTGGAAGGCGTGCCGATGACGGTGGCCCACACCGTGGCCAACCGGCTGCGAACCTCCGTGGCGGAATTGGGCGAGGTGTCCGGCCGTGTCGTTCACCCGACGCTCAGCGTCGGACTGGTGGAGATCGACGGGCAACTGGAGCACGAGCCCCTCATCAGCCAGGCCGACGACTGCCTCTACCGCGCCAAGAGCCAGGGGCGCGACCGCCTGGTCTGCATGAACCATCCCGCCGGATGCGCCGCGCCGCAGGATTGACGCAGCCAATGGGTGGCACGGCTTGCTTGCAAGCCGTGTTGATAGTGATTTCCCCACGGCATGGAACCACGGGCTGCAAGCAGCCCGTGCCCCCCGTCACCGAACAAAAAACACCGCAGAGACCGCGGAGAAAGGATTTTTCATTTTCCCGATTCTCTGCGACCTCTGCGGTCTCTGTGGTGAGTCTTTTGGTGTTGTTAGCGGACGCGTTTCCGCCGCAGCGCCAGACCGGCCAGGCCCAGTCCGATCAGCGTCATGGTGGCCGGCTCGGGGATGATCTGCACGCCGTTGCCGCTTCCGTCGAGGATCAGCGCCGTGTGGTTGACCACGCTCCCGGCGTCGCCCGACAGCCCGGTGACGTACTGCCAGGTCTTTCCGTCGCTCGTGTCGCCCTGGGCGCCGGCGCCGGCTGCGAAGATCCCGAACAGCGTGTCCGCGTCGGCGATGCCGTAATTCAGGCTGTCCACGGCGAGGTTGTAGATCGCCTTGGCCTGTGTGGCGGTCAACCGCTCGTTCCAGACCGAAACGTCGTCCAGCGCGCCGTCCAGGCCGGTCATGTCACTCGTGGAATCGGTCCGGCCGATGCCGCCGATCCGGACGGGGTTCGTCCACGCGTTGAAGGACGAGGAACTCGAAGAGGCGTAGGTGCTCCGGGTAAACGCCAGGGCGTCGCCGCCGTCGATGTAGATCATGGCGTCTCCGCCGTTGGAACTGTTATTGCTGGCGATGTCCCACGTGATGAGCAGGTGGTGCCACTGGTTGTCGAGCGCCGGTGAACCGGTGGGGAAGTTCAGGCCGTAATTGTCGTCGGCGCCGTTGTTGGTCCGGACGAACAGGCGGATGGAATTGGCCGCTGTGCCCGCCGCGTTGTTGGTCGTCAGGATGAACGCCTCGTGGGAACTGGGGTTGATCGCGCCGAGAATGCCCTGCATGGTCGTGGTGTCGCCGGACTTGATCCAGAGGGAAATGGTTCCCGTGGACCAGCCGTTCGCGGCGCCGGTCTTGGGGAATCCTTCGGTCGAGCAGTCCACCCAGTTCTCCGCCGTGCCGCTGCGGGAAAACAGCAGGGCGTTTCCGATCTGCCCGGCCACGTACGTGGGCAGCGCCGAGTCCGTCCGGTTGGTGGTCAGCGTTCCGCCGCTGACGCCCGAGACGGAGTTGGCGGGATTCCCGCTGGATTCGTCGAAGGTGAACAGCGAAAGCAACTCTCCCTGGGCCGCGACGGGCATCGCCCCGAGCAGGGCCGCCGTCAGCCACACTGCCAACTTGGTCATGCGATTCATGGCTACCTCCCTGGTTCCAAGGTCAGTGCAAAACCGGTCCGCTGCGTGATACGCCTTGCGACCAACGATCTCCGATGTGCCGTCGGTCCCTCTCTCGCCACGGAATGGCCTGATGATAACAAAGTATATCCGAAAACCCGGAAATTGCAACAGTTGATATCTGAAACCGCATGCGTTGTGGACGGGGGATTTGTCAAAAACGTCAAAAACATTCGCAGGGATGAACACAGATAAACACGGTTTTTTTACTCTCTCTCCCTTCTTTTTATCCGCGTTCATCCGTGTGCATCCCTGCCCGTTTTCTTGGTTTGAAGAAAACATCGCCACCCGGCAAGCCGTATGTGGGAGTTTATGACGCGCCCGCGGCGCGGTAGGATGGGGCGATGAGCGGGCGGGCACGTCAAATCTTGCCGCGTACGAAGGGAGATCTCCGATGAGACGGGCGCAATGTCTGATGGTGTTGGCGGGTCTGATGGGAATCGCGCCGGTCCATGCCGAGTCGCCGCAGGCCGGGCCGCAGGCTTCGGCCGTGACGGTCGCGCCGCTGCCCACGCCGACGATTCCCGAGGGGCGCACGGGCATCGCGGCCAGGTATCCCGGCGACGTGGGCATCGAAAAGGATCCGGACGTGGTGTTTGTGGAGTCGTTCGAGGGCTCCGTGGACGAGATTTGCAGCCACTGGGAGACGGTGAGCGGAAAGCCCCTCATGTCCAGGTCGGACGAAGTGCCGCCCGGGAGCGGGGGAAAGCAGTCGCTGCTTCTCACCCGCGTTGCGGGAGGCACACAGGGCTACAAGGACGGCGGCAATCTCTACCGCCGGCTGAAGAACGAGAAAGGAGGGTATGGATACGACCAGCTCTTCTTCCGCTTCTACATGAAGTTCAACAAGGAGCACGCTCCGATCCACCACTACGGGAGCGGACTGGTCGGCTTCAACCCGCCGACGCGCTGGCCGCAGGGAGGGGCGGGCGAGCGGCCCAAGGGCGACGCGCGCTGGACCAGCCAGGTCGAGCCGGGCGACTTCACGTCCTGGACCTTCTACAGCTATTGGCAGAATATGGGAGGGAGTCCGCCCCGGGGGCAGACCTGGGGGAACGTCCTGGAGTACGGCGTGCCGCCCCGTGCCGTGGCGAAGGACCAGTGGATCTGCCTGGAGATCATGGTCAAGATGAACGACGTCGGCGACAGCAACGGCGAGCAGGCCTACTGGCTCGACGGCAAGCTCAGCCGGGACCGCGAGGGCAGGATCACCAGTTACCTGGGCAAGGGGTTCCCCGCGGCCGGAACCTGGACCTACGACAAGTTCAAGCCCTACGTGACCGAACGGGGAATCGCCTGGGACTACGCGCTGGGAAAAGGCGTTGCCCTGCCGGGCGGCAAGCCCTTCCCCGGTTTTGCCTGGAGAAACACGCCGAAGCTGAACATCAACGCCCTCTGGCTGTACCGCTACATGTCGGTGCCCGAGAAGGGCACGAGCAAGGTCTGGTGGGACCACCTGGTGGTCGCCAAAAAGTACATCGGTCCCATGACGCCGGCGAAACCATAAGGCCGAGTAAGGCGCGCGGTCTTGCCGCGCACGCGGACGGTGTGGGCTCTTAAAAAACATTCGCAGGGATGAACACAGATAAACGCTGATTGCTGTTGTTTCAAAAACACTTTCTTATCCGTGTTCATCCCGTTTATCCCTGCCAATTCTCTTGTTTGAATAAAACATAGCCGAACGGCAAGCCGCGCGCCGGCGTTTATGGCGCGCCCGCGGCGTGGTAGGATGGGGCGATGAGCGGCAATTGGCGCGGACAAACGGAACTGCTGGCCCCGGCCGGGCAGTGGGAGTCGTTGCGGGCGGCCGTCGCCAACGGCGCCGACGCGGTCTACTTCGGCCTGGACGACTTCAACGCGCGGCGCCGGGCGGCCAACTTCGCCTTGGACGAACTGCCCGAGGTGGTGCGCTTCGTCCACGACCGCAACGCGCGGGCGTACGTGGCCATGAACACGCTGATTTTCCCCGACGAACTGGAGCGGGCGGCGGAGTACGTCCGCGCGCTCGCCGGCGCGGGGGCCGACGCGGTCATCGTGCAGGACCTGGGCCTGGCGGCGCTGATCGGGCGCATGGCGCCGGGGCTGCCGGTCCACGCGTCCACGCAGATGACGCTCAGCGAGCCGGAGGCCATCGCCGCGGCCGCGACGCTCGGCGTTCGCCGCGTCATCCTCCCGCGCGAGCTGTCCATCGACGACATCCGCCGCCTGCGCGAGCGGTGCGAGGTGGAGCTGGAGGTCTTCGTGCACGGGGCGCTGTGCGTCTCGTACAGCGGGCAGTGCCTGGCGAGCCTGTCCATCGGCGGGCGCAGCGCCAACCGCGGCCAGTGCGCCCAGCCATGCCGCCTGCCGTACGAGCTGCACGTCGACGGCCGGCGGGTCGATTGCGGCGGGCGCGACTTCCTCCTGAGCCCGCGCGACCTGGCGGCGTGGGACCTGCTGGGCGAACTGCTGGCGGCGGGGGCGACGGCCTTCAAGATCGAGGGACGCATGAAGGACGCGGCATACGTGGCCGCGACCGTGCGAATGTATCGCGCCGCGCTGGACGCCGCGCTGGCCGGGCGGACGCACCAGCCCTCGCGCGAGCAGGCCGAGGCGCTGGAACACACATTCTCGCGCGGGTTCTGCCGCGGATACCTCACAGGCCGACGGCTGCGCGAACTGGTGGACGGCGAGTCGCAGGCCAAGCGTGGCCGGCTGCTGGGCGTCGTGCGGCGCGTCACGAACGGGGCGGTGGTGATCGAGCTGGCGGCGGACGCCGACGCGCCGGCCGCGGGAGACGGCGTGGCGTTCGACGCGCCCGATCCGCGCGACGAAACCGCCGCGCAGGGCGGGCGGGTGTACCACGTGCGGCCGCTGTCGGGGCAGAACGTGGAACTGGCGTTCGGGCGGGAGGATGTCTCGCTGGGTGCGTTGCGGCCGGGGCTGCGAGCGTGGAAGACCGACGACCCGCGCCTGCGCCGGGAGCTGGAGAAGACGTTCGCCCGCGTCGAGCCGTATCGCCGCGAGCCGCTGTCGGTGCGGGTGCGGGCGGCCGAGGGCGCCCCGCTGGAAGCCACGTTCACCGATACGGCCGGGCGGTCCGCGCGCGGGGTCGGGCGCGAGCCGCTGGCGGCTGCGCGAACGCGCCCGCTGACGACGGACCTGCTGCGGGCGCAGTTCGGGCGGCTGGGCGACACGCCGTACTCGCTGGGCGAGGTGACGCTGGAGGGCCCGTCGGGCCCGGCCGAGAGCGTCAACGTGATGGCGCCGGCGGGGGAGTTGAACGAGCTTCGCCGCCGGGCCGTGGGAGAACTGCTGGCCGCGCGCCGCGCGGCGGAACCGTGGCCGATTGCCGCGGCCGACGCGCTGGAGACGATGCGCGCCGAGGCGCGAGGCGGCGCGCCCGCGAGCGAGTCGCCGCCGCTGCTGTGCGTGCTGGCGCGCACGGGCGAGCAGGTCGATGCCGTGCTGGACTGGAACGCCAAAGCGCCCGGTCGCGTGGGCCTGCTCTACGCGGACCTGGCGGAGGTGGCGGACGTATCAAACGCCGTGGATGCGTGCCGCGCGGCGGCCGTGCCGGTCGCGCCGGCCGGGCCGCGCATCCTCACCCTCGACGGGCACGAGCGCGTCCGCCGGCTGGCCGAACTGCCCGCCGACGCCATCCTCGCGCGGAACCTCGGCACGTTGCGGATCGCGGCGCGGGTCGCGCCGTCGCTGGTTCGCGTGGGCGATTTCTCGCTGAACGTCGCCAACGAGCTGACGGCCGGGCTGCTGGGCGCGTGGGGCCTGTCGCGCGTCGCGCCCGGCTGCGACTTGTACGCCGAGCAGCTCGCGCATCTCGCGGCGGCGCTGCCGCGCGGCGCGCTGGAAGTGCCCATCTGGCGGCACGAGCCGATGTTCCACACGCAGTACTGCCTGTGGTCGGCGCACCTGGCCGGCGGGGCGATCGCGCCCGAGTGCGGGCGCTTGTGCCGGCGAGAGCGCGTCGCGCTGCGCGACCGCGCCGGCCTGACGCTCCACGCATTCGCCGACGAGTCCTGCCGGACGACGCTGTTCCGCGCCGTCGCGACGGACCGGATCGCCGAGACGGCGGCGCTGGCGGCCGCGGGCGCCGGCGCGGTCCGGATCGAGCTGCTCGACGAGTCCGGCGCGCGCGTCGGGGCGATTCTCGATTCCGTCGCCGCCGGTCTCAAACGGGGGGGATTTGCCCCGAATTTGCCCTGAATTCGCGCCCATTTCCGACCGATTTGGGCGGTATTCCGGATCTTTTCCGCCATTATGGCGCCCTTTTTTCGCCCCTTTTCGCGGGTTTTTCCGCCCCCGGCCGGGGGATATTTCCGCACGCCTCCCCGCCGCGCGGGCAAAGTCTTCCGCCCGTCGGGCCGATGGGGTATAATGGACGAGTTGGACACAGGCCGCCGCATCCGGGGGCGAATTGGATTCGACCGGACGGGTGAGGCGCCGGTGGCGTGCCGAGGTTCCAAGGCGGCCTCGTTAAACCCCTTGGGCTATTTTTACGTGCCAACAATGGCTACGCAATGGCTGCCTAATTAACTAGGCAACCCGTCTCGGTGGGCCTGGGCCCGTGGGCCTGCCGCGACGACAACCAACGGGCTCGCCGAGGGACAGTGGGGCGGTTACCCCTCGGGACTTCCGTCGCCCTGGCCTGGACGAACCGTGTCCCATGCGGGTCGGACGGGCGAGACACAAAACAGGGACTACGCACGTAGAAGCCGTCGCTGAAACGTCACGGGACGCGGGTTCGATTCCCGCCGCCTCCATTGTTTTTCTCAAATCTGGGGGTACACACAAAGCCCGGTGTGTTATAAAGTTGTGAACCGGGTTGGGTCGGGGCAAATTTTTTCGCTTCTCGCCGGATTTTTCCTTGACGGTTTTCGCCGCGCCGGGCGCTGGGCGGTCGAGCCGCGCCGTCGCCCCGCGCGCGAACGGGAGACCTGTGAATGAGCCAGGCATGGCCGCGAGCGGCCATGGACGGCGACGCGTCCCAGGGATGGGGGGACCTGATCGACGGCTTCCGCCAAGAGGCCGAACTCCGCATGGACTCCAAGCAGGCAAAGGCCGCAGCCGCGATCGCGACGCGGTTCCTCTGGCACGCCGGCCTGCCGGGCTGCGGCGGACTTCGCCCCGGCGAGCCGGCGGAACGGCTGGACGCCGCCGCCGTCAACCGCTACCTGGCCGGCGTCTCGCGGGGCGGGGCGAGCCTAAAAACGCTGCACAACCACCGCTGGGCGATCGCGGCCTTTCTGGAGCACCTGGTCAACCTGCGCATCCTGCCGAGCAACCCGGCCGCCGCCGTGCGGCTGCGGAAGCTCGAGAAGCGCCCGGCTCGCTGGCTGACCGACGAGGAAGTCTCGGCCGCGATGTCCGTCGCCCGCCAGCGCGGAACCTGGCCGGAGGTCGCCCTGGCCGTCGCGTCGGGCCTGCGGCTCAGCGAGCTGCGGCGGCTAATCTGGATGGACGTCGATTCGCAGCGCAGCACGCTTTTGGTCCGCAAGGCCAAGGGCAAACGTTGGCGAACGGTGCCGCTGAACCGGCTGGCCGTCGCGGCGCTGGACGAACAGTGGAAGATCTCCGGCGGACTGGTCCACGTCTTCCCGGCGCGGCGGACCTGGCGCGGCGGCTGGGCGTGGAAGGACGCGCCCCGCGCTGCCAACTGGTGGCGGAAGGCGATGGCGCCGATCCAGGACGCCGTGCCGAAATTCCGCCAGGCCGCCGGCACCGGCCGCGGCTGGCACCTGCTGCGCCACACGTTCGCCAGCCGCCTGGCCCAGCAGGGCGTGGACCTCTACCAGATCGCCGAGTGGCTCGGCCACACCGACACGCGGACCACGCAGATGTACGCCCACCTCGCCGCGGGCTACAACCCGCTGATCGAGCGGGCCTGCTCGCGAGGGGATTTTTGTAATGACAAAAACGATACAACAACAGAAGGGAACGCGAGATGCTAATCCTCGCCCAGGATCGCCTGGTCGACGTCGTCCTGGTCGGCGGCCAGGTAGGTGGTGGTCGAGGCCAGGCTGGCGTGTCCCAGCGCCTGCTGGACCCGCGCCACGTTGCCGCGGGCGTTGCGGTGGACGCGGCGGGCGAAGCTTTTCCGCATGGAGTGCGTGCCGGTCTGGCCGTGGATGCCGCAGCGGACGAACGCCGCGTGCAGGATCTGCCAGGCCTGGCCGCGGGTCAGCGGCTTCCGGTCGGTCTCCGGCGCCCCTTCGTCCTGGACGGGAAGCTCCCCGAACGGCAGCAGGGCGTCGGCCTTCCCGCGCCGACGCCGCATGCGGGAGCAGAAAACCGGCGTCGCGGCCGCCAGCAGGCCCTTGACCCGAAGGACCTCCAGCCAGGCGGCCAGCGCGGCGCGGGCCTCGGAATGGACCGGCACGGAGCGGCCCTGCCGCTTGAGCTTCATGTGCCGCCGGGCGACGGTGATCCGCTCGGCGATGTCTCCGGCGGTCAGCACCCTCTCCCGGGCCTCCCCCTTGAAGGGGGAGGGGTGGGTGGGGGCGCCATCACCCTGCCCTCTCCCGGCGGGAGAGGGGTTTTTCGGCAAGGCGCGAAGCACGTCGCCGCAGGTCAGGCTCAGCAGCTCCGAGATCCGAAAGCCCGTCCAGCAGCCCAAGACGAACATCGCCCGGTCCCGGAGGGCCCAGGGGCCGGTGAAGCTCGCGGCGACGCGGGCGATCTCTTCGGAGCTGAGCGGTCGGCAGCCTGGCATGGCGACCTTCTAGCGAGTTTTCAGGGCTTGTCAAGCCCCGAATTTGACCTTTCCGTGAAATGTCCGATTCGGCGCGGAAAAAGACTTGTCAGCCGGGAAGGGAGGGCGGATAGTGGAGAGTGGCCAGGGAAGCAGGCCGAAGGCCGAAGGGGAAAGGCCGAAGGAAAACCGGAGACCGAGAACCGGATACCGAACTCCGACCTTCGAACTTCGACCGGGAACCGGGAAAAAGGGGACGATCATGGCGGTGGAATGCCCACGGTGCAAGGCGCGGCTGAAGATCTCGGATGCCAGCGGGCCGCCCGCGCAGATCCGCTGCGGCAAGTGCGGGCACGTGTTCTCGGCGGCCCGGCCGCAGGACCCGCCCCAGGACCCGCCAAAAACCGTCCAGGAGGCCCCAGGACCGATTCAAGCGCTCGCAACCGCTACCCGGGGCGTTCCGCCGCCGGAACGCAAAGGGGGCCGCGGAATCGCCAAGATCGAATGCCCCCAGTGCGGCGCGACGGACGCTCAGAAGGTCTCCCTTGTCTGGGAGTCCGGGACGTCGAACACCAGCAGCTCGACGCTCGGTGCGGCCTTCGACGGCGATGGGAACCTCATGCCGTTCCTGGCCGGTTCGTCGGGCAAGCACCAGACGCAACTGGCGGCCCGTCTGGCCCCGCCGGAACCGCAGAAGGATTCTTCCACACTGCTGGTAATCGTCGGGATCGGCTTCGGAGCGATTGCCGTCACCTTCGGAATCACCGCGTATGGAGAAGTCGTCGGCCTCTGTGTCTTCTGGCCGGTTGGAATGCTCATCCTCGCGGGCGGGATCGTGTTGGCCGTGCGGGCGAAACGGCAGGCGAAGGCCTACAACGCGACGGTTTTCCGGCCCGCGATGGCGCGTTGGAACGCCTCCTGGATCTGCCTGCGATGCGGGGAGAAGTTCGTGCCGGGGAAAACCTCTGATCTCGGGAGCGACAGATGACCATCCAATGCCCACGATGCAAGGCGCGGCTGAAGGTCTCGGATGCCAGCGGGCCGCCCGCGCAGATCCGCTGCGGCAAGTGCGGACATGCGTTTTCGACGGCCCGGCCGCAGGACCCGCCCCCGGCCCCATCGAGCCTGGACGAATTGCAGGAACAGGCCGCCGCGCGACGAGACGCCGGAGAACCCATCCGGGTGCAGGGTTTCTACAAATGGTCCGAGGAGATGCTGCGGCACACCGAGCGGATGCGAAATGACCTGACGTTGATCGCCTTCTGCTTCAAGGCGGCGATCGTCGGCCTGTTCCTGACGGTCGTGTTTACCATCCTCAAATTCATTGTGATCTATTTCAAAGGAGCGAACCCATGAACCGCCTGACGATCCTTCTTGCCGTTCTGTGCGTGGCCGTCGCCTTCCAGTGGGCAATGGGAGCAGAAGAGATGACGCCGGAGGTCAAGCGGGCCACGCTGTCTCTGAAAATCCAGCAACAGAACATCCAAAAACTGCTGGCGGAAGAAAAGGCGAATCTCGCATTGTTCAAGGCGGCAAGGATAACGCCGGGCCACAGCTCGCATTCCGGCGCCGGGTATACCTTCGACAGCCAGGAAATGAAGGAGCTCCAGATTCTGGACGCAGAACAGCGAATCGCGGGATACGAGGCGAAGCTCGCCGAGATCGCCAAAAAGCTGTCGGAACTTGAGTCATCAGGCAATGCGTCCGGGAAATCCGCGACGAAGGCGAGACCGGACGAGTTCGTCGTTGAGGAGTTTGAATTTGTGTGGACCGTTGCGAAATCGGGAGATGTGAAGCTGCGCGTTGAAAAAACACGGGACACTTCCCTGCTGGTGCTGACTGGAAAAATGGAACGCCTCAGCATGACGATCGCCACGGCTGAGGCGGTCGCTGCCGTGTTGGCCAAAGCCGATGCGTATTACGAAACCCTGCGAGGCGAGGAGGAAAAACGGGAAAGCCTCGAGGCGGGAGATTGCCGGGTGATCTTCTCCAATCACCCCAAGTACGGATTTGCCGTATCCGTGGCGGAAAAGGGAGGCCTGGGGCTCGTGTCGGTTTCCATGACCCGCCAGGATGCCATAACAATGGCGGTCTACCTTGCAAAGGCTAGACGGTTGGTGGAGTTCATAAATCGCAAGGTCGCCCTGTGATCACTGCACCCGCATGATGAACGCCAGGGCGTAGTAGGGGGGAGTGACCGTCGCCGCGCTGATCCCCGTCAACGCCAGGAAGTCGGTTCCCGATGCCGCCTGTGCCGCGTTGACTTCGTGCGTGTGCGTGGCGAGCCCGCCGGGGCCCGGCGTCTCGGCGCCTCGGATAAAGCGGTCGCGCAGGTCCGGCGTGCCGTTCGTCCCGTCGCAAATCTGCCAGCCGCCGGGCACGGTGGCCGCGTTTCCGTTCCACAGGCGGATTGTCTTGCCGATCTTCCCGTCGCAGAGGTTCACCGCCGCGATGAACCCCCAATCGTCCGCCCGGCATCGCCAGAAGGGAATCACTTGGTCAGTTCGGACCAATGGGTCCTCGCCCGGCGTGTAACGCGGCAGATAGACTGTCATCGTCTGCGTCGCGTCCGGATTGAAGCCATTCATAGGGTCGCAAGGATTGACCGTTACGGTACACTCCGCGCCGATAGTGGCGTTCGCGGTGGCCTTGCCCCACAGGACCGGCGAGCCGAACTCGCCCAGCAACACGACGCCCAGGCCATCCCCCTGCGTGCCACCGACAGTCCCGTGCACCAGCACGCGCGACCCGGAACTCATGCGCTTCGACACCCGCATCGCCGTCGTGTCGCCGGGAATCGGCTGCGCCCAGACAGATAGCGGATCGATTGGATATTCCGCGTAGGTCAGATAACATGGGCTGGCGCCCGCCACGCGGACCAGGCCGATTCCACTGGCGGTGATCGGCTGCTGGGTGATGGCGATCGGCATGTCGAACATGTCCGGGGCCTCCCAAAGGCACGGCTTGAACAGGTATGGGATCGGCCCTTCGTGAAACGGGTCCATTCCGCTGCAGACCCCGTTGTACCGGCGCATACTGCTGGGCGAGACGCGGACGACTGACCAACACGGCAGGTCGATCGCCGTATTGTTGTAGGCGAGAATGTCCAGGGCGTTCATGCTGACGCCCGGAGTGGCTCTGGGGCGGTCGGCGTGACCTCGCCGCGCCAGGGGCTCCCAGGCCTCGGCGGCAGCCATCGCGCCATTCCAAGCCTCGGCCGGGATCCTCAATCGTTCGCCTGGCGTGACTCGCTTGAACATGAGCGTCCTCGATTACAAAATACCGAGACCTGCGTAATTCCCGCCGGGAAACACCTTTTCCACGTAGGCAGATTGCGGCCGACGAACCGTCTTCCTTGCGACCGTATCTTCCACCGATGCATATTGGACCCACAGATAGTGGTGGGGAGGGACGGTCATGTCGCCGATGACCGGGACGGCAATCGTCTCCTGGGTCGATGCTGACAGATGGAAGGTGATCTCCTCCGCGCCGTCCGCACGAACCGAACCACTGACTCCGAGGAAAAGCAGTTCCCCGCCTGGGAAGGACCCGAATATTCCGCTATTCGTCTTCAAGTACAATCCAGCGACGGTGCGAATCCAGGATTGACTCACGGTGCCGGACGGGAACGCTTTTGTGATTCCGAATCGCATCCCCCCTTCGCCGGGCACCTCGACGCCATCGACGCCGTCGTCGGTGACATTGATCGCCCCCTTATGATCCGGTACGTCTGCGAAAACGCTTTTGCTTTGCGTGGTCTGAAGGGATTGATAGATGCGGCGCGAGCCGCCTCCGATCTGAAAATTATACTCCATCGTTCCAACCGGAAGCATGCGGGGGGATAACAAGTCCGGATTGTGCTCCGCGGCGTAACGGGCCGTGATCTCCCACAGATCGTCCGCATCCTGCAACGTGGCCAGGTTGACTTCTCTGCGAGGCCAGGAGAGCAGCGTTTCGGGCAACTGCTCAGGGTCCGCGATCGCGGCAAGCAGTTCATCCAGAGCGGCGCTGCCGGTGGCGAGGTATTTCACCTCCGCCGATTTGCCCTCGACGATGTTGATCCCGCCGGGCCGTTGATTGATGGTTACCGCCATGCTCTGCTCCGATCGTTATTCGCGTCACGCGAAGGCCAATCCATGCGTCTTCAGGTACGCCGTCTGCTCCCGGACGGCGGCGGTGGTCGCCTCCGTCGCCGCGACGACCTTGTCCAGCGGCTTGGAGAACTCCCCGGCGAAGATGCGCCCGCCGAGGGACGGCGCCCCGCCGAACGCGCCGGCCAGCGTCGTGCCGCCCAGCTCGTTCATGCCCAGCAGCCGGCGGCGCAGGTCGTACTCCTTGCGGACCAGGTCGAGGTTCTCGCCGGCCTTGGCGGCCGACTCCAGGGCGCGTTTCTCCTGGAGGTCCAGCATGGCCTTCTCCAGCGCGTAGCCCTTCAGCTTGGTCTGGAGGCCGAGTTCCTCGATGGCCTGGGAGCGCTCCTGGTCCGTCTTCAGCGCGTCCATGTCGCGGCGGGCCTTGGCCAGCGCCTCCTCGGCCTCGACGATCCTGCGCATGTCCGCCGGGTCGATGTGCCCTCCGACGGCGGATTCCCTCGCCTTGCGCGTGGCCAGGGCGTCCTCCGTCCCGGCGCGGGCGGCCTCGGCCTGCTCCCGGAGGTCCCGGACGTATTTCTCGGCGTTGGTCCGCGTGGTCTTCTCGCGGTCCTGCTGCTGGAGCTTGGCCAGCGTCTCGCGCAGGGAGGCGATGAACTCGATCTGCTGCGCGGTCGCGCCTGCCATCTTGGCGTTGTAGACGGCCCAGGCGTCTCCGCTGAAGGTCAAGGCGCGTATCTGCTCGTTGAGGGATTCGATCAGGGCGTTGGCTGGCTGTTGCGAGACGGCCGCCCGTTCCGCCAGCATGGTCTTGTTGCGCTCCTGCGCCGCCCTGACCCACAACGCCTGCTCGGCCGGCCTGCCGCTTTGCCGGGCCTCGCCGATCTTTTCCCGCAGCTCCCGCATGTCGCGATCGTAGTCGGCCTGGAGCTTCGCCTTCTCCATCGCAACGCTGGAACCGCCGCGCAGGGCAAGCTCCGTCGCCTTGCCCGCCCAGGCGGCGCGGTCCCGGAATCCCGCGATCGCCCGGTCCGTCTCCTCGATGGCCTTGCGGAAATCCGCCAGTTCCCGCTGCCCGCGCTCGAAGACCGCCTGCCGCTTCCGTTCGATTTCGGCCATGCCGAGGATTTCTTCGCCGAGTTCCCGCGACGACCTCCACACCTGGCCGAACCCGAACGGCAGCCTGCCCATTGCCTCGTCGAAACCTTCGACATTTCCCTTCGCCAGCCGGACGGAGGCGGTAACGACATCCATCCCGCCGCTGACCGCGCGCGTCACGGCGAGCGCCTTGATCGCGGCGACGCCGGTACGAATCTGATCGAACACGCCGCCCTTGCCGCTCAGCAGGGCGTTCCGCTCGGCCGCGTAGGCCTGGTCGATCAGGGAGAGCATCTTGGTGTTGCCGGCGTGCTGGGCGCGGAGGCGGGCGTAGTAGGTCTGGAGGTTGCGGAGGTCCACGTCCCGCCGGGAGTGCGTCGCGTCGAAATACCGGTCTTCCAGGTTGACCCGCTGGCGGTAGTTGTCCAGTGCGATGGCGGCGTCCTGGTCGGCCGTGCGGCGCCGGTCCTCCAGCAGCGCGTCGGAATGGGCGCGGCTGACGTCCTGTTCTTTGCGGCGCAGGGCGATCTCGAGCTGGTTGCGCATCCGGGCGGACAGGTCCGCCGCCTGGCTGGCGGCCTGCGCGGCGACCATCCGCTCGCCCGTCGTCGCGCCCGGGCCGGCGACGGAAAGGTCGTTGAGCCGCCCGAGCTCCCGCTGGGCGGCCTGGAAGGTCCGCAGCTCGTCCTGGGCCTTCTTCAGGCTGCGCGAAAGGTCCGAGGTCTCCGCGAAGACCTCGACGAACGCGCGGCCCGCCCGAATTTCGCCCGGAGAAGGCATTTTTTCTATCCTAAATCACCCTCGCCCTGCCCTCCCCCTTGAAGGGAGAGGGGTAGTGGAGAGGGTGCGTCACGACACCGGCTTGACCGTCAGCCGCTCGGCGGGGACCTTGCGGGTGAATTTTTCAAGCACCGCCTGGCCCAGCACCCTGCGGGCCTCGGACAGCCGGATGGTGACGATCTCCAGCAGCCGCTTGCCCGCGGCCTTCGCCAGGCCCGGCACGTCGGAGATCTCCGTCGTCTCGGAGTCCACCAGCTCGGCGCGGTACGCCTCGCCGGACGCCTGGCGGCTGGCCCGGGCCGCGAGGGCCTCGCGGACCTCGTCCGAGACGCTTTTTTCCTCGTCGCCCAGGACGTGCAACTGTTTTCGAAGAGCGCCCAGCCGGTCGATCCGCTCGGCCAGCTCCGCACGGTTCAACGCCTTCGGCATGTTTTCGCCTTGCCTTTCCCTTTGCGGCCCCGTGCGGCCATTGCCAGAAAACAGTTCGTAGTTCGTAGGTCGAAGCGGAAGAAGTTCGGAGTTCGAAAGTTCGCAGCGCCCTTCGTACTACGACCTTCGCACTTCGACCTTCTTTCAGTTTCATCCCTTGCGTCTTCGCAGCAGCTCGAGCGTCCCCTTGGGGTTGCTCTCCAGTTCCCGGCCCAGGAGGTCGAGCGCGATCCGCAGGACCTCCTTGACCTGGGCGATGGATAGGGCTTGCTTCTTGCCTTCCATCATGCAGATCGCTTCGGCCAGGAGGTTCTGGTTGACGGTCAGCTTCCGCTTCCGGCTCAACACCAGGATCATGTCAGGCTCCTTACTGTGGTCTGCGTCGATTGGTCCTGCGCCGCCGACTGCGAGGAACGGAACAGTTCCAGGACCTTGTCCCGGATCGCCTGGTTTTTCTGGACGTCGTCCGCGAAATTTGCCTCGGAGACCGCCGTCTTGAATTTCTCCCCGCCGTCGATCACCTGTTCCAGGGGCGTCTCGACGGCCTTGACCTTGAAGCCGGAGACGATCCGCTCGATCAGGCTGCCCAGGAACGGCACGACGCTGGCGAGCACCCGCAGGATCGCGCCGGCGACCGGCGCGGTGGCCGGGATGAACAGGAGGATCACCAGCACGATCAGGCCGAACGCGCCGAACCAGAAGACGTCCTTGATCGCGTCCCAGAGGCTTTCCAGAAGACCGTAGCCCTTCGAGCCGCCAAAGCTGATTCCGCCTTCGCCCCAGGACAGGCCGACTCGTTTTTCGACGGCCTGGATGGGCGACTGGCCGAACCAGCTCAACGCCCGCGTGCCGGCGAACTGGCTCTCGGCCCGAACGGTGTCGCCCGGCTCGGACGTCTGGACCTTCTCGCCCACGCAAATCTCGATGTTCGCACCGGCGGCTGGCGAGGCCTCAGGCCGGTCGGGCTTGTCGTTTTTCCCGCAGCCGCAGAACAACAGAGCGACCGCGATCAGTGGGAAAATCCGCAATCCGCTCGTCAGGGCGAAGCCTGCCGTAGCCCGGAAATCCGAAATCCGAAATGGTTTCATGGCCGCGTTTCTCCTTCCGCCCCGATGAGGATGATCGTCCCGTCCGGCTGGACCACCAGTTGCCGGACGCCCGTGGCGCTGATCCGCTTCGGGCCTTCCCGCAGCGACTGCCGCGGCGGCCCGTAGCCCTGCTCCAGCCGATCGCTGGTCAGCGAGTCGGAGCAGCCGCCGGCGAGCAGCGCGACGGCCAGGACCGCGACGAGCAGGACAATCCGCAATCCGCTCGTCAGGGCGAAGCCTGCCGTAGCCCGGAAATTCGAAATCCGAAATCGCTTCATGTCGTTCTCCCGGCTTCGCCTCCGGCTACGCCGTGGCGAGCCCTGTTCCAGGTTCCTTGTTCCCGGTTCCCTGCTGTTGCTTTGGCCTTCGGCCTTCGGCCTTCGGCCTGTTTTTCTCGAACGCCTCTTTCAGGAGGCCCAGGTTCCGTACCTCGATCGCGTCATCCGGCCGTTTCCGCCCCGCGTACGGGTCGAAATCCGCCGCCTGGAACGGCCGGGTCTTTTTGGGATCCCGGTGGCAGTTCGCCAGCAGCGCCAGCAGCCTCGCCGTGCGGGACCAGTCGGCCTTGTCGCGGGCCTCGGCCATCCAGACCAGCTCCCGCAGCGTCCGCGGGCCGGGGTCCACGCCGGCGACGCCCGCATACTGCCAGATCATCCGCCAGCAGTCGGCTGCGGTGATCCGCTTTTTTCGGCGTCCGGCGTTCCGGCGTCCGGCGTTCCGGCTTCCCGCTCCGCCCGCAGCCTGCTTTCCAGTTCCGGGCTTTCCAGCTCGCGCGTCGCCAGTTCCGTCGCCAGCGTCTCGATCGCCCGAAGCTTCTCCAGCATCGTCCGGATCAGCCGCCGCTTCGGGCTCGGGAAAAAATCCGTCAGCTCCTCCAGCAGGGCGGTCGTGGCGGCCTCGATCGCATCGCCGGCCATGGCCTTGCCGAAGTCCTCGTCGCCGACGTCCTGGGCGTCCGCCTGCGGCTTGCACAGGCAGTAGACCAGGTCGCACAGGAGGACCGGGTCGTCGATGAGCCGGCCGATGAGCTTGCTCCCCGCGGCGTCCAGCAGGTCCACGTCCAGCAGGCCGCGCACCCGCTTGACGGCCGCGACGTTCACCTCGACGGTCCAGGACCGCCCGGCGTTGTCGGTGAAGGTTTTCATGTCATGCCGCTCCTCGCGTCACGCTCCCGGCCCACAGGGCGGGAAGCTTCGGAAGTTCCTGCATCATGGCCGGACCCATGTACGGGCGGGCGGCGAGGGTGTAGGTTCGAAAACGGTTCTGCCCGGCCGGGACGACGACGTTTCCGCCGCCGAGCTTGATGGCCCGCCCGCGACGGAGATTCTCCCGCAGCGCCGCGATCAGCGCGACTTTCCCCATTCTGCGCAGATCCCGCCGCACCCAGATCATGTGCCCGCCGAAACGAACGGCGGTCTCGATGACGCCGGCCTTGCCCCCGTGCTCCAGCAGCTCCGGGACGCTGACGCCCGGCCCGAGGAACGCCGAGAGCTGCACATGATGGAAGAGGGTCGGCCCGACGACGACCGACCTGCTCGCCGGGTCGTAGGCGAAAAGTATCCGGCGACGCAGGTCTCCGGTGTGGCTGTGGGGCGGTTCGCCCGGGGCGCTTGGGGCCTTCCGCGGGCGGATCGAGGTCCGCGCCGCCGTGCGGACGAACGCGCCGAATTTCGACAGGACCTTGCGCGTGGCGGCGTCCACGCTGCGGACCACCGCCGCGCTGTCGAAGAACATCCGCTTGGTCACCGCGCCGATTCGCATGTCGATCCTCAAACTTCAATCAGTCCGCGGACTGACTACCTTCTCTCGTGTTTCCCGTCAAATCCGCACGCTCCATGCGAACGTCGCCGTCGTCGCGCCGGGATCCTGGTCCACGGCAACGGTGAACTGCGTGGACGTGATGGAACTGACGTAGAACTTCGTCGCGTTGCCCAGGCTGTTCGTCGGCGTCACGAGGATGTGCGCGGGCGTCAACGCGCAGCCGTGGTTGACCGTCACGCTGGTCTGCCCGCTGGCCACCGTGGCGGTGCCCGCGTTTTCCGTCACGTATCCTGTGTTGTTGCGGATCACGTCGCTCGCGCCCGGCGCGGAGATCGTCTCGGTTCCGTAAGTCGCGTTGAAGTAATTGCTTTCGACCCGGTGGCCCTGGTTCGACACCTGGAACCACACGCCGCGCTTCATGCTGTTCCCGGACGAAACGCCGAACTCGTTGCCGACGACCTGGCAGCGATAGTTGCACACAACCTCGCTGTAGGTGTTGGCAGTCGCCACGGTGGACCAGAACCGGTTGCCGACGATCTGCGAATCCGCCGCGTTGTTGACGCACGCCTTGTAGTTGTTGATGAAGCTGCAAGCCGCGATCCGCGTCGCGCTCGGCGTGTTGATACAGTCCTCGGTGTTTCCCTGGAACTTGCACCCAACGATGCTGGTGGTCGACGCCGACACGATGCCGTATCCGTTGCGGTAAAAGTGGCACTCGGATACGAACGATCCGCTGGCGCTGTACAGGCCGCCGAGCGTGTTGTAGGCGAAGTTGGTCCCGACGAAGGAGCAGTCCTCGATCTGGTCGGCGTAGTGGCCGTACTTGGAACACGAGTAGATTCCGCAGGCGGAAATTTCCATATGGAAATTGCTCGACCGGATGCCGTGGCCGGTCATCAGCTGGACAAAAACGTTGTGGATTTTCGAGCGTCGGCACGCCTCCAGCAGGATGCCGCAATCCGCGCCGCCCGTCAGCCACAGGCCCGTCAGCAGCGCTTTTTCCCCGTAAGGATGGGTCACGTTGCTGGAGTGCAGCCGCACCAGCGGACCGGCGTAAGAGCCGTCCTTGTATACGACGACTTCCAGTCCGCTCAACGCGCCGCCGCTGGAGATGTTGCGATCCAGCGTGAGCGTGTCGTCGGTGTTGGAGGCGATCTGGCAGTAGTAGCCGCCGCCGGACGTGGTGCGGACCTTCCTGCCGCCGACGTAGCAGTACGCGCCGGTGAGGTTCAGCCCGGTCCACGCGCCGGCCTTGGTCAGCACGGTCGGGTCGGCGTCGGTGCCCGTCACGCTGGTGGTGTAGGTCGGGGCGGTCTGGTTCGCGCCGTTGCCGTCGATCTTCATGTCGCGCAGGCAGAAGCCCTCCGCGCCCGCAACGGTGGTGGCGATGGCCGAGCAGTTCGCGGCGTTCGCCAGCTTGAGAATCGTGCCGTATCCGACGCCGCGAATCGTCACGCCCGGCTTGGAAACCAGAACCGGGGCGGAGAGGTTAAACTGGCCCGGCGTGAGCAGGATTTCCCCGCCCGTGGCGAGCAGGGCGTCGTGCGCGGCCTGCAACTGCACGTCGTCCGCCGTTCCATCGCAGACGTAATCCGCGCGGCTCACAAGGTCCGCCGGGGCGTTGGACGCCGCCACGATCAGCGAAGGCGGCCTGCGAAGATTGATTGGGTATCCCATCAGCGCACCTCGATCCAGGCGTCCGCGAACGCCACGCCGCTGGCGATCCGCTTGGCCTTGAGGGCCGCGTCCGCCGCGATGGAAACGCAAATCTCGTCCACCGTGTTGGCCGGAACGCGGATGGATTCGGTCGTGCCGCCGTCCAGCGAGAGGATCATGCCGCCCGCGCCGCAACCGAACCGGATGCGCGTGCAGGCCCGGCCCGGCGCGGTGGCGGCCGCCGTGTAGGCGTCGGACGCCGGATCGGTGAACTGTCGCGGAATCGGCGCGCCGGTCCCGATCGCCGCCGCCAGGATCGCCGCCGCGCTGGCCTCCTCGACCTCAATCGCACTATCGCGGAGCTGCTCGTCCGTCAGCGGGCCAGAAACCGAAACGGGCGTTCCGCCCTCGACTCCCTCGACCGGAAGGCCGCCGTGTTCCCCGGGCGACTCGGGCAACTGGCCGGAGAGGTCCTCAAGCGTTTTCTCGCCCGCGATCCCGTCGACCAGGGCCGTCACGTCTACCTCGGCCATGTCTACGTTGATGACGGCAGACCCGCCGACGATCGTGCAGCGGATCGACTGGTTTTCCGTATCCGCCGCGGCGGCGAGCGCCTCCAGCGCCGCGACGACCGCGTCGGTCTGACGGACCAGCAGCGCCCCGTCGCTGTCGTCCTGGGCGGCGGTCAGCGCCATGAGTGCTTTTCGAATCAATGCCATGGGTCACCTCTTGCTTTTCAGGTCGCCCGCATCGCGCGGAACGTAAAGGTCAGGACGCCCGTGAACTGCCGGAACTCCCGCAGGTGCTCGATCGCGTAGACGGGCGCGTTCTCCGTGGCCGTCCAGACGGCGACGCCGCCGGGGATCTCCAGCCTGCCCAAGCGGGCGACGAACTCGCCGATCTCCTGCGACAGGTCCATCAGGGCGTCCAGTTCCGCCAGTTCCAGCGCCGGATTTGCGGCGCTGTCGGCGGAAAGCTTTTTCTGCACGGCCAGGTCCACCTGGACGTCGGTCTGGCTGAGCTTGCGGGCCGCGACGGACAGCGCCACGCCGCGCGGCACGACCGTCACGTGGAGGTCGGCCAGCTCCGCCAGGTCGAACCGCGGCGCATAGGCGCGGACGGCCTCGAAGGCGGCGGAAAACTCTCCCCCGTTCACGGCCGTCTTGAGCGCCTCGGCGACGTCGATCGGCAGGGACATGGAACCGTCTCCTACAGGTGGTCCCCTCACCCTGCCCTCTCCCTAAGGGAGAAGGGTGGGGGTGAGGGTTTTCCCACTTCCGGCTATCGTCAGGTCCCGGCCACCTCGACCCATTCGTCGAACGCGGCCAGCTTGGCCGAGACGTTGACGACGATCGCCTCTTCCAGCGCCTCGGACCGCGAGAACGACGTGATGGAGAAGCTGCCCTTGGGCCCCTGCGCCCCGGCGACGCCCCGGTCCTGGTCCAGGATGGCCAGCTCGAGAGTTCCGTTGGACAGGAAGGCGGCCTGGACGGCGTCGAAGCCCGCGTCGCCGGGCTTCCAGACCATCTGGAACTCGGCGGTGCACTGGCGGAGGGTCGCGGCGGTCGCACGCCAGCCGCTGTTGGCGCGGGTGGTGACGTCCGCCTCGCCCGCCTCGAGGGTGAGCGTGACGTCCTTGACGTTGTCCAGTTCCGTCAGGTCGGCCAGGTCTGCCCCGGTGGCCCCGAAGTAGAGTTTCGCGTCTTTTCCAAGGATAAAAAGCTGTTCCGGCATGATGAATCTCCTCGTGTCGCGTCACGCGGACGCGATCAGTTTCCAGACGGTTCCCACCGCCGCGGCGACGGTCGACGCGGCGATCAGCCACAGCAGCCTCGCCCGCGTCGTCGCGGCCGTCTCCAGCCGGTCCAGACGGAGCAGGATGCCAGGCTTCTCGCCCAGGGCGTTGCCGCGGATCGCCTCGTCGATCCGGTCGAGCGCCGCCAGGACGCGGGCGAACTGCGCCCGGCACTCCACGCGGTCCAGCGGGCCGCAGCCGTTCGGCGGGCCGACGGGAATTCTGGTTGTGTGCGATGGGGTCATGGCGCCGTTCCGATCCGTTTCGTGTGGATTCGCAGGGTCAGGCCGTCCGGGTCGCACGGCTGCCAGCAGCCTGCCCCTCCGAGGTCCAGGACCTCGTGGACGATCACCCGTCCGTCCGCCGCCTGGGCGTAGATGCGGTCGCCGGCCCGCGGCTCGATCGGCTCGTCGCCGAGCGCCAGGTCCGCCGCGGCGAGGATAAAATCCGTCGCCACGGCATGGACGACGGCGCCCGACTCGCTGGCCTGTTCGTAGACCGTCCGGCCCGGCGTGGCGTCCACCTCGACGGAACTCGCGCCCCGCTCGTAGACGACCGAACGGGCCAGGTGGTCCGCCCGCTTGCCGTCGAGCCACCTTCGGGCCCAGTCCAGGATGTCCCGGCCACCGCCGGCCATGCGAACACCTCAAACCGCAGGCTTCAGACCCAAGGCTTCAGCCTTCGGCCCGTGGCCTTTCGCCTGCTGCTTTCACTGGTCCATGCGGACGCGGACCGTCTCGTCGGCGTCGTCGCAGTCGGCGACGGACTTGCCGATCAGCTTGTTGTTGCCGCTGTCGGAGTCGGTCGTGGCGACCTCGGCCGCCTTGTCCCAGTAGTACACCGTCCCGGCGGTGCTGCCGCTGCCGGTGGAGGTGTCCTTGGGGAAGTCGAAGACGCCGGACACCGCCAGGCTGCCCAGCTCGTTGGCCGCGATGGCCCGCGGGGCCACGCCCACCAGCTCGCCCTGGACGACCACGTCGCCGGCGGCCACCGCCGAACCCGGCGTGTAGTCGATGGTGTTTCCTTCGTGTACGAACGTTGTCATGTCGTTCTCCTTGAGGCCGGGGCCGGAATCACCCTCTTCCCGCCCTCTCCCTCAAGGGAGAGGGGTTTTCCGGGTTCCCGGTTCCGTTGTTCCCGGTTCCGGCTTACACAGAACCCTTGCTCTTGACGCCGCCCTTGGGGTCCTGCTTGGCCACGCCGAAGTCGTGATAACCGCGCATCTGGACGCCCAGGACGTTGAAGTCCGCTTCCGCCGTCTCGATGGTCGGGCTTTCCTGGCCGTTCAGGAACGCCACCTCGATCACCGGCAGGTCCGCCGGGTCGGCCAGCAGGTACCACGCCAGGGCCGAGTAGCCCTTGTAGGCGCTGTTGGCCAGGTACCGGCTGACGACCGCGCGGAACTTGTTGGCGTGCGGGTTGGCCACGGGGTACTTGGTGCTGGCCGTGGTGTCGCGGATCTCCAGGCTCTTGAAAAGCATGGTGGCCATCGCGCCCAGGGACGTCGGAACCAGCAGGATCGCCGGCATCACGCCCAGCGGCTTGCCGTCGCCGTCGACCTGGTCCATGAAGGCCCGCTCGGCGGCCGACAGGCCGTCGATGCCCAGGACCGTGGCCGCGCCGGAGAGATAGTTGTTGTTGCCGGCGGCGAAGAAGGCGGCGTTGTCCAGGAACGCGGTCCAGAACACGTCGTTGATCTTCAGGCCGCTGCCGCGCCCCAGCTTGCGGGGGACGGTCGTGATGGCGCCGAGGTCGTCGTTGATGACGTCCCGCCGGTCGATGGAGAGCATCAGGCCGTAGGTGTCGGCCTTGTTGGTGTAAGTCTCCTCTCCCAGCGTCCCGTGCTTCAGCTCGCCACCGGGGGCGACCAGCTCGTACTGGTCCTTGCCGATCAGCCGGTAGCTGGTGACCGTCTTGAAGTCCGAGACGTTGCGGATCGCGGCGATCTCGCGCCAGGCCCGCTCGACGCTGAAGAAGCCGTCCAGCAGGAACTTGTTGGCGACGTTGGACAGGATGCCGCCGATGTCGATGGTGCTAAAGCCAGCCTGAACGACGTCGTGGCCGAACGCGCTGCGCAGGATCGCGCGGGTGTCGCGGAAGCTCCGGCCGGTGTAGCCGTTGGCCCACGCGGCCTCCAGCAGCAGCTCCTGCAGGCCCAGGCCGTGCGGGAACCGCTTGGACGCCGCCTCGAGCGTCTTGGCGTCGTAGAGCTGCTCGACCTTCTTCTCGCCGGTCAGCTTTCCGGTGAGCATGGCCGCGGCCTCGAGCACCGCGCCGTCGGCGGCCTGTTCCGGCACGTGGGCGGCCGGGGCCTTGGGCCGGTCGGCGCGCAGCACCTCGAGCTCCGCGCGCGTCGCGTCCCAGCCCTCGGCGATCGCCCTGGCCTCGATGTCCGGGTGGCCCGTGCAGGCCTTGCGGACGTCGGCGATCCGCTTGCTTTCGGCGGCGGCCTCGGCGCGGATCTGCTCCGCGGCGGTCCGCGGGGCGGGATCGGAGGGTTCTTTGCCTTCGTCGTCGTCGGCGTCGGACGCCTTGACCTTGGCCTTTTTCCCGTCCTTTGCGTTCTTCTTTTTCCAGTCTTCGCCGGCCGCGGCGACTTCGGCGTCGTAGGCCGCCTGGAGGCTGGCCAGCTGCGTCTCGTCGAGGTTCGCCCGGACGAAGCCCTTTGCAATGAGCCACTGTTCGAATGTCATGTTGGTTTCTCCCGCGGAGGCGGCGACCCGCGCGCGCGAGCGGCGGTCGGCCCCCAAGTCCACGAAACTGATCTCCCCGAGCGTCGATTTGCGGATGACGTTGACGGGGCCCTTGACCTTGCGGCCGTTGACCACCACGGTCTGGCCGTCTGTGACGTACTCGTACTCTTCCACGCTGGCGCCGACGGACGCCTGCCACGGGAAGCCGTTCAGCGCCGAGGCCACGATCTCGCGGGCCACCTCCGTGTCGCGGCTGATCACGCCCGCGGCGGTCAGGCGCGCGCCCTCGATGGAGACGCTCTCGCTGTGGCCGACGCCGGCGGCGGCGTCGTGTCCGGCGCGGATGGGGACCGACTGCGACGGGATGGTCAGGCCGGCCAGGTCGATCACGACCGGATGGAACCAGCCGGCCACGCGCATGGGCCCGCCCGTATAGGCGACCATCTGGAAGCGGGGAAGTTTCTTCGCGTTGCCCTCGCCCGCGGCCGCCTCGATGCGGACCGCGCCGTCGCTGACGAAACTCACGGGGCTCGCCGGGGCCTTGGCGGCGGCCTGAAGCCTGTGGCCTGAAGCCTGTCGCCTGTGGTTCTTACGCGATCGCATCTTCGATCTCCTCGACTCGGCTGCGCAGGTCTTCGATCGCGGCGGCCTCCGCGTCTCCATCTCCGCCGTCGTCGGGCGCGGATTCGTTCGGCAGCGGCAGTCCCAGTTCCTTCTGGAGCGAGATTTCCTTCGCCCGCTGGCGCAGCTCGGTTTCCCAGTCCTTGCCCTGGCGGGCATACTCGGTCGCCAGCGTGGTGGCGTGGTTGGCCAGCCGCGTGGCCTGGGCGGAGGCCTCCTTGACGGGGTCCACGTGCTCGTGGCCGTCCCAGAACCACTGGTGCGCCTGGACCGGCGAAGCGCCCGTCCGGCTGATCCCGAAGACCGCCACGGCCTCCAGCAGCCAGGCTTCGAGGATGCGGTCCAGCACGACCGCCTCGCAGTGGGCCTGCTCCACGCGGATCGACTTGTAGTAGGTCTGGTGGTCCAGCCGCCCCGAGGCGTAGTTGTAGCCGGAGCTGTTGCAGGCGGCGATGTTGTACGGCATGTTCAGGCAGCGGGCGATCTCGTTGAGGATCTCATGCTTGAACATGTCATACGTCGTGGCCGGCTGCTCGGCCTTGATCTGCTCGGGCTTCCAGCCTTCCGGGGCGAAGACCGCCGTGTTCTGTTCGGTCTCGATCTCCTGGACGGCGCCTTTTTCGACTTCGGCCGCCTCGCCGCCGGGCGGGACGGTCGTCGCCATCACGATGGCCCAGTTGGCGGCGCTCTCGGCAGCCAGGATCACCGCCTGCGTGTAGCGACGGAGCTGGGCGAACAGCGGCAGCGCCGGCAGGATGTCCGGCAGGCCGCGCCGCTGGCCGGGGCGGTCGGCGCGGAACCAGTGGATCATGCTCGACGCGGGGACCGGAACGATCTCCGTCGAGCCGGTCCCGCCGCCGGGGTGGGCCTTGAGCACCTGGTAGGTCTTCGGGTTGCCGAAGGCGTCGAACTCGATGCCGTCGACCGCCTCGGCCGATCCGACCTTGGCGGCCGCGCCGGGCGAGGTCACCTGGTCGGCCTCGATCAGCCGCAGGTCCAGCTTGACGGGGTGGGCGAGGTTCTCGTTGGTGAACAGGACCGCGAACGCCTCGCCGTCCTGCGCCCGGGCCATCCGCAGCGTCCGGAGCTTGGCGGGCAGGTCGACGGCCTTGGCCCAGGCGGCGAACTCCCGCTCGATCGCCTGGTTGATCTCGGGGTTCTCCAGGAGCATCTGCAATCGCGGGCCCGTGCCGATGCAGTCGTTGGCGAGCGTCAGGACGATTCCGCGGGCATAGGAGTTGTTGGCCACCTCGTAGCGGGCGCGGTTGCGGAGGATGCGGCGGATGTCGGCGCGGGCGGCGGCGTCGGGCGAGAGGCTGTCGGCGTTGGCCCAGTGGCGGCGGTTGTCGGGCGTGGTCTGCGCCGAGTCGAACTTGGCTCGGACCTTTTTTACAGCCGAGTCGCTCTTGCTCCGTACAAGGGACCGGTACCTTGCCGGCGCCGCCGAGTCGCTCTTGTTCCGCTTGAAGGGCCAGAAGTTCATTTTCATGTCCGACAGGCGTCCCGCCTGTCCTACAAAATCACACCGTTCCCGGAGGCACGATCTTCATCCGCGCGAACGCCTTGCGCGGGTCGGCATGCGCCGCCCGCTTGCCGGACAGGTACTTGTCCGCCCGGATGAGCTGGTCCAGCGAGTGCTGCTGGACGGTCGTGCCGTCCCCGCTGGCGCTGGCCGGCTCGGAGGCCGCCTGCTCGAGGATGTCCTCGATCTCGTCCGTCATCGCATGACCTTTTCTCCAGTGCCGCGGCGCGTAAAATTGGCCGCGCGGGTGCACGGCCCCGTGCGGCCATGTTCGAGGCGGTTCTTTCCGTCCGTTTTTGGGGCGGAAAGCCTCCGGCGGTTCGGCCGGGTTGCCTCTCGTCAGCCATCGCTATCGGGCGACGGCAGGCGCAACACTACCAAAAAATCGCCCAGGTTCTACCCGTAGACGTGGATGCGCCGATTTTTCCGAGAATTTTCACAGGAGGGTGCGGGCGATTTCGATCGCCCGGGCGTAGCGGTCCCGGAAGTCCGCCAGGCCGTACCGTTCGGCCACTCGCGCGGAGGCCGTTTCGCCCAGCCGGCGGCGCAGGGGGTCGTCGTCCAGCAGCCGCTCGATCGCGCCGACCGCGCCGGGGACGTCGGAGGCCAGCAGGGCATTGACGCCGTCTTCGACCTGGTCCAGCAGGCCGCCCCGCGCGTCGATCACCGCCGGCAGTCCGACCGCCAGCATCTCCTGGACGGCGATGCCGAACCCCTCGGCGCAGCCCGCCAGGTAAATCCCGAGGTCCAGCGATTCCAGAAACTCCCACTTGCCCGGCCCGACGCGCGGTTCCAGCAGCGTGCAGGGGAAGCCGCAATTTTGAAACCGCTCCGCCAGCGGCGCCATGCCGTAGCCGAGAAAATGCACCAGCCGTCGCTCGTGAATCCGTTTCAAGACGGCCAGCAGGCGCGGGGAGAATTTCTCCATGCGCCCGGAGGCGATGCAGCCGATCCGCACCGGCGAACCGATCCAGTAGTCCGTCTTGCGGACGGGCGGCAACCGCATGCCGGGATGCAGGCTGGGCAGTTCGGAGAGGCCCTGCCTGATCCGCAGCCACTCCGTGCCGGCGGCGTTGACGGAACAGTTCAGGGCGTGCGGATGGAACTGGCCCCTGGAAGCCGGGAAGCCGTGGTAGACGCTCAGCACGGGCCGGCGGAGTTTGTCCCTGCCCGGCGCGGACGCCGGCTGGTTGTGGTGGACGACGACATCGACGTCGTCCGCCACGCGCCAGTCGCTCCAGCGGAACGGCGTCGGCAGGATGCCGTACGGCGCCAGCAGGCCGAGGGCCTCCGGCTCGATGGTCCCGCGAACCGCGATGCGGTGCGTCCAGCCGGGCGTGGCGGCGATCAGCCGGACGAGGTCGTGTTCCAGGCCGCCGACCCACCAGAGGTTCAGGTAATGCTGGATGATCATGGTTCGGTCTCCGGTTTCCGGTCCTCGGTTTTCATTTCTTCCGCCCGGTCAGGGTGTACGCCGAAACCTCCCCGACATGCCGGCACCAGGACGGCTCGCAGTGCGCCACCCAGCGGCCCGCGTCGCGCAGGCGGCGGGCCATGCGATGCTCGAACTCCGGCGGCTTCGCCGGAAGGCAGGCGCGGACCGCGTCCGTCCAGTGCAGGTTGGGGTTGAGCGTGAAGCCGGGCCAGTGGCTGTCGCTTCCGTCCGCGTTGCGCCGGCCGGTGTACAGGTGGAACCGGTACGGCACGGCGCTGCCGGTGCGGCGCGGCTGGCAGGCCTGGAACGGCAGCCCGACCTGCGCGAGCCGCGGATCGTGCAGCAGGATGGAGAAACACTCGTGGATCAGGTTTCCCTGTCGGTGGAATTCCCAGTCGTCCTCCAGCCAGAGCGTCAGCGGGGTGGCGATCCGCTCGTAGGCCAGGTTGACCGATTCGTGGTGGCCGTGGCGCTTGTTGTAGAGGATTTCGCAGTGCGGCCAGCGGCGGGACATTTCCCGCCGATCAGGGAGGCTGCTGCCGTCGTCGACGATCAGCCAGCGGCTGACCTGGTCCAGGTCCACGCAGTTCCGCCGCAGGGAATCCATCATCCTGCCCATCAGGCCGAGGCGGCGGCAGGCGGTGACGACGGCCGTGATCTCCGGGAGCTTGCGGACGTGCTTGCGACCCGGCGGGCTGGACAGGCCGAAGAGGATCTTCGGCGCGCCGACGGGATTCCCGCGGCCCGGCAGCCAGCACCAGTTCGGCGGCAGTTCCTTGAGCCGAAGAAAGTCCCTGTCGGCCTGCCAGAGGCGGCAGAGCACGTCGTGGTCCGGGGAGCAGTTGTCGGCCGACTCGACCGCCGCGGCCCAGCCCTCCAGGAACCGCACCGCCGCCGGCGTGCAGTTGAACCACAGCACGGTCGCCAGCACGGGAAGGTCTTTCCGGGGCAGCTGCTGGCGCACGGCCGCCACGTCGGTGTTTCCCATCAGGACGTCCAGTTCGTCCAGCGGGCCGACGACGCTGCTGTCCGCGTCCACCCACAGGACGGGCCGCCGAAGATCCCGCAGGGCCTGGAGGATGATGCGCGGCTTCAGCAGGCAGGTGTCCTGCCAGCAGCCCGCATGCTCGGCCTGGAAGACCCAGCAGGGAATCCCGTGGACGGCGCAGTCCTTCGCCAACCGTGCCGCGCGCTCGGCGTACCAATCCTGCCCGGGCGGGTCGGCGTGAAACGTGACGACGTTCGTGATCATGGTCGTTCATATCCTGACAGATTTTTATCAACACCCTCTCCCCGCCCTCTCCCTCAAGGGAGAGGGGTTGGGGTGAGGGTCCGCCCCTTCAAAAAATCTCCGCCGGTTCGCCCGCTCGGCGTCCGGAGTCCGCCAGTCCGGGCGGTAGTCGTGCCGGACGTGGTACAGGCAGGAGGCCGGGTCGGTGCGGATCGCGCCGCGATAGGCGTCGCCCGCGGCCCGGCGGATGCGCCGCAGCATGTCCAGGTCCTCCCAGCCGCGGCCTACAAACGCCTCGTCCCACCGGAGATTTCCCAGGGCGCGCAGCATGTCCCGCCGGAGGGAGAACTGGCTGTTGCCCAGGACCGTGGCGATCGACGCCGGATCGGCGGGGGCGACCTTGGGGTTGTATTCCGCGCGGCCGTAGGCCTCGTAGGCCCGTGGATGACGCTCGTATTCCGCCGGGTCGAACAGCGCCCGCCAGGAGTCGCGGTCCGGCAGGTCGGTTCCGGGCGGCAGGTACCGGACGCGGTAGGCCAGCAGCGTGACGGCCGGGTCGTCCAGCGCCTCGACGGCGCGAATCCAGCGGGGCCCGACGATCGCGTCGGCGTCCAGGAACGTCAGCACGTCGCCGCCGCAATCGATTCCGACGTTCAGCAGGGCGGCCTTGTTGAAGACCGGCATCTCGCGCTCGTCGTGGACCACGCGGACGCGGCCGCTGCCCACCAGGTAGTCGTAGGGATAAGGTTCCCGCCCGGACCCGTTGTCGATCACGAGGATCTCCCAGGCGCGCGGGTCCGTCCAGGGCGGCCCGCACTCCAGGGCGCTCCAGAGGATCGAGCAGACGCAGCGGGCCAGCGCCGCGTGTCGGTCCCGGTGCGGGATGACGATCGTATTCATGGTTCGTATCCTGGAACGCGGAACCTGAATCACCCTCTCCCCGCCCTCTCCCTTCCAGGGAGAGGGGCAAGGGGTTTTCTAATGTTCCCGGTTCCCTGTTTCTTGCCCAGCAGCGCCGCGAAGGTCCGCACGCGCCGCCGGGCCGCCCGCGGCAAGGCATACATCGGCACGCCGGCGAGCCCGAACGCATCCATGCCGGTCCGGCGCTCCAGCCCCGCGGCCAGTTCGACGGCCGCCAGCGCCCTTCGGACCGCCGCCAGGCCGCGAGGCGAGCGGTCCTCCAGCAGCTCGTCCGCCAGCTCGTGCAGGCTCGGCCCTCCGCCGCCGAACGGAAGGCTGAACAGCACCTCCCGGCCCAGCTCATCGAGGTCCATCAACGCATCCGTCGTCAGGTTGTCCGTCTTTGGGTTCACGCTCAATCTCCTGCTCATAGGTGCTGACCCGCGCGCCGCAGTAACGGCACTGCCGGCGCCGGAGGATTCTTCCGCCCGGCAGGGCGCGGGTGTAGAGGACGTGGAAGTGGCGGCAGCCGCAGCGCGGGCATTCCAGGCCGCGTTGCGATTCCGCCGGGTCCCATTTTTTCCGAGCCGCCATTACGACCTCCTCCGCAGGTCGGCCTGGGTGTAGCGCTTCCGCTGGCGGACGGCGCGGGTCTCCTGGCCCGGCGCGGCGGCCCCGAGCATGCTCGCCGCCACCGCGCAGCCCACCAGGCAGTCGAACCAGTGGTTGTCCGGCGCGCCGGGCCTCAGCAGCCATTCGTGGACCTTCCGGCCCCGCCCGGCCGTCTCGACCCAGGTCTCGCTGCCGGCGACGTGCTCGGCGAACAGCTCGTGCTCGTTGGCGTTCTTTCCCCAGAGCGTCAGGCCGCCGCGCTCGGACGGCGGCGCGGCCAGCGCGCCGTGCACGTGGCTCTTCCAGTAGTTCACGTCCGCCGCGACGTGGCGGAACTCGCGCGTTCCGGAGAGGTTCGGGATGTACCAGTGGCAGCCGAAACTTTCGCCCGGCTTGCGGCGGTACTCGCTCATCGGCCGGTGCGCGGCGCGGATGCCCACGCCCTTGGCCAGCCACATCGTCTCGCCGCCGACGGCGTGCTTGACGGCCTCGACGATCTCCGGCTTGTAGCCCATGTCCACCAGCAGCCGCCCGATCCGCATCACGCCGCCGCCGGCGCGGGGGAACTCCCTCCGCAGCAGCTCGGCCACCAGGCCCTCCAGCCCGGCGCGGATCACCGCGTCCGTCCCGCGCCCGGGGGTGGCCCGGCCGAGCGTCTGCTGCGCCGAGCGGAGCGTAAACCGCCGCAGCGACTGCCGGGGGTGCGTGCCGTAGTCGATCACGCAGCCCGTCAGGTCCGACTCCCAGGCGACCACGCACCAGAACAGCAGCTCGTCGTGGACGTCCACGAAGCCGGTCAGGTGGGCCGCCGCCTGCGGGACCTGGCCTTTCGGGCGTCCGTTGAGCTTCGCGGCCACCTGGGCGGGGCGCAGGGCGGCGTCGGCGAGTTGCTCGGACCGCGGCGCGTTCTGGTATTCGGACCAGAACGTCGCCTGGTTGGCGAAGAACAGGTCCATCGCGTGCTGGATGGCGCTCAGCTCCGTCCGGCGGTCGTAGGCGTGCACCCACGAGACCGACGCGCCGGCGTCCATGTCGGCGCGTCGTTTTTTGTAGTAGCGGTTTGAATCGCGGATTCCCGCCGAGCCGCGCCCGCGGCGGAGGTCCCAGTATTCCTCCCAGAGCTTCAGGTTGTCGGGGAATTTCGTGAGGAACGCCGTGCAGAGGCTCTGCCAGTCCGGGCTGGCGTCGCGGTTCATCAGGCGGTCCGCCAGGTCGGACTCGTAGATCTTCGTCACCAGCGCGACTGCGGCGACGGTCTCTCCGGGCCCGGCCAGGTAGCGGACGTCGCCGTTGATCAGCTCCAGCCGGTAATCGGTCTGGAGGCTCGAGCGGGCGCTCCGCCGCGTCTGCGGGTCGTCCAGCAGGACCATCCGGGGCCGGATGACCGTGCCGTCCGGGCGCTCGTGCTGGTGGCCGCGGATCTCCCCGTCCAGGCCGTCGACGCTGTAGACCGCGCCCCAGGCCGCCGGCTTGACGCCGCGCTGGGCGAACGACGCCGGCAGGTCCTCCGGCCGGACGGACGGGAAGACGATCCGGTCGTCCTCCCACCGCACGTGCGTCAGGTGGCCGTTGACGTGCTGCTGGAGCTGGCGCTTGGAGGAATTCTCCAGCCGGCGCAGCGGCAGGATCGCCTCCGGGAAATCCTCGCCCAGCTTGCGGTTCTCGATGATGACCGTCTTGACCGGGCTGAGCAGCTGCCGGACGGCCCGGGTCTCGGATGCCGAGATCCCGCAGACGTAGTCGACCAGGTTGGCCAGCACGGCCCACAGGGCCGCCCAGCGGGCGAGCGTGGTCTTGCCGCCGCCGCGGGGCATGGCCAGCGCGAACATGCCGCCGTTGCGGCCGACGTCCTGGAGGATCTCGATCGCCTTGAGGTGGTCGTCCGACCAGGGCCAGCAGAACGCGGCCGACGCGTAGGTCTCGCAGAACGTCCGGAGGCTCGCGACGGCCGCCAGGCGGCGCGGCCAGTCCGCCACGTCGGGGATCGGGCCGACGTCCTGGGCGGCCTTGGTGGCGGCGCGGTTCCGCTCGGCCTGTTTCTTTTTCGCCTCGAGGTAGCGGTCCGCCGCCGACGGCGCCGGCGGCGCGGACTCCGCGGCGACGAGCCGGTCGAACAGCCACGCGACGTAGCGCGGCAGGTCCACGCGCCGCCCGTCGCCCGCCGCGGCGATCCGAAGCCCCGCCGCGTCGCGGTGGGCGCGGAGGGCCGCCGAGGACAGCACCGCGCCCAGCGGCGTGCTGTTCAACAGCCGGACCGTCTCGGCGGGCGTGAGCCGCCTGAGGTCCGTGGTCGGTGTGTGCTCACTTTTCCGCAAAAGTGCTCACTTCCGCTCATTCGCGTGCGAGTCGCCCAGGCGGACCAGCAACCAGGCGGCGTAGGCGGTCAGGGAAATCCGGCCGCGGGAATCGGCAGGTGCCCCCTCGCGAAGGTGCCGCCGGATCGTCTCGGCCGGGACGGTCCCCGCGCCGCTGTCGGCCAGCAGCGCCGCCAGTTGCGGCGCGGTCCGCGGCGTCTCGGCGTCCTCCAACGTCAGGTCCCGCACGGCGATTTTTGGGGATGATTTTTTGACGCGTTTTTTTGTATCACAAATCGCCGCGGCCGATTTGCCTGCCTGCCGGGCGGATCGTACCTTCGCCATGGTGCAGACTCCAATCAAGGGATCGTCTGTGCCCTGGGGGCGTCCCGTGCCTGGGAGCGCCCCCGCTTGTCATTCCGTCTCCAGCCGCCGGATCATCCACGCCGCGTAGTGCAGCAGGTTGATCCGGGGCTGCCCGTCCGCGCCGGCCGTCGCCGGCGCTCCATCTGCCAGGTGCCTCCCGATGGCCTGTTCCGTCGCGGCCGCTCCGGCTGCCGATAACAACCTTGCCGCCTGCGCCACCGTCAGCGCCGCCGGGTCGAGCCGTTCCGGCCCGGGCGCGGCGGATTTTTTGGAAGTTCTTCCGAAAGATTTCCCGTCAGTCACCATAAGCCTTTGCCCCGCTAAAGCATGAAACATGCATGCTTTCGCCGGTTTTCGCAGGGATTCCCTTGGCTGTTCGCGGATTCCATGGCCTCATGGGTTCGTGAACCTGGCAACGAACCACGAAAGGAGAAGCACCATGAAACGCAAGACATTGACCACGATGAAGGCTGCGGAGATCGGGCGCAAGATGGGCGTTCGCGGCCTGTGCATCTACCGCGACGACATCGACCGGAATCTGTGGCGCGTCATCACCCCGGGCCGGTCCGAGGTCCATCAGCCGATGGACGAAAAGGCCTGGAGGGCGTTCCTCCGTGCGTCCGGCTGGATCGAACGGCGGGCCCGCTACGACGCGGGCAACGGCCGCAAGGTCACCGTGCCGGAAAACGACGAGCGGGACCTCTTCGACGCGCTCCGCGAGCGGCTCAGCGTCAAGGCTCTGGTCGCCATCGCGGCGCACCTGCACGGGACCGTGAGAACCGCGGACGACAAGGTCAACGACGAGGTGGCCGCCTTCGCCGAGGGACTGCTGGAAAGACTCGGCGATCGGTACAGCACCCTCCTCGACGAGATCGGACTTTGACAAAACGCCCGGCGCGTCGCCGGGCCCAACACAAGGAGAATCGAGATGGACAAGCGACGGATTCAAATCGGCTTGGTGTACAGCGTGAAGATCGGCGGCTCGTGGCTGCCGGCGCGGATGGACAAGTCGCTGGGACATGGGCGATACGAAGCCGCCGTCCTGCCCAGCGGCAAGACGGTCAAAGTCAGCATGGACGCGATCCAGGGCGGGGGCGAGACGCTCAGACGATGGGAAGCCCGGCGGAAGCCCAAGGCGGTTCCCGACATTCCGAGCGAAGCGGCCGGACCCGCCAGGCCCAAGGCCGCGGACGGGAAAAAGGAAAAGCAGCAGCGCAAGGCCAGCGGCCTGGACGCCGCGGCGCAGGTGCTTGCCGAGGCGGGCGGCCCGCTCAACACCAAGGAAATGGTCGAGCGGATGCTTTCCCAAGGCCTTTGGCAGACGGGCGGCAAGACGCCGGCGGCGACCATCTACTCCGCCATCCTCCGCGAGATCTCCGTCAAGGGAGACGCCAGCCGGTTCCGCAAAGTCGAACGCGGGAAATTCGAGCGGGTCAGGTAGCATTCGCCTTTCCCCTGTTTCGCCCCGGCCCCGATGCGGACCGGGGTTTTTTAATCCGGCTTGCCTTCCGCCCCGTGAACGCCTCCCAGCGGCGAACGATCACGTCGCAGTAGAGCGGGTCGATCTCCATCAGGAAGGCATGCCGCTCGGTCTGCTCGCATCCGACGAGCGTCGATCCGCTCCCCCCGAACAGGTCCAGGACGTTCTCGCCGGGCCGCGAAGAGTACTGAATCGCGCGGACGGCCAGCTCGACGGGCTTCTCCGTCAGGTGCACCATCGCCTGCGGGGTGACCTTCTTGACCGACCAGACGTCGGTGGCGTTGGCGGGGCCGAAGAAGCGATGGGCGGCGCCTTCCTTCCAGCCGTAGAAGCACCACTCGTGGTTGCCCATGAAATCCTTCCGCGTCAGGACCGGATGCTCCTTGACCCAGATGATCATCTGCGAGAAGTACAGCTCCGACTCGCGGAGGGCGTTGGGGTAATTCCAGATGTTGCTGTACCCGCCCCAGATGTAGAACGCCCGGCCCGGCAGCAGGACGCGACGGATGTTCCCGAACCACGCCCGCAGCATGGCTGCGAAGGCCTCGTCCGAGACGAAGTCGTTCGCGAGCGGCCGGTCCTTGGGGCGCATCTTCTTCGTGGTCGCCCTGGTGCTTATTCCCCGCGCCGCGTCCATCTGCTGGTGATGGGTCGGCCCGGAGAAACTGGACAGGCCGGCGGCGATCGCGTTTCCGCTACGCGGCTCGACCTTGACGTTGTAGGGCGGGTCCGTGTTGACCAGGTGGACGTCGCTGCCGTCCAGCAGGCGGTCCACGTCCGCGGGGTTCCCGCTGTCTCCGCAG
>JAKPKY010000092.1 GCA_029553505.1 Planctomycetota bacterium
GGCGGGGCGGTTGGGGATGTGGTCCCACGCCTCGTCGCAGGTGTGCGCCAGGATGGGCGCCAGCAACTTGACCAGCGCCATGAGCGTTTCGTGGATGACGGTTTGGGCGGCGCGGCGGCGGACGGCGCCGGGGCTCTCGCAGTACAGGCGGTCCTTGACGGCAGACAGGTACACGCTCGACGCCTGCACCGTGCAGAACTCGTACATCAGGCGCGTCGCCCGGTGGAACTCGTGCCGCTCGTAGGCGGCGCGGACCTCCCGGATCAGCAGGTGCAGTTCCATACGCATCCACAGGTCCACGGAGTGCTCGGCCGGCTCGGTCGCGTCGCGCGCGGGGTCGAAGTCCCCGCAGGCGCCCATGCAGAACCGCAGCGTGTTGCGGATCTTGCGATAGGCGTCCTCCGCCTGGGCGATGAGGTTTTCGCTGCACCGCACGTCGTCCTGGTAATTCTGGCTGGCCACCCAGAGGCGCAGGATGTCCGCGCCGCGCTTGTCGAGCTGCTCGATCACGTCGATGGTGTTTCCGAGGGACTTGCTCATCTTGCGACCGTCCTCGGTGACGACGAACCCGTGCGTCAGCACGCTGCGGAAGGGCGGCCGCCCCTGGCAGCCCAGCGCCGGCAGCAGCGACAGCTGGAACCACCCGCGATGCTGGTCCGAGCCTTCCAGGTACAGGTCCACGGGGATGTCCTCGACGAGCCCTCGCGCCATGGCGACGGCGAACCAGCTCGATCCGCTCTCGAACCAGACGTCGAAGATGTCGCTGCCCTTGGTCAGCGCGTCGACGTCCACGGCAAGCCCTTCCGGAAGGTCGGGGTCATTCGCGGGATCGTACCCGGCCAGCAGTTGCCGCGGGGTGAAGGTGAACCAGGCGTCGGAGCCTTCCTTCTCGAACACACCCGCCACGGCGCGGATGCTGGCGGGGGTGAGGACCGGCTCGCCCGAGTCGGTGTAGAACGCGGGGATCGGCAGGCCCCAGGCTCGCTGGCGGCTGATGCACCAATCCGGGCGGCTTTCGAGCATCCCGGCGATGCGGTTGCGTCCCCAGGAGGGCACGAAATCCACTCCGCCCTCGTCGGCCTGCGTCCGGCAGGCGTCCATCGCCATGTCGCGCAGCGACTTGCCCGACCGCTTCAGCGGCCGGTCCACCGCGACGAACCACTGTTCCGTCGCGCGGAAGATGGTGGGCGTCTTGGACCGCCAGTCGTGCGGATAGCTGTGGACGATCTTTTCGTCCAGCAGCAGCGTGCCCGCTTCGCGCAGGCGCTCGACGACTTTCCCGTTCGCGTCCCAGACGCTCATGCCCCGAAGCCAGCCGGGCACGGTGTCGTCATACGTGCCGTCGGCGCGGACGGGGCAGTAAATTTCCAGGCCGCACTTCAGGGCCGTGCCGTAGTCCTCCTGCCCGTGGCCGGGCGCGGTGTGCACCAGCCCCGTGCCGTCTTCGAGGGTGACGTAATCGGCCGGCACGACGGGACAGGTTTTTCCTTCCACCAGCGGGTGCTGGTAGGTCAGCTGCGAGTCCACCAGGTCCGCCCCGCGCACCGTGCACGTCACCTCGCAGCGGCGGAGGAACTCCCCGCGCCGCGCCTCCAGCGAGCGGACGAGTCGTTCGGCCAGGTCGGCCGCGACCACCAGCGTCATGGGCCCGGCGGACGTTTCGCAGTGCAGCGAGGCGTAGTTGTAGTCGGGATGGACTGCCACCGCGAGGTTCGCCGGAAGGGTCCACGGCGTGGTCGTCCAGACGGCCAGGTATACCCGGTCGCCCCGCGTGCAGGGAACCTTCGCCACGGACTCCGGCGACAGTTCGAACGCCACGTAGACGCTCGTGTCCTCGCGATCCTCGTATTCGAGTTCCGCATCGGCCAGCGCCGTGCGGTTGGCGATGGACCAGTGGACGGGCTTGAGTTGCTTGTAGACCAGGCCCTGCTCGGCCAGGCGGGCGAAGACTTCCAGCGTGGCGGCTTCATACTGCGGGTGCATGGTGATGTAGGGGGCGCCGAACTCGCCCAGCACGCCGAGGCGCTGGAACTGCTCGCTCTGGAGGCGGGCGAACCGGTCGGCATAGGCGGCGCAGCGCCGGCGGATTTCCCCGGCCTCCATCTCGCGCGCCTTGGGGCCCAGCTCGTCCATGACCTTCTGCTCGATGGGCAGGCCGTGGCAATCCCACCCCGGGACGTACGGCGCGTCCATCGCGGACATGTTCCGGATGCGGATGACCATGTCCTTGAGCACCTTGTTCAGCGCGGTGCCCATGTGAATGTTTCCGTTGGCATACGGCGGGCCGTCGTGCAGGATGAACCGCGCGGCGCCCCGGCGGGCGCGGCGGATCTGCCCGTAAAGGTCCTCGGTGCGCCACTTGGCCTGGAGGGCGGGCTCCTTGGTCAGCAACCCGGCCCGCATGTCGAAGCCGGTCTTTGGAAGGTTCAGCGTGTCCTTGTAGTTGTTCTTTCCGTCAGCCATCGAATGCTCCCAAAGACAAAAAGCCCTGGAGGTCGCAACCGCCTCAGGGCTTCAGGATTCGCAATGCAAGCGGCACGCGGCAAAAAACGCCCTTCCTGGGGCGAATCAAGTGGATTATAACGGACGCGCTGCCGTCGTCAACGATTCAATGCAGCCGGAGCGGGCCCGTCAGGCCGCGCCGGCGGGCGGAACCACGCCATCCAGCAGGCGAATCTTCTTCCATCGCCCGCTCTCGAACCGCCAGGCCACCAGCACCCCCAGCACGATGACGTACAGGCTTGCCGTCAGCCAGGGCCCGAGGCTTTCCAGGGCCGGCAGGTGTTTCACCATGACCAGCCCGCCTCCCAGCACCAGCGTCCAGCAGAGAACGATCGTCAGCAGCATCGGGACGAAGGTGTCGCCCGCGCCGCGCAGGGCGCCGATGAAGACGATTCCCATCGCGTCGAAAAGCTGGAAGACGGCGGCGCAGATCAGGATTTTCGTGCTGATTTCCACGACCTGCTCGAGGGGGATGTTCGCGGCGGCTGCGGAATTCACCCCCGCGGCGAAGAATCGCGCCAACGGGTAGCGGAACACCAGGAAGCACGCGCCGCAGAGGCCCATGTAGGCCATGGCGGCCACCAGCGCGGCGTGGGCGCGGCGCTGGGCGATGTCGTGGCGCCCCATGCCGATGTACCGCCCGACGATGGCCGTGGTGGCGATGGAGATTCCGACGGCCGGCATGAACGACAGGGTCATGTAGCGCATCGCCACCGTGCTGGCGGCCATGTGCGCCGTTCCGAACTGCCCGACCAGCGCCGAGATGAACACGCCCCAGCTCAGCGAATCATTGGAGAATTGAACGCCCGCGGGCCAGCCGATACGCATCAGCTCGCCGCACTGCGAGCGGCGGACCTGCCGCAGGGCGCGGGTTCCGTACCGCGCGTGCATCGACGGCGCGAGGAACACTGTCAGCAGCAGCCCCAGCAGCACGCCGGCGCTGCACAGCGTGCCGAGGGCGGCGCCTTCCAGGCCCATCGCCGGCATGCCCAGCTTGCCGTAAATCAGCACGTAGTTCAGGCCCACGTTGATGAGGTTGGAAATCAGCGAAGCCGCCAGCACGATTCCGGGACGGTGGATGCCGAAGAAAAACTGTCCGAGCACCCTGGCGGCCAGGAACAGCCCCATCGAGGCGATCATGTACCGGAAGTACGTCGTCTCCAGCGCCCGGACGGTTTCCGTGTGGGGCATGAAGGAGAAAATTCGCCCGCCCAGCAGGATCAGCAGCGGACTCAGCGCCAGCGAGTAGGCCAGGGCGATGGCCATTCCCGCCCAGGCGTACTGACCGCACCGTTGGGACCGGCCGGAACCGAGGTTCTGGCTGACGTAGGTGTTCACCACCGTCAGCATGCCCAGCGCCAGGCTCGTGGGGGCGAACGCGAAGATGCCCCCGACGAACTGCGCCGCCAGCGACGACGGTCCGACGCGCGCGACCATCAGGCCGTCGACGAACTGCATCAGCGTGTTGTTGAGCATGGTCAGGCTGGCGGGCCAGCTCAGGGCGAGCACTTCGCCCAGTCCGCCCATCCGCCTGTCGTCGCCGTCGGGAAGCATGTCCGGAATCTCCCTGCCGCGGAAAACGCCAGATCATAGCAGACGCGGGCGACAGCCGCCCGAGCGATTCGTCCCGAAAAGCGGAAATCCTTGACCTTCGCCCGCGTTGGAATAGAATGAGCGGCGTGGCTCGCGCGGAGCGCGGGCCTCGCCATCTCTTTTATGACACGTGGGAGCAGGTCCATGGCTGAGAACAACAATATCGTTCCCGAAGAAGAACCGATCCCCCTGGAACTGGATGAGGACAAGCCATCTCCGAAAGCCGCCGAGCCGAAAGAAGAGCCCATCAGCCTGGTGGACAGCGGGGGCGCGGGGGGGATGAGCAAGATCAAGGTCGGCGGCGGGCTGGGAAGCGCCGCGGTGGGGATGCACGAGAAAAGGCAGTTCCGCCGCCCCCTGAACGTCAACGGGACGGGCGCCACCCGCTGCCGGATCTTCCATTCCAAGATCGCCGACGCGCCGCTTCACGGTCTGGAAACCACGATCAACGAATGGCTGGATGAGGAGCAGATCGAGATCAAGCACGTCGGGCACGTCATCGGAACGCTCGAAGCCAAGATGTCCGAGCCGAACCTGATCGTCATGGTCTGGTATTGAGGCGCGTGGCGCGGGTCACTTCTGCTCGCTGAGCCGGCGGTAGTATTCCTCCAGCGCGGTACTGTACTGCTCGGGGAGCTTCCCCTTCATCGCGTCGGCGATGTCGTCGCGCAGATACTTGGGCAGGGCGGTGGAGGCGTCGGTCTGGACGTCGACCCCGCCGGCCAGCAGGAGCTTGGTCTGCCGCAGGGCGCCCACCGCCTGGTCGCGGGTGCGGAGGACGTTGCGATAGCGGTTGTGCTCCAGGTCGTTCTGGACCCGCTGCATGACGGTGATGGCCTGGAGCAGGCGGAAGTTCGCGTTGTCGGACACCTCGAAGCGAGAGCGGATCTTTTCGGCGCGGTTGACGAGGGTGGCCTGCTTTCCGGCGAGTCGTTTCATCTCCTGGGCCAGGGGCGGGGGCACGGGGCCTTCGAGCCCTTCCTCGCCTGAGCCGGAAATCTTCCCGCCGCCGGTGGCGCCGCCCGGCGAATCCTGCGACACGTCGTTGACCTGCCCCTTGCTGAACGGCTCGGGCGTCAGGCGCGTGGGGGTGCGCCGTCCGCCCTTGCCGACGGCCTTGTCTTCCACGAACTCGCCGCTGCTCTTTCCCGTGCGCCCCTCGCCGCTGCGCCCCTGAAGCTCGTTGGTGTTCGGCAACTGGTTGCCCGTCACGCCCTGGGCGTTCATGTTGGAAATCGGGCCGTCCAGTGCGTCCCACCCGATGCCCTTGTCGCCGCTCATGGCGTACTTGCTCGCCAAGTCGTCCATCTGCTCGAACAGGTCCTCCTCCTGCTCCAGCAGGTCGCCCACCAGGTCCTCCAACTCGGTGGGCAGGTTGGCCTGCTCGGGGTTGCTCTGCCCGCCGGCGGGGTCTTCCATGCTCCACTTGATCCGGTCGGGCTCGTCGGGCAGCCACTTCTCGATGTTGGCCGTCAGCGTCTTGGCGTTCTCGATGCCGTTGTCCTCGACGGCCGTGGCGATCTCGGTGGCCTGCTTGGACAGGGCGTCCTTGGCCATCGTGATGTCGCTCTTGACCGCCAGCAGTTCCTTGAGCATCAGGGGATTGGAAAAGTCCTGCTGTGCGAGCTTGCTGAAATCGGTGAACTGCTCGTTGAGGAAGTTTTCCCACTTGTCCTGGGCGAGTAGGAGTTCCTTGAGCAGTTGCTGGTCTTCCGCCGTGAAGGCGTCCACCGGCTTTTTGCTCAGGCGTTCGGAGGCCTGGATGAGTTTTTTCTGCTCGTCGACGAACTTGCCGAGTTGGTCCTTGAGCTGGGCGAGCTTCTCCCGGGCCTCGGGGGGCAGGTCGTGCCCAGCGGCGTCGGGCTTCTTCGCCTCGGGCCGGTTGGCCAGCGAGGGGAGCATCGCCAGCAGCGTGTGAAGGGCGTCGAGGATCTTGTCCTGCGTGTTGGCGAGTTGCCGGCAGGCGGCGTGGCGGTTGTCGGCTGCGGCCAGGCGGCTGAGCACCAGCGACTCCTCGACGGCCGATCGCGCCTCGTTGTTCGCCAGCACCGCAAGCTCCGGGCGCACGGGGGCCAGGTCCTCGGTGAACGGGAAATGCTCCACCAGGTCGATCATTCCCTCGCGAATCTTCTTCTGCGCGTCGTGGATCTCGCCGGCGGTCTTGTGGATGCGATCCAACTCGTCGGGGAACTTGTGGACCTTCAGGCAGATGTCGGTGTTGACGCGCTGCGGCTCCTGCATCTTCAGCAGTTCCATCAGGCGCCGGCGGAGCTCCTCGTAGGCGCGGGCCTTCTCGGCGGCGACCTTCTCGGCGTTCTGGACGGTGATGGTGTAGGTGCGGCTCTGGACGCTCTGGGGTCCGCCCACGCCGGGCAGGTCGCGGTTGTCCGTGACGACGGCGTAGTAGGAAATCACGTTCCCCTCGACGTACCCGGTGAGCAGGAACGTGTAATCGAGAACGGCGTCGGTTTTCCCGACGGCGGCGGATGCGGAAAAGTCGCTCACCGGCGCGGCGGGCTGGCCTTCCATCGCGGCGTAGAGTTTCACGTCCGTCAGGCCGTAGGTATCGGATGCCTTGAGGCGCATCTCGACCTTGCCTCCGGGCGCTGCCGTCACCGGCTGGGCCGGAGACAGGAACCGGACCGCGGGCGGTGCGTCAGGGACGGCCCGGATGCGGAAGTACCCGTTCGTCGCCTGGCCGTAGGCGTCGGCGCTGCCCGGTCCGTCGGGCAACTGCTGGATCACCTGCCCGGAGTGGTCCTTGAGCAGCAGGCGGTAGGCGCCATCGGCGCGGATGGGGATCTCGGCGGTGAAGCTCGTTCCGGCCGGATCGGAGCGCATCGCCTCGGGCGCGGCGCCCTGGCGGTCCAGCCAGACGCTCGGAAGGGGGGCGGAAACCTTGAGCGTGACGGTCGCCCGGCTGCCGAGGGGCGCCTCGATCGTGCCGTCCAGGCCTTCCGGGCGAACGGTGCGTTCCTTCATGCCCGTGTAGGACGGGTAGGCGTATGTCAGCGAAATCGATTCGGCCCGGTTGACGCCGAGCGTGTAAAACGGTTTGTCGATCGGCCAGCGGGACTGCCCGATCTGCACGGCATAGCGGATGGGCTCGGTGATCTGCCCCAGCGGACAGGCGAAGGTGGCATAGCCGTCCTTGGAGAACATGGGCTTGGCCGGGCCGCCTTCGATCAGGACGTGGGCGGGATAGCTCGTTTCGGAGTCGTTGACGATCTTCGCGACGATCGTCACCGATTCGCCGGCGAAGACCGTCGCGTCGCCGGGCGTCAGGACCACGAGGCGAAGCGTATTGACGATGGGGACGTGCCCGCCCGGCCGAAGCACCGCCAGCAGTCCGCGGCGGAAGGGTTCCCCCTGGAGCGTGGCGAACGCGCCGAGCAGGACGACGGCGGCTGCCGCCGCCACGGCCCAGCGCTTCAGCGATCGCAGGGAGACGCTGGAGAGCAGGTCGACGCTTCGGGAATCGCGGGCGGCTTCCTCGATGGCCAGGGCCACCAGTTCCGGGCTGGCCTGTTCGTCATCGCGGGCGAGCAGGACGGAGTTGATGAGTTCGTTGCCCAGGCGGGGCAGATGTTGCTCGACGAATCGCGCCGCCTGGGCGCGATTGTGCCTGCGGAACGCGCGGCGCAGGAGGAACCACCACGCCGCCGCCGAGAACGCCAGGATCGCGACGGCGAGGATCGCCCAACGCAGTGCGGCGGGGGGCTGGCCGGGCAGGTACCCCACGCCGGCAGAAACCGCCAGCAGCGTCAGACAGGCAACGGCGACCACCGCCGCCGCCCCAGCCAGCAGGTCCACTGACCAGCGGCGCATTCGCACGGTATCCAACTGGCGATAGATTTCCGCGAGAGACCGGTTCTGTTCGAGCGTGGTCATGGCCTGTGAGCCCTTGGTATCCATCGACGCCGCGCGGGGCGCGTCCCTGCGCGCACCGCCAAACGCCGCTACTATCTTAAACGCTCGCGGGGGGCGGAAGAACCATCGGCAGGCAAGAAAATATTTACTTCTTGCCTTACGGGGAACGTGCAAAGAAAAGCGGCGATCCCGAGGGACCGCCGCTGGTGTCCGTTTGCCTCTCGCACCGGGATTATCCGCCGAACGCCTCGGCGTACCAGGCATGCATCTCCTCGTCGCTGATGCATGTGGTGCGCCCGGATTCGTACTCCTCGTCGACCTTGTCGCGAATCTTCAACAGGCGCGGGTCGTCCTTAGCCACGTTCGTGTTGTAATGGTGGTCGATCCAGTGCTTGATGCCCGCGGCGCCCGACTTGTCGGTGATGACCACGGCCGGGGGGCGGCCGAGAATCTTCGCCGTGTCGAAGCAGTTGTAGATTTCCTCGCTCTTGAGCAATCCGTCGGCGTGGATGCCCGCGCGGGTGGTGTTGAAATCGCGCCCGATCAGCGGGAAGTTCGCCGGGATCGCCACGCCGATTTCCTTGTGGTAATACTCGGCGATCTCGGTGATGGCGTGGTAGTTGACCCGCGAGTCCATTCCCTTGATCTGGGCGGCCTCGATGACCATCGCCTCGACCGGCGTGTTGCCCGTCCGCTCGCCGATGCCCAGCAGGCTGCCGTTGCAACCGGCGCAGCCGTAGAGCCACGCGGTAACCGGGTTGATGAGCACCTTGTGGAAGTCGTTGTGCCCGTGCCACTCCAGCAGGTGTCCCGGGACTCCCGCGTCGTGGATCATGCCGTGAACGAGCTTGGGCGTGCTGCGCGGAAGGGTCGCCTCCGGCCAGGGGACAGCGTAGCCCATCGTGTCGCACAGGCGGATCTTGACGTCCTTCTTGTACTCGTCCCGCAACTTCATCAGTTCGATCGCAAACGGCACGACGAACCCGTAAAAGTCCGCGCGGGTAACGTCCTCGAAGTGGCAGCGGGGGACGATCCCCTCGTCCAGTGCCGCCCGGGCGATTTCCAGGTACATCTGGAGCGCCTGCTTGCGCGTCTTCTTGAGCTTCAGGAAGACGTGGTAATCGCTGCAACTGGTCAGGATGCCCGTCTCGTCGAGCCCGATCTCCTTGACCAGCTTGAAATCGCTCTTGACCGCCCGGATCCAACTGGTGACGAGGGGGTATTTCAGCCCCAATTCACGGCATTTTTCGACGGCCTCGCGATCTTTTTTGGAATAGAGGAAGAACTCACTGGCGCGAATGATGCCCGAGCCGCCGTCCAGCTTGCTTAGCAGTTTATAGATATCGACAATCTGTTCGACGGTGTAAGGGGGGCGCGACTGCTGCCCGTCGCGGAACGTGGTGTCCGTGATCCAGACTTCCGGGGCCACGTTCATCGGAACCGTGGCCTGCTCGAAGAAGACCTTCGGCAACTCGGTGTAGGGGAACTGCTCGCGGTAGAGGTTGGGCTCTTCCACGTTCGCCAGGGGGTACTTGGGCTTTGTATTGTTCACTTTCGTCTCATCCTTTCCGTTCACCCCCCGTCTCCTTCTGTGCCGACACCGATGCCGCGAACCGAATCTGTAGCGGCTGGGATGGCGGAGACGACCGGGCAATTCGCGTCGCCGACAAGGCTTCGCGGACCTGCTCCCAAGGCTGGACCATTGTACCGTCCAGACTGCCGAAAATTCAAATCGAATTGGACTTACCGGTCTGTAATTCTCACGATTCGCCCGTCGATTTTCAGTCTGCCGGCTGCGAAAAGGCGAATGGCTTCGGGATAGGCGAGGCACTCCTGCTCGAAGACCCGGTCGGCCAGGTCGTCGGGGCGGTCCGTGTCGTGCACGGGCACGGTCCGCTGGACAATGATCGGACCGGTGTCGTATTCGTTGGTCACGAAATGCACCGTGCAGCCGGACACCTTGCATCCGTGCGTCAGCACGGCCTCGTGGACGTGGTGTCCGTACATGCCCTTGCCCCCGAACGCCGGCAGCAGGGCGGGGTGGATGTTCATGACCTTTCCGGCGTACTGCGGGGGGATGTGCCAGAGTGAGAGGAACCCCGCCTGGACGACCAGGTCCGCGCGGGCGGCGTCGAGCCGCCGGGCGATCTCGGCGGAATAGGCGGCGGTGTCGGCCTGCCCGTCGGCGCGCCGGAAGTCCTTGTACGGCACGAGCTGAACGTCCAGCCCGGCCGACTGCGCCCGCTCGATTCCCTTGCACTCGCGCGAGGCGATGACGACGGCGACCTCCGCTGGCAGCTCCCCCCGCCTGGACAACTCGTGAAGGTTCAGCAGCGTTCGCCCGCCGCCGGAAATCAGCACGCCCAGCCGGAGTCTGGCAATTGGTTTGCTCATGCCCAACATTCAAACACAACCAACGCAATCGGGCAACGCCCAAGGCGGCAATTGCCTGTTTCCGTCGGCAGGAAACAGGAAAGTTTTCCTTGCCATAACGGGTGAGAGAGTGGTTTGGCGAGGGGGGCGTGGCTTAGAATTCAATAGGCGAGTAAATACAACTCGTTTCGGTAGGCGTCTTTGTAGAAAGGAAGGCGCAATATGTCCGACAGGATCCTGGTTCCGGTGGATTTCTCTGACGTGACCGAAGCCGTCTTGGCCGAAGTTGCAGCCATCGCCAAGGCTTATGGCGCGAAAGTCTGGCTGATCCATGTGGCGGCGCCTGAGCCCAGTTTCATCGGCTACGAGGTCGGTCCGGTCTTCATCCGCGAGGATGTCGCCGAACAATTACGACAGCAGCACCAGAAACTCCAGCAATATCAGCAATTGCTCCGCGAGCAGTCGGTGGAAACGACGGCAATGCTCGTTCCCGGCGACCCCGCGCGCAAGATTCCGGAAGAAGCCGCCCGCCTGCAACCCCGGCTGATCGTGCTGGGCTCGCACGGACATGGAGCGCTGCACCAACTCCTGGCCGGGAGCGTCTGCCAAGCGGTGCTCAAGCAGAGGCTCTGTCCGGTCCTGGTCGTGCCGGCCCCCGCGAGGGAATGATCCGCCGCTCCGTCTGAGTTCCGCGCGGCAGGGGAGAGTCCATCCTTGACAAGGGGGGAAGGGGTTTGTATAAATTTCCGGCCGCAAGTGCCTCCAAAGGCGGAGAAACTATGCGCGCTGATTGGCGGGGATCGCGGCGCCCGCTCGCCAGAGTGGACAGGAAGATCAGGCGTTTTCCCGGAAGCAGGAAGAGAGACGGAACGATGAACGAGCAATTTGCGGAGGTATTGAAGAACAAGATGGACGCATCGAGCTTCGCCAAGCTCGACGCCTTGGGCAACGACAAGCTTTGTGCCTTTGTCGTGGACGCGGTTGGCCTGTGCCGGCCGGACAAGGTCAAGGTCTGTGACGACTCGCCCGCGGACATCGCGTTCTGCCGGCAACTGGCGATCGACAATCGCGAGGAGCGGTCGCTGGAGGTCAAGGGGCACACGGCGCATTTCGACGGCTACTTCGACCAGGGGCGAGACAAGGAGGTCACCAAGTATCTCCTGCCCAAGGGAATGGACCTGGGCGAGCGGCTCAACAGCATGGACCGTGACGAGGGGCTCAAGGAAATCCGCGGGTTCTTCGCCGGCGCCATGAAGGGACGCACCATGCTCGTGCGGTTCTTTTGCCTGGGACCGACGAACTCGGCGTTCAGCATCTCGTGCGCCCAGATCACCGATTCGGCCTATGTGGCCCACAGCGAGGACATGCTCTACCGTCCCGGCTACGAGCAGTTCAAGCGCCTGGGCGGGAAGGGCGGCTTCTTCCGCTTCCTGCACGCGACGGGCAAGGTGGACGAGCGGATGGCCTCGGCCGAGCCCGACAAGAAGCGCATCTACATCGACATCACCGAAGACATGGTGATGAGCGTCAACACGCAGTACGCCGGAAACACCGTGGGGCTCAAGAAGCTGGCGCTGCGTCTGGCGATCCGCAGGGCCGACCGCGAGGGCTGGTTGGCCGAGCACATGTTCCTGATGGGTTCGCGCGGTCCCGGCGGGCGCGTGACGTATTTTGTCGGCGCGTTCCCGTCGGCCTGCGGGAAGACTTCGACGGCCATGCTCCCCGGAGAGACGATCCTGGGCGACGACATCGCCTACCTGCGACTCATGGACGGGCAGATGCGGGCGGTCAACGTCGAGGCGGGCATTTTCGGCATCATCGCCGATGTCAGCGCCAAGGGCGACCCGCTCATCTGGGACGTGCTGCACACTCCCGGCGAGGTCATCTTCGGAAACGTGCTGATCAAGGACGGAAAACCCTACTGGCTGGGCATGGGCGAGGAGATTCCCTCCGAGGGCGAGAACTTCATCGGCCGGTGGGCCAAGGGCGCCAAGGGCCCGGACGGAAAGGAAGTTCCCCCGGCCCACAAGAACGCCCGTTACACGATCCGCCTGCGCGACCTGGCGAACCTGGACCCCAACTTCGAGGATCCCCAGGGCGTTCCGGTCGGCGGCGTGATCTACGGCGGGCGCGACAGCGACACGTCGGTCCCCGTCACCGAAAGCTTCGACTGGGTGCACGGCGTGGTGACGATGGGCGCGGCCCTGGAGAGCGAGACGACCTCCGCCACCCTCGGCGCCGAGGGCGTGCGCACCTTCGACCTGATGAGCAACCTCCAGTTCCTCGCCATCCCGATCGGCAAGTACATTCAGAACCACCTGGACTTCGGCGCCGCGGTGAAGGCGCCGCCCAAGATCTTCAACACGAATTACTTCCTCAAGAGCGAGGAAGGCAAGTATCTCAACGGCATGCTCGACAAGAGCGTGTGGGTGAAGTGGGCCGAACTGAGGACGCACGGCGACGTGCAGGCCATCGAGGGCCCCTGCGGGCGTATTCCAAAATACGAGGACCTCAAGAAGCTCTTCCAGCAGGTGCTCAAGAAGGACTATACCGAAGCGCAGTACCGCGAGCAGTTCCAGATCCGCGTGCCGGAACTGCTGGCCAAGATCGCCCGCATCGAGAAGATCTACCGCGGAGAAGCGGACACCCCGAAGGTCGTCCTGGACACGCTGGCCGCCCAGCGGGAACGCCTCGAGGCGCTCCGCAAGGCCAAGGGCGATTATGTCCCGCCGTCGGACCTGTGACGCGAGGGAAAATCCGTCGGAACAGGCGACAGGCCTCGGGACGTCTCCCGGGGCCTGTTTCTTTTTGCGCTGCGGAGATCGCTATTCCGTTCCCGCTGGACAACATGCCATGCACGATTCCAGAATCGTGTCCGTGTGCGTGGCGTTCTGGTAGCCGAGAACCTGGAGGGGGTCCTTCAAATTGCGGGCGGCCTGCACATCCGCCTCGGTGGGATTCTCCGGGACCGGGACGGTCCGGACCGGCGTCCATCCCATGTGGCCCGGACCTTCCTCGGGAACCAGCCCGTGGCGAATGGACCAGGCGCACCGTCCCCCATGTCGGCAGGCGACGGAATAGCTCTTCTCCCCGATGCGGACCGATTCTTCCGCTCCCAAGGCGCGGGTCGGGCAGGTGGATACGCACTTTCCGCATTGGGTGCACAAGGGCGGGCCTGCATACAACGGGCTTGTGGCCAGCGGCGCGTCGGTGACGATGCCGAGAATGCGTTGCCGGGGGCCGAATCGCGGCGTCAGCAGCAAGCCGCTCCTGCCCAACTCGCCCAATCCCGCGGCGACGCCCACCGCGGCGTTGGCGTGCAGGCTGGGCAACTCGCCACGCGTCGAGGCCAGCCGGTCGGACCCGCCCGAAAAATCCGCGATCGGGTAGGCGAGATAGCCCCGCCGCGCGAGCAGGCGGCATAGCGCGGCCGCGCCCGTCATCAACTCGCGCGTGAGTTGGTACTGGTTGTACGCATAGGGAACCACCGTGCCGGCGGGGTCCTTGCCCGCCTGCTCGACGGCGGCTTTGAAGAAAGACTGGCCGAGGACGAGAAGCTTCCATCCGCGTTCCGACAAGCGGTTCGCCAGGGCGGCGCAGCCGTCGATTTCCGCCAGTCGGTCCGCCGGCGCGATCCCGAACAGGTCCAGGTCCTGCCGGACGGCCTCCTGACGGAGCAAGGTTTCCAATTCGCCCGGATCGATCCCGGCGGGTTTTGTCGAGACGTCGCAGGGGCAGGCCGGCGAAGCGTCGTCGAGGACGGCGGACGTGAGCGCGCCGCCCGCGACCACCGAGTCTTCCTCCGACCAGCCGAGCAGGGCAAGCGCCTTGCGGATCATCGGGCGGAGGTCCTTCCATGTGCACATCGCCTCGTACCCCAGGTTGTCCAAGAGGGCGGTCAACTCCCAGCAGAGGTTGGTTCCCTGCGTCCACAGGCCGAACCCGATGAGGCGTTCCGCTTCCGCGACCACGGGCAGATCGTCCAGCGTGGCGATTTTCCGCGGGCGGGGAATGCGCGCCAGAATCAGGCTCTTGAACTCCTCCGCGATGGTTTGCCAGGGGTAGCCGTCCGGAAGACAAAGGGGGACGTCCTTGAGTCTTTGCAGCGGGATCGCCCGCACTTCGGCAGCGCCTCGCCGGACGCCCCGTTCCACGAGCGCGTCCATGAGTTGTCTGCCGTCCGCGTTTTCCAGTGGCAGGGAATCCTTCTTCCGTCGGAACACGACACGCCCCGCCTTCGGCGCGCGGCGCGGCCCGGCCATGCAGGCCCGCAGGCATGCGCCGGGTTCCAATCCGCAGCGCTCAAGGGTCCGGCAGGCATCCAGGAGCACCCGCTCATCCACGCGGGCAGGGAGCTTTTCGGAGGGCAGACGGAACTGCTCGCCCCAGAGGCATCGCCACCGGTTCAGCTTGGCGTACCGGTATTCCCTGTCCTCGATCCGGACGATGTCGTAGCCGGGTTCGAGCAGTTCCTTGCGAAACGTGTCGCCGGGGCAGGCGCGTTCGCAGGCGTTGCAGCGGTCGCAAAGCGCGGGCCCGTCGTAGAGGGGCGTCGGTTCGAGCGGGGCCGTCGTGATGACCGAGGCGACCCGCTGCCGCGGCCCGTATTGCGGTGTGAGTAGCAGGTTATTCCAGCCGAATTCGCCAAGCCCGGCTGCGACGGCGGCGTGGCGGTGCGAGAAGCTCGCGGTGTGAACCGAATCCAGTTCCTTGTGCTTCCGATGCCACCAGAACCGCGTGGCCGGGTACGGCAGGCTGGCGTATCCGCACTTTTTCAGGAACCGCGCGATGCGATGGGCGAGGCTTTCCAGCTTGCTCGTTTGACCGATCTGGAACGGGCCCATGTAATTGGCGGTCGGGATTCCGGCGAATTCCACGGAGGCGTCGGGATGGTGCGCCGCCACGACGATTACGCTGCGGGCGCCGGGCAGATGGGCCTGCGGGGTCAGCCGTGGCGGGGCGCACGCCCATCGCTCCACGTTGGCGACGCCGAACAGGTCGGCGCCGTCGGAAACGGCAAAGGCACGCACGGATTCCGTCAGGGGGCGGTCTGGCATGGACGATCATCCTTTCCGCGGGGGGCCGCGGCAAGCTGTTGGGAGAATTCTTTCGCGGCCTGGTGCAGTTCCGCCACCACGCGGGTCTTGTGCTTTCCGACGAAACGGGCCTTGGGCAGGAAAACGCCCATCGCCGCCCAAAGATCGCCGTCCGGGCCGAAGACCGGAACGCCGACGGAGCAGGTCCTGCCGTCCGCGCTGATGTCCTCGGCCTGCCCGCAACGGCGAATGCCCGCCAAGGCGCGCTGGAGCGAGCGCAGGCTGGTTTTTCCGGGCCAATCCGCCCCGGGCAGGCCCCGGGCCGCAACGAGTTCCTGCAACCGGCGGTCGGTCAGATGGGCCAGGAGCAGCCGGCCCGTCGGCGTGCCGTAGGGAGTGGGGCGACGATGTGGCGTATCCACGACCACCAGTTCCTCGCCGACCACGATGCGCACCAGGACGTAAACCTCGTCCTGTTGAAGGATGGATATCACCACGCCTTCCTGGATGGCCTGGGCGAGCTTGACGGCGAACGGTTTGCCCAGGTCCCGGACGACGTCCAGCCGCAAGGGGCCGGCCGCCAGACGCGAAACGCAGGGGCCCAGGAGGTATCGCCCCGTCTCGTCCTTGACCAGCCACTCCAGGTCCGTCAGGGTGCGCAGGATGTTGCACAGGGTGGTCTTCCGTAGGCCCGTGGCGGCGGACAACTCGCCCAGGCTGACGCGGCCGGTCTTGCCTGCAATCTCCAGCACCCGCGTGGCCCGATGCAGTACCTGGATCATGGGAGCCTTTCAATAATAATGAATCTAATATATTATTGAATAATGGTAACGGGAGAACGCAACCCTGTCAACGGGAATGACTCGATCTTGCGCGGAAAAACGGGCCTGCGCGAAGGTTCATCCGGCGGGACGAAAGAAGGGCAGAAGAATATGACAATGGGAGCGTCTCGCTCCTGTCGCAAGGCGAAATGGCGACGGGTTCGCGATGTCGCATTGCCGGAGGAGGGACTCGAACCCTCACTGGGGGTGAACCCAACGGGATTTTGAATCCCGCGCGTCTGCCAATTCCGCCACTCCGGCGAGTGGGAACTAGTGTAAAGCGGAATCGTCAAAACGCAAGACGGTTGTCATGTGGGGGGGGTCAAACGGGCACGAGACCCTGTCGAATGGCGTGGCGGATCAGTTCGGCAAGGTTGTCGACCTTGCACTTTCGGTAGATGGCGTAGCGATGGTTCTCGGCCGTCTTGACGCTCAGGTGCAGATGGCGGGCGACTTCCTTGGTCGTCAGGCCTTTGCAGAGCAGGTGGAGCACCTCGCGCTCCCGGTCGCTGAGGTTGGCGACGGGATCGACGGGGATCGATTGCGGGCCTGCGGCAACGCCGTTCAGGAGCATCTCCGCTGCGTCGCCGGCCAGGTGGGTCTGCCCGCTGGCGGCGCGACAAATGGCGACGGCCAACTCGTCCGGCTCGCAGTCGAAATCGAGGACGGCCTTGGCGCCGGCGCGGATCGCGGCGAGCAGGTGTCCACGCGTGGCGTGTTCCGCCAGCACGACCAGCGCGACGTTCCCTGCCGTACGGGCCAGGATTTCCCGCACCCGGTGCAGCGTGGCGAACGGTCTCTGCGCGGAGGCGATCAGCAGCAGAACGCGACAGGGCGAGGGCGAGTCCAAACAACCGCAACGGTCCAGTTCCGCTTCGTCGAGGAGGGAGTGATTCACCTCGAATCCCAGGCGTTCCAGTTGGGCAACCATCGCGGCGCGACAAAGCCGCTGCCCCCCCAGGACGCAAACGCGCGTGCGACTATCGTCGTCCAGCCGCGCCGGAGAGGGAGACTCAGGTCGGTTGTCTGGGGTCATGGTTGACCTCCGATATCGAGGGCATCTGGGGAGCGTGATGCACCACCGCAGGCGATTCCTCCCTGCCGGATCACCCATGCCCATCCTTTGGGCCCGCAGTGTCTTGGTTTCTTCCCCGACCCCGCTGATTCACTTCGTTAAAAAATTATAGGCGTGCAAAAGGGGAAAATGCGAAAAAGGCGAGAAAGTTCTCACGGGATAAAAAACCGCCTGTCGCATCGCGCGGCAACCGCGACAAGGCGACAGGCGGAAGAGATTGCACGCCAACCGATTCGGGCTTGAGCGTCAGTCCGCGTTGCCCGCGGGCGCATCGGCGGGCCCACCGCGGCCGCCACGGCGGGGGCCTTCGCCCCGTCCCGGTCCCCGGCGATCGCGGAAGTTCCCGCGCATCTCCTGGAACTTCTTAAGCTGCTCGGGGGTCAGGATTTGCTCCAGGGCCTTGCGGTGCGCCTCGGCCACCGCCTTTTTTTCCTCCGGCGTCTTGGCCGCTTCGAATTTCTTGCGGAATTCCTCCCGCAGGGCCTCGAGCTTCTTCTGCTGCTCTTCGGTCAGGCCGAGCGCCTCGGCCATCTTCTTGCGCCCCTGCTCGCGGGCGTCGACGAGTTTCTTGCGCTGTTCCTCGGTGAGAACCTCGGTGCGGACCTTCTCGACCGCCTCGCGGATGATCCTGGCCTTGTCTTCCGGATTCTGGGCTTCCTTGGCCTTGGCGTGAGCGTCGTCCATGATCTTCCTGGCCTGGACCTTCTGTTCGTCGGAGAGCCCGGCAGCCATCAGGGCGTCCAGTACGGGGCGCCGGGGCCGGTCTTCGCCCTGGCGGCGCTCCTGGAGACGCTCATGGAATCGCTCGCGGACCTTCTTCATCTGGTCTTCGTTCAGCACGCCGGAAAGCTGCTTCATGAGATTTTCGTGCAGTTCCTTGCGCGACGTCATCTCCTTGGACAACTGCTCGCGGAGGGTCTTGGCCTTTTCCCGGTCGCCGGCCTTATGGGCCGCTTCGATCTGCTCGCCCAGGGCCCGGGCGGTCTCGCCGTGTTCCTTGCGCCAGTTCTCGACGGCCTGGCGGTGCGTCTCGAGAATCTGCTGGACCTGCGGGGTCTGAGCGTCGGAGAGCCCCAGTTCCTTGACGAGGTTCTGCAGCCTCGCGCCCGGATGGGCGTCTTGGCGTCCGGGGCGGGAAGCGGGGCCGGCGCCCCTGCGCTCGCGCGGTCCTTCCTGGCCTGTCGCGGCGACCGCCATCAGGCCCACCACTGTCAGAATCACGAACTTTTTCATGACCGATCTCCTTGCCTCGCGGGCGGATTGTCCGTCGCTTGGCGGCTGACTTTCCGGTCGCTTCCGTCGGCGACTCGCCGGACGGGCGCCTGCCGGACCTACTCTCCATTCAACGCAGGCGGGAGGCGCTTATTGCAGAGCCCGCTGCCAAATACGAAGTGACAGGTTTGGGGTTGCCCGGCCGGGACGGTACATCTACACTACGGACATCCGATCCCCGATCCCCCACGATACGACAGGGAGCCGCTCGCATGAGAATCCGTTGCGACCAGTGCCGGAAAAAGATTTCGGTGGATGACGCCTTCGCGGGCGGCGTCTGCCGATGCCCGTACTGCAAGGCCATCAACATGGTGGGGGGCGACGCGATGGCGACGACCACACGGGCGCGTCCCGAGGCGCCCGGCGGACGCCCCGAAGCGCCGGGCGCTGCGGCGCCGGCCGAGGCGCCCGCCCCGCAAGCCGCTCCCGCAGCCGAACGCGAAGTGCCGATGGCCAGGCCCGTGTTCATCCAGGGCGTCGTCACGATGGTCCTGCTGGGGCTGCTGATCCTCATGCTTGCGGCGGGGGTGTACCTGGCCATTCTCCTGCTGGGCGAGAAGAAGGATGGAGGTGAGGGAATTCCCCCGATCTCGCCCACGCCTGTGTCGCAGCCGGCCAACCCGTTCCAGGCGGCCAGTCCCGGCACGGTGGCCGGCAACGTGTCGGTTTCGGCGCCGGTGGTTTACCTCATCGACGGCGGGTCGAGCATGAAGTCGGGCTACGATTACGCGGCCCACTTCACGCGCACGTCGATCCTTTCGCTCAAGGCGGAGCAGAAGTTCAACATCCTCGTGTCGCTGGAGGAAGGCGACGTCGCCCTCTCCGAGGAGTTCCAGGAGGGAGGCGAGGAAGGCGCGAAAAAGGCCAAGGACTTCCTCTACAAGGTGCAGGACAGCGGGGCGGGAATCGGCGCCAGCGACATTCCCCGCGCGATGGACGCCGCGCTGGCGAAGAAGCCCGGAACGATCGTCCTGTTCCTGCGAAAGGTGCTGAACGATCCGCCCGCCCTGGCGGCGAAACTCCAAGCCGCCAAGGTCCGGATCGTGATTCTCTCGCTCGACAGCGATTCGCAGGCCATCGGAAGCGCCGAAGCCCTCGCCAAGGGCGCCGGCGGCGTCAGCAGGACGTATACCTTCTCGCAGTTGCAGGACTGGCTGCGAATGGCGCCGCGGTAATCCCGCGAACAAGGGTCCGCCGTGTCCCGCCCGCGCACGAAATGGAAGCTCCTGCTATCCCTGGCCGTCCTCGGCGGCCTGACCGCGGGCGCGTGCTGGCTGGAAGACCTGTGGAACGTCTACCAGTTCGGCGTCGTCGCGCCGAACCGCCTGTACCGCTGTCGCCAGCCCGTGGGCCTGCAATACCCCGTCCTTTTCCGGCGATACGGCATCCGCCGGGTGATCAGTCTGCGGATGGAGGAAGAAGATCCCGTCGCGATGAGCGCCGAGATCATCGCCTGCCGCCAAGCCGGCGTGGACTATGTGAACATCCCCATCGGCGCGCCCCTGCCCGACGACGCCCAGATCGAGCGGTTCCTCCGCGCGGTGCGTTCGAGCGACGGGGCGGTCCTGCTGCATTGCGAGCACGGGCGGCATCGGACGGGATTTCTCTCAGCCGCGTACCGCGTACTGTTCGACGACTGGACCGTGGAGCGGGCCATGTCGGTGGAACTGGACGCTTATGACGCCGCGCCCGAGCCCGGAAAGCGGGAGAAGACGCGCGAGATTCTCCAACGGATTCGCGCCGAGCGGGGCGCCTGGCTGGCGCGGACGTATCCGGCATCGCCTGCGACGACGGGCATTGCCTCCGACGGCGTCTTGTGAGCGGACGGGCGGCGCGGTATCTTTCGCACTCATGGCTGCCGGCAAGGCGAAAATCGAGAAGAACCTTCAGCGCGTCCGCGGGGAAATCGCCGGCGCCTGCGCGCGAGCCGGACGCGACGCCGCTTCCGTGCGTCTCGTCGCCGTCACGAAGTCCGCCGACGTGGCGGAGGTCCGCAGCCTCATCGAGCTCGGCGTGACCGACCTCGGCGAGAGCCGGGCGCAGGACTTCCTTGCCCGAGCCGAGGAAATCGCCGCCTGGCAGCAGCGCCGCCGGACTGAAAGCCCCGCCGAAATCCGCTGGCACATGATCGGACACCTTCAGCGCAATAAGGTCCGCCACGTGCTGGCCGAGCCGGGGCTCGAGCTGATCCATTCCGTCGATTCGCTCCGACTGGCCGAGGAGATCAACGCGCGGGCCGAAGCGATCGGAAAGGTCGTCAACGTGCTCATGCAGGTCAACTGCTCCAACGAGCCGCAGAAGTTCGGCTGCGCCGTCGGGGCGGCGGTGCATCTGGGCGAACTGCTCTGCACGCTGAAGCACATCCGCTTGGCCGGGCTGATGACGATGGCGCCGCTGAGCGACGATCCGGAGGACGCGCGCCCCAGCTTCGTCCGCCTGCGCGAACTGTTCGAGGAGATGCGCCGCGAGGGGATCGGCGGCGAGTCGTTCCGTCACCTGTCGATGGGGATGAGCCAGGATTACGCGGTGGCCGTCGAGGAAGGCGCGACGCTCGTGCGAGTCGGCACGGCGTTGTTCTCCTGAACGGCGCAGGCCGCCTCCGGCGTCACGAACCGCTGGGATAGGCGGTGGACTTCCAGACCAGCTTGGCGCCCTTGCGGAGCTTCCCGAGCGCCTGGACAAGCGCCACGGTGGCCACCCCGCAGCCGATGGGGTAGGTCCAGGCCAGGTCTTTCCTCGCCCCGATGAGCTTGTAGAATCGGTAGATGACGCTGACCTGCATAGCCGCCACGGCCGCGGAGACGATCCCGCACGCCAGCCAGAGGCCTATCGGCCCCACGCCCGCCGCGGCCAGCACGAAGCCCAGGATCGCGCCGAGATAGGGCAGCAGGCCCATGAACACCAGCACCGCCAGCGAGATGCTGAGCCTCCTGAGTGTGCCGAACGTGCCGAAGAAGATGCGACTCCACCCGCGCAGGATCTGCCCCAGCGACGTATACATGCGGACGATGTAGAGCCCGTGGTTCCGGACGACGCGCAGGTGGAGCCCCGCGGCCTTGGTGATCGCGGCCAGGTGCATGTCCTCGTTCACCTGGTTGCGGACGGCCTCGTGCCCGCCGACTGCGTCGTAGGCGGAGCGTTTCATCAGCATGAACGCGCCGTTGGCGTACGCGTGGGGGTGGCGCGGGCTGTTGACCTTGTCGGGGTTGAACCAGATCATCATCACCCCGCCGCAGACCGGCTGGACGACGTTCTCCCAGAATCCCTTCATCTCCAGGACGGGCAGGACGCTGAGCAGGTCGGCGCCGCGGTCGAGGGCGTACTGGACGGCCGTGGAGAGCGTCCGGGGCGACGTCTGCCGGCAGTCGGCGTCGATCATGCAGATCCACTCGCCGCGGGCGGCGCGGGCGCCCTGGCGCATGGCGTTGTTCTTTCCGCACCAGCCTTCGGGCAGCTCGGTGATGTTCACCAGGCGGACGCGCGGATCCTCCGCCGCGATCCGCGCGACGATCTCGCCGGTGCGGTCGGCGCTGCGGTCGTTGCAGACGATGACCTCGAAGTTCGGGTACTCCTGCGAGAGCATCGTCCGCACGCAGGTTTCGATGTTCTGCTCCTCGTCCTTGGCGGCGACCAGGACGCTGACGAACGGGGCGTCCCGCGGCGGGCCGGGGTAGTCCGCGGTCAGCAGGAAGCCCGTCCGCCGCTCCCGCCAGATGAGCAGGTGCCGGCTGGTCCAGACGAGTCCGACGAGTCCCACGAGAACGAGAATCGCGATGGAAAGGGCGGGCATCCTTGCTTGTCACTCCCTGCTGGGCGCCGAGGCCGGGGAAAGGGACAGTTTTTCCGTCGCCTGTCGGGCGCGGTCGAGGTTGAGCACCAGTTCCACCTCGCCGACGGTCATCTCCACGCGCCGGGCGATTTCCGCCGCCGTCAGTCCCTGGCGGTGGAGTTCCTGGATTTTCAGGTGACGCGGGTCGGACAGGGCGGGCACGTAGCTTCCGCAGGCGTGCATCTCGCGGCGGAGGCGTGCGGCGGCCTGGTCGGCCTGGCAGATCAACTCGCGCAGCTCCTTCATTCGGGGCGTGATGGCCTCGTCGGCCCGCGCGGCAAGCTCGTCCACCTGGCGCAGCAAGGCAGCGGCGTCGCCGCGGGCGGCGCGGGCATCGAGGGAAACCGCGTCGGCGTCGTCGCGCCAGCAGGCCCGCTTGCGACGCGCCTTGGCCAGCGCCATCGCCGCGGCCAGGATCGCCAGCAGCGCCGAGGCGGCGAAAGCGGCGGCGAGTTCCCACGGGATCATGTGCGTTTCCCCTCACGCCAGGCGGCCTGGGCGGCTGACAGGACTTCCCGCACCGGGACATGGTGTGCTTCTGCCGCAGACAGGCAATCGGCGAATTCGGGCGAGGCCGTGACCACCTTCCCCCCGCGGCGACCGACCTTGATGCGCACCGGGCCGTAGGGCGTCGGAACCGTCTCGAACGCCCGGAGAAGCTTGCTGCGCTCGAGCACGCGCCGCCGCACGCCGAACGTCGTGGTCTCGGCGAACAGGACATCCTCCGCCGCCGCGAGACCGCCCGGAAGGCACAGCGCCGAGAGGGTCCACCCGGGGCGGGATTTCTTCATGACGATGGGTGAGGCCCAGGCGTCCACGCACCCGGCCGCGAGAAGCTTCTCGATCGTCGCGCCGAGCACCTCGCCGGTGCAGTCGTCCACGTTGGCGGACAGCTCGATCACGCTGTCGGCGGCGCTTTCGTCGCAGGTTTCGCCCACGAGCACCCGCAGGAGGTTGGGCAGGGGCCCGCCGTCGCGCGTGCCCGCGCCGCACCCGACGGCGGAGACGCGCATCGCGGGCATCGGCCCGAACTCATCGCACAGCGCGGCCAGGAAGGCCGCACCCGTTGGGGTGGTGGCCTCGGACTGGAACGGCCCGGCGTAGGTCGGCAGGCCCACCAGCAGCTCCGCCGTCGCCGGCGCGGGCACGGGCATCAGCCCGTGGTCGCAGCGGATCGTGCCCGAGCCCAGCGGCACGGGCGAGCAGCACATCCGGTCGATCCCCAGCAACTCCAGGCAGACGCACGCCCCGACGATGTCGGCGATGCTGTCGATCGCGCCGACCTCGTGGAAATGCACCTGCTCGACGCCGACGCCGTGGACCTTGGCCTCGGCCTGCGCCAGGCGGGTGAAGACCTTCCGGGCGCGGTCCCTGGTGCGGTCGGCCAGGTCCGCGCGGTCGATCAGGGAAAGGATGTCGCCCAGGTGGCGGTGGGGCTCGTGGGAATGGTCCGGCTCGTGATCGTGTTCGTGGGCGTGCGGCACATCGACGTGGAACTTCGTGCCGCTCAGCCCGGCGCGGCGGGTCTTGTCCGCGCGGACGGACAGGCCCTCGACGCCTAGGCTCGCTAGTTGCCGCGCGAGGGACGGGAAGTCCGCTCCCGCGTCCAGCAGGGCGCCGACGATCATGTCGCCGGAAGCGCCCGCGAAACAGTCAAAGTATGCCAGCGTCATCGAAGGATCCTTAGAGCCTGTCCCAGTAAGTAGAAGGAGCCGCGTGGCAGTGTAGGCCAGCCGGGACGCGTTTGCAAGACGCCGGGCGCGAACGGCGCGGCGTCCGTCAGGCCCGGCCCAGCAGCGTATGGGCGATCCGCACGCTGTGGCGCAGCGCGTCGTCGAGCAGTTCGTCCGGCACGGCATGGAAGGCGTTGTGGGCCTCGTAGGCGAAGGCGCCGCCGTAGCCCGCCTCGCGCAGGCCCGTGACCACGTCGGCCCAGTTCACGCCCGCTTTGCCGCACGCCAACGGCAAGAGGTGGTCGTCGCCGTTTCCGTCGTTGTCCTGCACGTGGAGCGCCTTCAGGTGCGATCCGAGCGAGGCGACGGCCCGGCGCTGGTCGAGTTTCATGATCCGCGCGTGTCCGGTGTCCCAGCAGAGGCCCACGAGGGGGTGGGCGAGTTCGTCCATCAGGTCGAGCAGGTCTTCGGGCACGCTGCCGAAGCGCCGGGGGCAGTCCGGCTTGTTGGCGTGAATGTTTTCGACGGCCAGCCCGACGCCCGCCCGCTCGCAGTGCGGAAGCAGGGAGCGGAAGAAATGAACGTTTCCTTGCAGGACGGCCTGGCGATGGGCACGGTCCCACGGTCCGTCCAGGGATCCGGGATGGAGCACCATCCACGGAACGCCCAGCCGGCCGCACGCGGCGATGGCGGCAGGGCAGAAATCCTGCTGCGCCTGGCCCTGTGGCGTCCTGTCGAAGAGGTTGAAGAACGGCCCGTGCGCCTGCGCCCAAGGGAGGTTGGCGGCCTGCGCGGCTTGTGCCAGCGCGTCCAGCCAGGCGCCGACCGCTCGGGCGGACCGGTCGGGCAGGCGGTTCCACTGATCGCTGAAGTTGAAGTCCAGCGCCTCGAACCCCGCAGCCGCCAGGCGCGGAATCAGGTCCGCCGCGGGCATCCGGTCGTTGGCCACGTTCAGGGACATCGAGATATTCATCACTTGTCTCCTCCGATCCGTCGGAAGGGCGTATTGAACGGCCGGCGGAGGCCTTCCGCAAGAACCAACTGCCGTCATTTTGCCCCGCGGGCAATCGCATCCTTGACGCAGGGGACGGCGAAACCTACGATGCCGCCGGAGATCGGAATGAAACTGAGGCCTTACAGTCTTTCGCAGTTGCAGATCGACACGTTCAGCCTGGCCGGGTACAGCGTCGCCGGCGAGGAGTCGGTCATCATCGCGCCGGAGCTGGACAGCGTCTTCGACATCGGCAAGTGCCCGCGCGAGGCGCTGACGGTCAGCAACGTGCTGCTGAGCCACGGGCACATGGACCACGTGGCGGGGCTGCCGTATTGGTTCAGCCAGCGCGACTTCCAGGGCATTCCGACAGGCACGGCCGTCGTGCCGGCGAACCTGGTCGATCCGATCCGCAGGCTGATGTCGGCCATGGGAGAGGTCGAAGGGCACGTGGCCCCGTACAACCTCAAGGGCCTGTCCGACGGCGAGGATTACGAGATCCGTCGCGGGCTGGTGGCGCGGGCGTTCGCCACGCGGCACGTGTCCGGGTCGCTGGGCTATTCGCTGATCGACGTCCGGTACAAGCTCAAGGAGGAGTTCGCGCAGTGCGACGGCCCGCAACTGGTCGCGCTGAAGGAAAAGGGCGTGGAGATCAGCCGGCGGGTGGAAGTTCCCCTCGTGGCATATCTTGGGGACACGGCGCGGGGCAACTATTCGAATCTGGCGCACGTGGCCGACGCCAAGGCGCTGCTGCTGGAATGCACGTTCTTCGACGCCGACCACGTCAAGCGGGCGCGGGCGGGAAAGCACCTGCACGTCTACGACCTGCCGGAAGTGCTCGAGGGGATGAACAACGAGCACATCATCCTCGTGCACCTGACTCGCAGGACCAACCTCGGGCTGGCGCGGAAAATCCTCCGCAAGACGCTCCCGGCGGCGGTGCAGGAAAAAATCACCTTCCTGATGAGCCGCAAGTACGTCGAGGAAGATTGATCGTCGGTCGGGGGCTTTCTCTTCGGCGAATCGGGAAACCGCTTCGCACCTCTTGCTGGGGCGCCGGAAATCTTGCCGCGGCAACTTCATGGGTCTAGAGTGGTTATAGGGAACGGACCCGGGGGCGTCCTAGGGATTGAACTTTTCGGCGCCGGCAGTCACGTATCCATGGAAAGCCAGACAGGACCACGCATGGAGCAGATCGAGGCTCTGTATGCCGAGCACGGCTCGGACTTGCTGAGATATCTTCAGCGGGTGTTCGGTCACGCGGCCAGTTCCGAGGACCTCTTGCAGGAAACGTTCGTTCGCGCCCTGCTTGGCTGGCGGCGGATGAGTGAAGCGGTGTCGGCCCGGGCGTGGTTGTTCGGGATTGCCCGCAACGTCGGACGAGAAGCGGCACGCCGCCGCCGGCCCGAAATGCTGCCGTCCGACGTAGCCGCTCCCGCGGAATCGCCCGCGGACGAACGGCTGGACCGGGTGCGAGCGGCGATGGTCATGTTGCCCGAGGAGCAACGGGAAGCGTTGGAGCTTCGGCTGACGGCCGGTCTATCGTATGAGGAAATCGCTTCCGTGACAGGCGTTCCGGTTGGAACCGTGCGATCGCGGTTGCATTATGCGGTCCGCCGGCTCAGGGACGCCGTGACGGATCGCTCGGGAGAGTGACGGATGGACGAGCAGGCCCTGGAACGGCTGATGATGGATCAGGCGATGGGCGCGTTGGATGCCGACACGGAGCAATTGCTGGCGCATCATCTGGCGCGCGATCCGACGGCGGCTCGGCAGGCCGAGGAATACCGCCAGGTCGTTCGTCTGGCCCGGCGGGTGTTGCGGGCTGGCGATGCGGAACCCGTCCTTCCCAGGTTGCAAACCGCCCGCCTGCAATGCATGGTTTCCCGACGGCGGCAGCGGCGCTACCTGACGGCAGCGAGCGCAATTGCCGCGATGCTGTTGATCGGGGCGACGTTGTTTTCTGTCGCGACGCGAACCTCGCCGCCGCAGCTGATGTCGGGCAATTCCGCAATGCCGATTGCCGCGGGGTCCTCTGCCTCGCCTCCGGTCTCGCAGGAAACGTCCGCGGGCGCCTTCTGGTCGGCCCGACGGTTGTATACGCAAACATCCCGCGGCGCTCCGCAATGGACGCTGGTGTGGAATTCCCCCGCATACGAACCTCGTGTGCCCTAACGCAAGGGAGAAAACCCATGAACGCGATCCGAAACCTGTTCTGGATGGGACTGTTGGCTGTGAGTCTGACGGGCTGCTTGCCGCAGGAGCTCATTCTCTGGGCGCCGGACGGCAGCAAGGCCATGGTCCTGAGCAAAGACAAACTGTTCGTTTCCGACCCGCAGGGAGGCTTGACGGCTGTGGCGGAAAACATCTCGGCCGCCAGTTGGATGAAAGACTCCCGGCGTCTCGTCGTGGTGCGGAAAGAAACCATGACGAAGTGGAAGGAACTCGCCGCGGTTCTTCCCGCCGACCGGCAGGCGGAGATCGCGAAACTGGCGGAAAGCCTCCGGCAGCAGTTGATGGCGAACAAGGGCGATCTGGGCCAGTTCCAGCCGACTGTTCCGCCGGAAAACTTCGGCGATCTGGCGATGATCCTGATGTACCTGCGCGACGAAGCGGCGGGGAACCTTCCCGAGACATTGGGCGAGAATTGGAAACCGATCGAGGAGTTGAAGATCGACCTGTGCCGGCTGACGACCTGCCCAGCCGTCGCCTCGGCCCCAATGGGCAAACCGCTGGCTGTCGCCCTGACCTGCCTCGAACCGCAGGCCTCCCCGGATGGAAAGGCAATTGCGTACCACGGCAGCATGATCGACAGGGCGATGGCGGAAAACGGTCTGGTGGTGGTCCCGACCGACGGCAGCGGTCCGCCCCGCGTGGTGGCGCAGCGGACGGCTGCCTGGGCCGGCTGGTCGCCGGACGGACGCCATCTGGCGTATGCGTCCGCCAATCTGCCCAAGTCCAGGGACGGCGACACCTTGCGCTTGGGCACGATCAGCCGGTCGGAAATTATTGACGACACCGGCCGGATGCCCCCGTCCGACATGCCCTTCCCACGGGAAGACCTGGCGGGAATCCTCTTCCACGAAGAAGCCAAGGTAACGTGCCTTCCGGACGGGCGGATCCTGTTTTCCAGCGTGGAGTTGGACCTGCCGGCCACCACGGCCGACATGCCGCAGCAGATGTCGCTGTTCTGCGTGAACCCGAAACAGCCGACCGTGACGCGCCTGTTGCCGCGCCAGGCCCAGGCACAACTGGTCGAACCGCTGATGTATTTCAGCGTCAGCCCGAACGGGAAGAGTGCGGCCATCCTCGGAAACAAGGGACAGGTGAGTGTGGTTTCGCTGGAGACCGGCAAGGCGCGGACGATTGTTGAATCCCAGCCGAACGGCCCGAACTCTCTCGCGGTTCCGGTCTGGCGTTCCGATACGGAACTGACCTTCATCGCGCCGCCGAATTCGCACTTCAACGACACCGGCCGTCCGGAGGTCGTCACCGTGGAATTGACCGGTCAAGGCCCGCCGACTGCCCGGTGTCTCAGCAAGGACTGGTCGCAGGAAGTCCGTCTGGGAATCCTGGAGCAGCCGAAACCGGAAACCCAGCCGGCAAAATGAGTCGCCAAGACGGGAATTTGCCACACTTTTTCGATCAAAAAGCGTCCCGGCCGCCCCCGAAACGTGTTATATAACTGCCTCGGTGCACAAACCGGGTTCTAGACGGCACGCCGTGTCGGATGTGTGGTGGATTGACAGTGCGACAGCCAACGATGCGAGGCAGACCAATGCGGGGGTGGTGGATTCCGTGCATTCTCGCGGGCGTCCTTGCCGGCTGCACGCCGTCGCAGTATGCCCGGCAGGCGGACAAGGCGGCCTACGGAACGATCCGCGGGGCCCAGCAGGCGGCCCTGGGCGGGAGCGGGGACTTTGACGTCTCGTATCGCCCGTACGCCCGCGAGGCGACGACCCAGCCGGGCGAAATCCGCCTGGGGGACAAGCGAATCCCGCTGGGGGACAAACCCCCCGTCGTCCTGAGCTTCAACGACTGCCTTCAGATCGCCTTGCGCAACAGCCGCAGCTTCCAGACCCGCCGGGAGACCCTCTACAGCTCGGCCTTGACGCTCGCCAGCGAAAGCCGCACGTGGAAATGGTCGCTGCTGGAGGGCTCGCTCACCGGCGCCGCCGAGCACCAGTTCACCCGCAACACCGGCGAGACCAACACGGGCTCCGCCGGGGCCGCCGCCTCGCTGACGCAGCGGTTCGTGGACGGCGGCATCCTGACGCTGGGCGCCTCGCTGGACCTCGCCAGCGACCTGGTCGGGTGGAAGGGCACGACCGTCGGGTCGCTGCTGGACGCCAATTTCACCCAGCCGCTGCTGCGTGGGGCGTGGCACGGGTTCGCCTACGAAACCCAGTTCCGGCGCGAGCGGGATTTCCTCTTCTCGATCTTCGACTATGACCGCTTCACGCAGACGTTCGCGACAGACGTCTTCCGCCGGTACTACGAGGTGCTCCGCCAGCGCGACCAGCTCGAAAACGAGCGGGAGAACATCAAGCGCCTGGAGCAGACGCTCGCGCTGACGCGGGTGTTGGTCAAGGGCGGGGAGCGTTCGCCGATCGAGGAAGACCAGGCCGAGCAGAACCTGCTGGACGCGCGGGTGCGCCTGGAGCAGGACACGCAGGGCTACCAGGACGCGGTGGACGGGTTCAAGCTGGCGCTGGGCCTGCCGGTGGAGGCGCAGGTGGTGCTGGATTATCCCGGCGCGCTGAAATCGCTGGGCGACGCGGGCCCGCGCCCGCTTCCGTTTGAGGAAGAGGAGGCGATGCGGGTGGCCATGTCGGTTCGTCCGGACGTGCTGACCGAGCGGGCCAAGGTCCGCGACGCGCGGCGCGACCTGGAGATCGCGGCGAACAATTTCCTTCCGCAGCTGGACGTCACCCTGGGCGCCAGCGCGCCGGGCACCGACCCGCACAAGTTCGCGCGGGTGCGGTTCCACGACCACACGCGAACGGCGGGGGCCGAGTTCCAGTACGACCTCGACCAGACCGCCAACCGCGACGCCTACCGCCGGGCGATGATCGCCCTGGAGAAAGCCATCCGGGATTACGCGGAGTTCGCCGACCAGGTGCGCCTGGACGTGCGACAATCGTACCGGGCCCTGGTCCGCAACCAGCGGAGCTACGAGATCCAGCAGCAGAACGTGGTGATCGCGAAGCGCCGGCGAAAGCTGGCTTCGTTGCAGCAGATGGCGGGGGAGGCGTCGGCCCGTGACGTGCTGGAAGCCGAAGAGGCCCTTCGCTCCGCGCAGAACGGTCTGACCAGCGCCCTGGTGAGCTACACGACCACGCGCCTGGAGTTCCTGGCGCAGCTGGGGATGATCGACGTGGACCCGGCCGGACGGATCGTGGAGCGGGCCGCGCCCCGGACGTTCGAGCGGATCGAGAAGCGATACCCGCAGACGCAGGCCGCGCAGACGGCAGGAGAACCCCGCAGATGACGAAACAGAAGCGACAGATCGTCCTGATCGCAGCCGGCGCGGCGGTCCTGGCGCTCGGCGTGATCCTCTGGCTGGCGCTGCGCGACCCGCCGGAGGCGACGGACGGCGAAGTGCCGACCGTCCGGGTGCTCCGCGGACCGCTGCTGATCTCCGTGACCGAGGGCGGCGAAGTCGAGGCGGAACGGAAACGCATCATCTCCAACGAGCTGACCTGGCCGGTCATCATCAAGAAGGTCGTCCCCGAGGGCACGCTGGTCAAGGAAGGCGACGTCATCATCGAGTTCGAGTGCAAGGAACTCATGGAAGCCATCACCCAGGAAAAGCTCAAGCTGACCGAGGCGGAAGCGGAACACCTCGAGGCGAAGGAGAACCTGGACCTGAAGAAGGAGGAGATGCGGATTCAGGTCAACAAGGCCCGGCAGGACGTCATCGACGCCGAGGCCGACCTGAAGCGCTACGAGGAAGGCGAATGGCCCGTCCTCCAGGGCGAGGCGAAATCGGCCATCGACATGGCCAAGCGGGACCTGGCGCTGGCCGAGGAAAAACTGAACTTCAAGCTCCAGGTCAACCAGGACCCGGACCTCAACAGCCCGTACAGCAAGAACGAGATCGAGGCGGACCAACTCTCGGTGGACCGCCTGAAGAACTCGCTGGCGAAGGCCATCTCCGAGCGGGACATGCTGGTCAAGTACGACCATCCCCGCAAGCAGCGGAAACTGGCGCTGGCGCTGGAAGACGCGCAGGTCAACGACAAGCGGGCCTCCCTGGAGGCCGAGAAGGAAATCCGCAAGGCCGAGGCCACCGAAAAGGCGAAGAAGGAAACGCTGGAGACGCGCCGAACGACCCTGAAGGAGCTGGAAGAGCAGGCCGCCAAGCTCGTCGTGAAGGCGGAAAAGTCCGGCCTGGTGGTCTACGACACCGGGCGCGGGCGCCGCGGCGGAACCGACGTGGTGGTGATGGTGGGCGAGAAGATCAACCCGAACCAGCGATTGATGATGATCCCGGACATGTCGTCGCTCCAGGTCAGCACGAAGGTGTATGAGGCGCTCGTGGACCAGGTCAAACCCGGCGTTCCGGTGGTCATCCGCCTGGACGCCAAGCAGCGGATGGCGCTGAAGGGGCACATCGACAAGGTGGCCCCGCTCCCCGACAGCCAGAATCGCTGGCTGAACCCGGGGGTGAAGATCTACAACGTGACCGTCGCGTTCGACGACTCCACGGACGGGCTCAAACCGGGCATGACCGCGAACGTGGAAATGATGCTGGCCCGCCTGGAAAACGTGCTGTCGGTTCCGGTGGCGTGCGTGTTCACCGAGCAGGAAAAGACGTACTGCTACCGCCGCGGCTGGGGCAAGGCGGAGCGGGTTGCGGTGAAGGTCGGGCGGATGAGCGACACGCGCGTGCAGATCGTCGAGGGCTTGAAGGAGGGCGACGAGGTGCTGCTCGGCGCGCCGGTGGACGCCGTCCGCAAGGGCTCGGGGAAGAACGGCCAGGGCGGAAAAAACAAGTCGCGGCCGGCGGCGAACGGCAACGGCTCCTGACGGCGGAAGGGACGAGAGGCGCGACGTGGGCGAGGAACTGGTCGCATTCCGGGATGTCTGGAAGATCTACTCGGTCGGGCCCGAGGGCGTTCCCGCGCTGCGCGGCGTGAACCTGACGATCCGCCGCGGGGAATACGTCGCCATCATGGGACGCAGCGGTTCGGGCAAGAGCACGCTGTTGAACCTGCTGGGCTGCCTGGACCGTCCCACGCGCGGACAGTACCACCTGGGCGGCGAAGACGTCTCGGGCATGAACGACAACCAGCTCTCCGAGGTCCGAGGGACGCACATTGGGTTCGTGTTCCAGAGCTTCAACCTCATTCCCGCCCTGACGGTGGTGGAGAACATCGAGATTCCGCTGTTCTACCAGGGCATTCCGCGTCACGACCGGCATCCCCGCAGCCGCGAGCTCGCCCAGCTCGTGGGCCTGGGCGACCGCATGGAGCACCGCCCCACGGAACTGTCGGGCGGGCAACGGCAGCGCGTGGCGATTGCCCGGGCGCTGGCCAACGATCCGCTGGTGCTGCTGGCCGACGAGCCCACCGGAAACCTCGACTCGCACACGACCGAGGACATTCTCGACCTGTTTGACGAACTGCACACCCGCGGGCGGACGATCATCATGGTCACGCACGAGGACAGCGTGGCCGGGCGCGCCCAGCGGATCGTGATGCTGCGGGACGGGCAGGTCGAGTCGGAAAACCACCTGCTGGCGAAAGGGCCTCCGGAATGAAGGCCTCGCACAAGGTGATGGACCTCGTCCGCCTGGGGCTGCACAGCATCCTGGTCCACAAGGGCCGGAGCGTGCTGACCTCGCTGGGGATCATCTTCGGCGTCTTCAGCGTCATCGCGATGCTCTCGATCAACGAGGGGGCGGCGCTGGAGTCGGAACGGGCGCTCCGTGAGCTGGGCAGCGACAACATCCTCATCCGGTCCATCGAGCCGCCCAACCAGGAGTCGAAGGCGACGGCCGAGGGACGCGGCGCCTCCGTCTACGGCGTGACCCACCGGGACGTCGCCCGCCTGCGGGACAACATTCCCGGCGTGATGCGGTGCGTCTCCGTGCACAAGACGCAGAAATACGCGCACTACCTGGGACGGAACCTCTCCGTGACGGTGCTGGGGACCGAGCCGACCTACGCGCAGGCCGCCCGCACCGACGTGGTCGCCGGGCGGTTCCTGACGGCGGCCGACGTGCTGCTGTCCAAGCCGTACTGCGTCATCACGCGGAGCCTGGCGCGACGCCTGTTCGGCTACCTGGACCCGCTGGGGGAGGCGTTCCGGCTGGCGGGCGAGCCGTTCGTCGTCGTCGGCGTGCTGTCGCAGCTGCCCAGTTCCCTCAGCGGGCAGGACATCGACGTGGACAATTGCGTGATCATTCCGATCTCGACCGACCGCACGCGGTTCGGGGAATACGAGGTCATGTGGGGCCAGGGCGGCTCGCGGATGGAGAAGGTGGACGTCCACCAGGTCATCCTCCAGATGGAAGGGGAGAAGCAGGTGCTGGACGGGGCGGCCATCGCCCGCAGCCTGCTGGGGCGCTACCACGACCAGCCGGACTTCGAGGTCACCGTGCCGCTGGAGTTGCTGGAGCAGCGCCAGAAGCAGCGCCGCCTGTGGAACATCATGTTCCTGGCGATCGCGTCGGTGTCGCTGCTGGTGGGCGGAATCGGGATCATGAACATCATGCTCGCCAGCGTGACCGAGCGGACGCGGGAGATCGGCATCCGACGGGCGCTGGGGGCCAAGCGGCGCGACATCATCGCGCAGTTCCTCGTGGAGGCGGTCTCGCTGACGACGGCGGGCGGGCTGATCGGAATCGCCACGGGGATGCTCATCCCCATGGGGATCGAGCGG
>JAKPKY010000256.1 GCA_029553505.1 Planctomycetota bacterium
GCGCCGGCGTTCGCGCAGTCGATCATGAGCCGCTTGCGCCGCCACGGGGAGCGCTGCTGGGTCCTCGGAAAGGTCCGCAAGGGCGGCGACGATCTGATCTGGGCGTGATTCCCGCCCAGCGCGAGGCGTGAATCGACTCTCCAGGAAGTTTCGCATCCAGCGGGGAGGCAACGGCATGAACAGCGGCGAGTTGGGCGGTTGGATCGGCGGCATCACCGGCGCCGCGCTGGGGCTGATGGGCGGCGTGCTGGGCACGTTCTTCAGCATCCGCCACACGCAGAGCCCGCGGGAACGCGCCTTCGTCATCCGGGCCAGCGTCGCGCTCTGGATCGTCGGCGCGGCGTTCCTGGCGGCGATCTTTCTCATTCCCAATCCCTGGCGGCACTTTCTCTGGCTGTTCTGGGCGTTGGCCTTGCCCTGGGGCATCTTCAAGTGGAATCGCAGGCAGCAGCAGATTCGCGTTGAGGAATCCGGCCCCAGTTCGCCACAGACAGCGAACCATCCCGGCGAGGCGGACGAAGACGCGGCGACACCCCCCGGATGACTGGCGGGGATTCGCAGCGCATCGTCCGACAAATCAAACACTTGCCCGCATGCCGCCGGGCGTTATCATGTCGGCGTGACGCGGAGTTGCGTCCCAAGGAGTGCGGAATGAACAGGCAGAGCATTCTCGTCGTCGGCTCGATCAACATGGACCTGGTGGTGCGCAGCCCGCACATGCCCGCGCCGGGCGAGACGGTCCTGGGCGACGGGTTTGTGACGAACCCCGGCGGCAAGGGCGCCAATCAGGCGGTGGCGGCGGCCCGGCTGGGTGGACAATGCGCCATGATCGGACGCGTCGGGGATGACGAGTTCGGGCGGACGCTGGCGGCCGCGCTGACCGCCGAAAACATCGACTGCTCGAACGTGCTGACCACGAAGAATGTCCCCACCGGCGTGGCGATGATTGTCGTCGATTCCCGCGGAGAGAATTCCATCGTGGTCGCCAGCGGCGCGAATTACCGCCTGTCGCCGGACGACCTGTTCTGCCGCGAGGAGGCGTTCGCGCGGGCGGCCATCGTCGTGCTGCAACTGGAGCTGCCGCTGCCGACGGTCCGCGCCGCGTGCGACCTGGCCCGGCGGAACGGATGCCGCATCGTTCTCGACCCCGCGCCAGCCACCACGCAGCTCAATGACACACTGTGCGCCGTGGACATCCTCAGCCCGAACGTCTCGGAGGCGGAAATCCTGACGGGCACCAAGGCCGGCGAGGAGCGCGTGGACAAGATCGTCGCGATGGACCTGATCGCGCGCGGCGCCAAGGCCGCCGTGCTCAAACTCGGCGCGCGAGGCTCGCTGGTGGTGACCAACGACGGACACTTCTACCGTGTGCCGTCCTACAAGGTGAACGTGGTGGACACGACGGCCGCCGGTGACGCCTTCACCGCGGCGCTGGCCGTCGCGTTGGCGCGCGACGAGGATCTGCACTCCGCCGCGCGTTTCGCCAATGCGGCCGGGGCGCTCGCCTGCACCAAATTCGGCGCCCAGGCAGCCATGCCCACCGCCGACGAAGTGCGGATGCTCATGGCCGACCAGAAACTGTGACGTCTGCCGCCCCGGAGCCCCCCCGGACCCGGAAGCGGATTCTTATTCTTCCGCACCGCCCGTGCTCAGGGGCGATTCCAAAGCCTTTTCCAGCACTTTGGCGCGAATTTCCGCGATCAGATCGGGGTTTTCCTTGAGGAACGTGATGGCGTTCGCACGCCCCTGCCCGAGGCGCACGTCGCCATAGCTCAACCAGGCGCCCTGTTTGTCCACCACCCCGTGATTGCAGGCCAGGTCCACCAGGTCGCCCTCGGCGCTGACTCCGCTGTTGAACATGATGTCGAACTCGCCGGTGCGGAACGGCGGGGCGACCTTGTTCTTCACGACGCGCGCCCGCACGTGGTTGCCCACGGCGACGTCGCCTTCCTTGATCGTGCTGACCCGCCGCACGTCGATGCGGACGGAACTGTAGAACTTCAACGCGTTTCCGCCGGGCGTCGTCTCCGGATTGCCGAACATCACGCCGATCTTCATGCGGATCTGGTTGATGAAGATCACGCAGGTGCGGCTCTTGGCGATGGCGCCGGTGAGCTTGCGCATGGCCTGGCTCATGAGGCGCGCCTGGAGGCCCACGTGCTGGTCGCCCATCTCGCCCTCGATCTCCGCGCGGGGAATCAGGGCGGCCACCGAGTCCACCACCACCACGTCCACCGCGTTGGACCGGACCAGCATCTCGCAGATTTCCAGCGCCTGCTCGCCGGTGTCGGGCTGGCTGACGAGGAGATTCTCCAGGTTCACGCCCAGTCGGCGCGCCCAAGTGGGGTCTAAGGCATGCTCGGCGTCGATGAACGCCGCCACCCCACCCTCCTTCTGCGCGCTGGCGATCACGTGCAGCGCGACGGTTGTCTTGCCCGAGCCTTCCGGGCCGAACAGCTCGCAGACGCGCCCGCGCGGCATTCCGCGACCGCCCAGGGCAATGTCCAGGCTCAGCGCCCCGGTCGAGATGCCCGGCACGCCCTGGAGATCTTCGCCCGCGAGTTTCATGATGCTCCCGGCGCCGAAGTTCTTCTCGATCTGCTTCAAGGCCGCATCCAGCGCCTGCTCGCGCCGGTTGTCCGCAGCCGCAACGCTCGCCTTGCTCGCCGTCTTCCCTGACTTCGCCATATTCGGTCTCCTCGAATCGAAGTGTCTTTCCTGTCGCCCGGCGGAACCCCGCCGGAAGCGGCCATTTCCATCGTCGGAACGGCCGACGCAATAAAGTACGGCACTTGTTAGGGTATCCGCAACAGAAATCCGGAAAATATTTTTACGGCCCGGATTGAGGCAGATTACCCGCCCTCCGCCCTGCCTGGCAAGTGTCGGCATCTGCGTCCCGGGGGTGCCACGGCTTGCTTGTCAAGCCGTGCAGCCGCAGGAACACTGCTTGCGAGCAAGCAGTGCCACCCATCATTCCGCCTGGCAAGTGCCGGCCTCGGCGCGTCACTCGCCCAACACTCCCGCGCGGCGCATGGCGTGGAGGATGAGTTGCTCCAGTGGGACATCGGTGGGCGCGGCCACATACGTCGCGCCTCGCGCCAGGCAGACGTGCTCGCAGGCGGTTGCGAACGCCTTCCACGCGGTGCGATAGGCTTTCAGCACGTTCTCGGTGGCCTGGATGCTCAACTGGGCATCCTGCTCGGCGTGGCGGAGCAGGACCGGACCGGCCAGCCGCGGGGCGGCGTCGTGCGGGGAAAACACGTGGAGCACTGTCACGTCGCAACCGGCGAGTCGCAGCCTGGCCAGCGAGTCGGACAGTTCGTCGCCGCAGTCCAGCAGGTCGCCCAGGAGCAGGACGGGCCCGGGCCTGCGCGCTTCGCCGCTCAAGGCGCTCACGAACCGGTCCGCGCACGGACGCAGGGCTGTCCGCCCGGCCGGGCGAACAACGGAGAGAAACTCCAGCACCTCGACAATCTGCCCGCGATTGCGCCCGGTGCGGAGCGGCTCGCCCAAAGTGTCGGAGAAAGGGAAGATCCAGACGCGCTCCAGCCCGCCCATGGCGACGTAGGCCAGCGCTGCCGCCGCCCGCCTCGCGTAGTCGAACTTCCCGCCCGCCCCACCAGGCGCCATCGAGGCCGAACAGTCCAGAAGGATCGACACGTCCGCCTCGCTGTGCTGGTGGAACAGGCGAAGCAGCAGCTTTTCCATGCGGGCGTAGTAGGGCCAGTCGAGAAAGCGGAT
>JAKPKY010000257.1 GCA_029553505.1 Planctomycetota bacterium
GCGCCGGCGTCGCGCAGGTCGCGGGCGTACAGCGCGAGCCGGGCTTGCCCGCTGTACTGTTCGTCCACCGTCCCGATGGCGCACCACAGGCGGTTCTCGAAGACAACGGGCGCGACATTGATCACGTGCGGGGTTTCACAGGGAATCAGGGTGGGACGGTTCCAGTGGATCAGGTCGCACGAGGTCATGTGATGGATGAGGGTGGCGCGGACATGATACGTTCCCCCCCTGCCCTCGATCTCCCCCAGCCACACGAGATGGAAAAGACCAGCCGCGTCCTGCGTCAGCCCCATGCACTTCGGCCGCGAGGCGACGGGAATGCGTTGGGGGGCGGACCACGTGACCAGATCGTCGCTGGTGCGCCATTCGAAGCAGGTGGCGTCCTTGAGCGCCGGGACGCTCATCAGCACCGCCGGACCGTTCCGCGCCTGCAGCAGGCTCAGGTCAATGTGATGCTCGGCGCTGACCACTGCGGGACGCCTCCAGTGGCGCAGGTCGTCCGAGGTGCAGATGTAGGCGCTCAGCGACCGCTGCAGGCCGCGGTCGGAGAGAAAGAGCAGGGCAAAGCGCCCCGATTCGGTCGCCAGCAGCCGGGGGTTCAGCTCGACGTGGGCGGAGTTGACGGGAGCTGGCAGGTTGAGCGGCGGCGACCAGTCGACGCCATTGGTGCTGGTGGACAGCCAGAGGTCGTCGAGATGCGACCAGACGACGGCACGCCGGCCGGTGGCGCGGCAGGCGGCGAAGGAGGGCGCGCCATCGCGCCAGTTCTGCAAGCGGCGCGGACTGTGCTTGTAGGTCGGATAGTCGCAGGCCACGCCGACCGGATCGGTCCACCCCGCCTGGCGCGACTTGTCACTGAAGGAGAGATCGAGGTCGAGCCGGGCAACCTTTCCGGGGCGCACCTCGAAGGTGGTTTCCAGCGGCTCGTAGCCCCACTTTTTGCGGTTGTACATGTCGCTGATCCGCAGCGTGTGGACCCCTGGGGCGAGGTTGCCGATGACGCCGTTGCGGCAGCGCGCGTAGGCGCCATCGACCGCGGCGTTGAATTCCATCGCGTTGTGCACGCGCACTTCGACGCCGCCCGGCTGCTGCGGCAGCGGCTCGAATTCGGCGTCAATGCGCCAGGCATCGAAACGGGCGCCGTGCCCCTCCACGTGCAGGTTGCGGGGGTTGCCGCTGCGGCCGTCGAACTCCGGACGCAGGAGGAACCAAGCGCAGTTGACCGGCAGGGCGACGTCGAAGAGATAGCGCTTGCCCGGCGTCTGATCCTTGTCGGAGGTCCAGCAGGAGTGGATGTCGACATAGCGGTAGCGCCGGATCGAGAGTCGGCAGACGCTGGTGCAGGTGGGGTCGTTGGTGCGCCAGATTTCGGCCCTCAGCGATTTGAAACGGTAGCCTGGCGGCGCCAGGACGCGGTAGTTCTCGCCCCACACATAGCGGAAGCCCTTGAGGTTCCACGGGGCGAGATCCTCCTTGAACCACGGGGTGTCGAGGGTGAGCGGGAGATCCTTGTAGGGTGTGGCGTCGGACATCAGGCGCGGTCCGCCAGAGTCCTCGGAGAGCGTCGCCAGACCGGCCAGCAGGTCCTTCGCCTGCGTCTGCCAGGCGCGATCCGCGGCGTTGGTCGAGGTGTTGACGCTCAAATCGAGCAGCAGCGCCCGATAGGCATCCTCGTAGCGGCCTAGGAAGGCCAGCGCCCCCTGCTCGCGCTTGGTCATCCAGTCGGAGAGCGGGGAGCGCGAGAGATGGTCGGCCTGGTTGTAGACCTGGACACCCTGCCAGGCTCGCTCCTGGAATGTCTGGTACAGCGCCAGCATCTCTTCGGGCGAGTCGGAGAGGCGCTCGGCGCTGTGGATCAGTTCCATGACCGCGTCGCCCACACGCGCGTGCTCCGGGAAGCGCCGGACAAAACGCTCGTAGTCGGGCCGGGCGTGCGCGTAGTCGGTGCGGTAGTAGTGCATCCGCGCCGCCCAGTAGTGCGCGTCGGCGAAATCCGGGTCGATGCGCGCCGCCTGGCGGAAGGCGTACCAAGCGTGCAGGTAGTCGCCGCCATCGAAGAGATCGACGCCTTCGTAAAGTCGTTGCGTGGCGTCGGTCGAATCGGTCCACTGCGGCAGCGGCCACGCCTCCGCCTCGGCGACGGTCTTTCCGGCGAAGTACGCGAGCAGTTTGCGCGCCAACGCCTTTTCGGCTTTGAGCACGTCGCCAACCGGCGACTCCTCGCTGAAGCGGGCGATCACCTGGCCATCCTCTTGGCGGATCACGTTGACCCGCAGGACGAGCGTGCCGCGGTCAACCGAGAAAAAGCCGAACAGGACACGGTCGACGGCGAAGTAGCACCGCCTCTTCTCGGCCTCGTCGTCGGGCGTGCCGGCCAGCAGGTTATCCTGCAACCCCGCCTCCTGCAGCAGCATCTGCATGTGCTCGCGCGTCAGGATGCGCAGCGCCGGAACCGTGGCCAGATCGTTGATCAGCAGGTCGGCCAGCCCCTTGCGCATCCAGGCGTGCGCGGCGGCCGCCGGCCCTTCCGCGGTCTGCGCGAAATTCAGCACTGCCACGGTGAGCGGCGGCTCGGCGCGGACCGCCCCGACCGCCAAGCACACAACCGCCAGCGCAAGTCGCCGGAAGAAGGGCCGCTTCATGGCGCCGCTCCCTCCGCCACGACGGGCTTCGCCGGGACCGCTGTTTCGGACGGAC
>JAKPKY010000008.1 GCA_029553505.1 Planctomycetota bacterium
TGCCCCATCGCGGCGAGCTGGTCCTCCGTCTCGGTGTAGACGAACTCGTCGGAGAAGCGCCGCTGCATCTCCGTGCCGGACGGGTAGCTCACTCCGGGCGTGGCGCGGCGGACGGCCTGCACGCGGAGCAGTTCGGCCGCCAGGTCCTTGACCGCCTCGGCCGCCCGGTCCTTCTGGCGGTTCCAGGCCGTGCCCCCCAGGTGCGAGAGGCTCGGCCGCTGCCGCCCCGCGCCGATGTATTTCTGCACGAGGTGAATCCGGCTGGCGGGAACGTGCAGCACCGCGCTGGACGCGAACCGCAGGCGGAGGTACTCCTCCTTCTTCCCCTCGCGCTCGAGGGTCCGTAGGCCCTCGAACTTGGCGATGCCGTGCGCCACGTGCACCACGTAATCGCCCTCGGCGAGGTCCAGGAGCGTCTCGATGGGCCGGCCGGTCCGCAGGCGGCGGATGCGGCGCACCTTCGCGTAGCGGTGGAAGATTTCGTGATGGCCGACGACGACGAGCTTCTCGTCGGGCCAGTAGAAGCCCGCGTGGACGTGCCCGACGGCGGTCCGCGCCCGCGCCGCCAGCGCGGGGTGCGACGCGTTCAGCAGTTCGCGGAAGCGGGCCTCCTCGGCCGGGTTCTCGCAGTAGACGCGCACCTCCGCCGTCGCCGCCAGTTCGCCCAGTTCCTCCAGCGCCTCGTGCGTGTTGAGGCTCACCCGCTGGAGCGACCGGACGCCCAGGTCGAACGTCCGCCCCTGCCGGCGCGGCGAAAACGTGAACAGCTGCCCCTGCGCGAACCGCCCCATCGCGGCGAAGACGCCCTCGGGGTCCAGCAGGCGCAGCGAGTCGGCGGCGCGGGTTTCTTCCAGGCGGCGGAACAGCTCGCCGGCGAGTTCGCGCACCTCGGCCGGCTCGACCATGCAGACGACGGTTTCGGCGGGCAGGTAGTCCAGCAGGCTGGTGCTGCGGGCGGGGTCGGCCTGGAGGGCCGCCGCCGCGACGGTCAGGTCGAAGCAGTCCACCGTCCGCGTGCTCCGCTGCGTGTCCAGGTCGAACAGGCGGACCGATTCGACCCGGTCGCCGAAGAATTCCACGCGCACGGCCTGGGCGGATCCCATCGGGAAGATGTCCACGATTCCGCCGCGGTGGGCGAACTCGCCCTGCTGGTCCACCTGCTCGACGTGCTCGAACCCGCCGGCCACCAGCCACTGGAAGAGCGTCTCGACGGGCATCTCGTCGCCGCCGCGCAGGGACAGCCGCCCCGCAGCCAAGGCCTCGGCCGTCGGCACCGGCTGGAGCAACGCCATCACCGGCGCGACGAGGACGCCCGGCGACGGGTCCCCGTTTTCGCGCGAGCCCGCACCCCCGGCCAGCAGGTTGCAGATGCGCAGGCGCTCGCCGGCGATCTCGTCGTTGACATGCTCGGTGCCGATGTCCACTTCCCACGCGGGAAAGAGCGTCGCGGGCGCGCCCGTGAGCACCTCGATGTCGTCGGCGGCGTCATCGGCCTCGTCGAGGTGGACGGTCAGCAGCAGCACCGGCCGGCGCGCGATCCGCCCCAGCGCTGCCGCCACCAGCGCCCCGGCCGAGCCCCACACGCCCGAGACCTGCACCGCCCCGCCGGGGCTCAAGGCCTTGCCAGCCGCCACCAACTGCCGGTTCTGTGCGATCCGATCAAACATCCTCAAACCCTATTGCCCTCTGGAAATCCGTGCAATCTGTGGACTCGTTTCTTCGCTGTTTCCTTTTCGTGAAATTCGTGCAATTCGTGGACTTCTTTTCTCTTTGCTGTTTCTTCTCCGTGGAATCTGTGTAATCCGTGGACCTGTTTCTTTGCTGTTTCCTTTTCGTGGAATTCGTGGACTGCTCTTCTCCGCGCGCAGCAGCACACCCGGGGAGAAGTTTTTCTCCTCCCGGCGCGCGCCGGAACAACCTGTTTGTCACACCCATTTTATCGTCGCGTCCCAGCCGGCGGTGCGAGACTTTTACCGCGTTTATTCCGCCCGGACGACGATATCGCCTTCGTTGGGATCATCCTTGCCGCCATCGTCCGTGAGATTCTCGCTCACACTGTAAAGCAGATATCCTTTGCCTTCGCGCTTGTAGACGAGATCCTTGTCGTTGAAGCGATCCTTCGGCACCTGTTTGAGCAATCCCGGCGACAGCTCCGCCAGCCGTTCCGGGTATGTTCCCTTCTCCGCCTTGTACGCAGCCAGCGCCACGGCAAGCCGGGCCAGGTCCATTTGAGTCGTTCCCCGGTCATACATCACAAATCCCCTTTTCAGCGACGGCATAAGGACCGTGAGCAACAGATTGCCGATTGTCTGCGACACCTCGCGACGGGTCGAATCCTTCCCGTCAGCGATCGCCTTGCCGGCCCAGGAAATCATTTGCTCGGGCGATGAATACTTTTCCAGCAATTTCGCCGTGAAGTCCTGACTGAAGGCTCGAAAATCCTTGTCCACCTGCTCCAATTCAGCCTGGCGCTGGGAATGGGTCGGGCATCGGCCGGCTTTCACGATGCGGTCGTACCAGGAATTGAACTGCCTGAGGATCAGATCCCAGTCCAGTTGCCGCGCGTCCAGGGATTCCAGTTCTTTCGCGCCGTCCACGCCAATCGCGGCGAGGCGTCCGAAACCTTCGCGGGCACACAACATCAGGCAGTCCAACAAGAAGCACCGCTCTCCGATGTCGATGGCCTCGGCCATGTCCGCCACGGGTTTCAACCCCTCCAGTTCCTTCAGCATGTTGCGGGCCTGGACGGCGGTCCATTTTCCCCGAATCGCCAAGGCTTGATCCGCCTTGCAGGCGAGGGATTCCATGGCGACCGCCACCAGGCGTTCAATGAGCAAGGGATTGCCCCCCGTCAGTCGTGCCAGACGATGCACCGCCAGCAGGTCGGCGGCGGCGCCCTCCATGTCGCCCGCGCCCGCTTTGCGCATCGCACGGGCCATCAGCGCGCGAGAGGCGTCGCGTAAAAGGGACAATCGCGGCAAGGCAAAATCGTGCATGCGCGGAGGATCACTCGCGGAGACGAGTGGCATGTAGTAGCGGGAGCGCTTCGACGCTGCGACGATCAGAGCCAGAGACTCGGTATTTTTCTCCAGCCAGGCGGCAATTTCCGGATAATCCCCCGGCTTCCAGGGGCCTGCCATGGCCTTGCTTCGCAGGTCAGTCAAATTCCGCGAATCGTCCGATTGACGGGCGCTTTGCGAAAACTCTCTTTCAAAACCTATGAAGTCAAGGAAGTACTTCCCCTCGGCGGGCAGCTCGGCAATCCCCAGCTCGTCCAGCGTCTTGCGCAACACGGCCTCATTGACATACGCCGGCCCGAAAGCCTGCATCAGCAGGACGGCGGCATTGTTCTCCCGCGTGATCCCCTGTCGGAAACGCTCATTGAGCGCGGTCATGTAATGGATGGTTCCATCTTTTGCGACCGGCCCGAGGAGATACGTCGTCTCGCGAGAAATGGTGATCTTCACCTTCGCCGGCTGCGTGGCGGGTTCTCCCGCCGTCAAAACCCCAAGCCCCGCGACAAGCACAATCGCACCAAACCATCGCTTCGGCATGTTCCGTCTCCCCATAGGAGTTCCACGAAGGATGTCTGGCGTCATTCTCCCGCCGGGGCGGGGCAATTGCAACGGCCGGGGCGGGAGCCTATAATCACCCTACTGCACACAGGAGACGCCTCATGAACGTACTGCTGACCGGCGGGGCCGGATACATCGGGTCGCACGTGGCGCGGGCGCTGAAGGGCGCGGGGCACACCCCGGTCGTCTACGACAGCCTCGTCAAGGGCCACGCCGAAGCCGTCCGCGGGCTGAAGTTCGTCCAGGCCGACGTGTCCGACGGCGCCGCCCTGCGCCAGGCAATGACGGAGAATCAGATCGAGGCGGTCATCCACTTCGCCGCGTTCATCGAGGCCGGCGAGTCGGTCGGAATGCCCGACAAGTATTTCCACAACAACACGGTCATCGGGCTGACGCTGCTGGACGCGATGCGGGACTGCGGCGTCAAGAAGATGGTGTTCAGTTCGACGGCAGCCGTCTACGGAAAGCCCGACCGCGTTCCGATCGAGGAGACCGACCGCCTGGCGCCCATCAACCCGTACGGCGCGAGCAAGCTGTGCGTGGAATACATGATGCAGGCGTACGCGACGGCCTACGGCCTGGGGTTCGTGGCGCTGCGGTACTTCAACGTGGTCGGGGCGCACCCGGCCGGGGACATCGGCGAGGCGCACAACCCGGAGACGCACCTGATTCCGCTGGTCCTGCAGGTTCCGCTGGGCCAGCGGAAGGAGATCAAGATTTTCGGCGACGATTACGACACGCCGGACGGCACGTGCATCCGCGATTACATTCACGTGTGCGACCTGGCCGACGCGCACATCCTGGCGGTCGGCGCCATCGAGCCCGGGCGCGTCAAGGTCTACAACCTGGGCAACGGCGAGGGATTCAGCGTCCGCCAGGTGATCGAGACCTGCTGCGAGGTGACCGATTTCGACATCCCCGCGCGCGTCGCGCCGCGCCGCCCGGGCGATCCCGACCGGCTGGTCGCCTCCAGCACCCGCGCGGTCAACGAGCTGTCGTGGCAGCCGAAGTTCCCCTACCTCAAGGAGATCGTCGCGCACGCCTGGCAGTGGCACCGCAATCACCCCCACGGATACGGCGGGGCGCAGTAGGCCCGCGGGGGGCGGCTCCCGACCGAGGCGGGAGTTTTGCGCCTTCTTCTTTTGATAAGATTTGCTAATCCCGCAAATCACGCCTTCGGCTTGGGCGGACGGGCAATCCTCTGCTATCATGAGGGTTTCAGACGCAATCTCAGGAGCCCACAGGCATGTTTGAGGTTTTACGCAACGAGACGCTGGCGCCGCAGGTGCACCGGATGGTCGTGCGGGCGCCGCGGGTGGCCAAGGCCCGTCAGCCCGGGCAGTTCGTCATCGTCCGGCTGGGCGAGGAGCACGAGCGCATTCCGCTGACGATCGCCGACGCCGACGCGCAGGCCGGAACCATCACGCTGATCATCCAGGCCGTCGGGCAAGGCACGAAGGACATCGTCGCCACGCCCGCGGGCGGGCACCTGCGCGACGTGGCGGGCCCGCTGGGCAAGGCCACCGAGATCGAAAAGTTCGGCAAGGTCGTCTGCGTGGGCGGGGGCGTGGGCACGGCCGTGCTGTTCCCCCTCGCCAAGGCGCTGGCCGAGGCGGGAAACGACGTCGTCACCCTCATCGGCGGGCGCAGCGCCTCGTACGTGATCCTGCGCGACGAGCTGGCGTCGTTCAGCCGGGAAGTGCTCGTGACCACCGAGGACGGTTCGCTGGGCGTGAAGGGGTTCGTGACGGCCGTCCTGGGCGAAATCCTCGCCGACGCGTCGCGCCGCCCCGCCGCGGTCTACGCGGTCGGACCGGTGCCGATGATGGCGGCCATCGCCAAACAGACCCGCCCCTACGGCGTGAAGACCATCGTCAGCCTGAACCCCATCATGGTGGACGGCACGGGCATGTGCGGGGGCTGCCGCGTGACGGTGGGCGGGGAGATCAAGTTCGCCTGCGTGGACGGCCCGGAGTTCGACGGGCACGAGGTGGACTTCGCGGAACTCGCCGCGCGGCAGGGCACGTACAAGGAAGACTACTGCCGCCTGGACGCGCAGCTCGCCCGCGGCAAGGGCAAGGAGGGCCGGCCATGAGCGACAAGCCCCTGACCGCGAAGGAGCGCCTGGCCATCGAGCGGACGCACATGCCGGAGCAGCCGGCCGAGAAACGGGCGCGGAACTTTTCCGAGGTGAACCTGGGCCTGGCCGAGGCTGCCGCCATCGAGGAAGCCAAGCGCTGCCTGCTGTGCAAGAACCGCCCGTGCGTGCAGGGCTGCCCGGTGGGCGTGCGGATTCCGGAGTTCCTGGAGCGGATCGCCGCGGGCGACCTGCGCGGGGCGGCGGAAATCCTCCGCGCCGACAACGCCCTTCCGGCGACGACCGGTCGCGTCTGCCCGCAGGAGAAGCAGTGCGAGGCCAAGTGCATCCGCGGGCTCAAGGGCGAGCCGGTGGCGGTAGGCTGGCTGGAGCGGTTCGTCGCCGACTGGGCGGACGAGAACCTCGCGCCGCCGAGCGCGCCGAAGACGAAGACGGGCTTCCGCGTCGCCGTGGTGGGCAGCGGCCCGGGCGGGCTGACCGCCGCCGGCGAGTTGGCGCGCCTCGGGCACGACGTGACCGTCTTCGAGGCGCTCCACGCGCCCGGCGGCGTGCTGCGATACGGAATTCCCGAGTTCCGCCTGCCCAAGGCGATCGTCGATCGCGAGGTGAGCAACCTCGAGGCGCTGGGCGTGAAGATCGAGTGCAACGTGATCGTCGGAAAGACGCTCACCGTCGCCGAGATCCTGCGGGAGTTCGACGCGTGCTTCATCGCCAACGGCGCGGGCTTGCCGGTGTTCCTGCACGTGCCGGGCGAGAACCTCAAGGGCGTCTATTCCGCCAACGAGTACCTGACGCGCGTCAACCTGATGGGCGCGTACAAGCCGGAAGGTCGCACGCCCATCGCGCGCGGGGCGATCGCGGTGGTCTTCGGCGGCGGAAACACGGCCATGGACGCCGTGCGCACCGCCAAGCGCCTCGGCTCGACGCGGGCGATCCTCGCCTACCGCCGCGGGCGCGACGAGATGCCCGCCCGCGCCGAGGAGATCAAGCACGCCGAGGAGGAAGGCATCGAGTTCATGTTCCTGCTGGCGCCCCTGGAGATCCTCGGAAACGACGACGGATGGGTCCGCGCCGTCCGCCTCCAGCGGATGGAGCTGGGCGCGCCCGACGCGTCGGGGCGGCGCCGCCCCGTGCCGATTCCGGGCAGCGAGTTCGAGCTGGCGGCCGACATCATCGTCGTCGCCGTCGGAACCCGCGCCAATCCGCTGCTGACGGCCACCTGCCCCGACCTGAAGCTCAACAAGTGGGGCAACATCGAGATCGACGCCAACGGCATGACGAGCATTCCCGGCGTTTTCGCCGGCGGAGACATCGTCCGCGGCGGGGCGACGGTCATCCTGGCGATGGGCGACGGGAAGACGGCCGCGGCCTCCATCGACCGATACCTCCGCGAGAACAAGGTCGCCCGCGGGTAGGCTCGCGGGGTGGTTGTTTCGTCCCGCCGGCGCGGGACTCCGCACCTGGCGGGGTGCCACCCTCAAGCGTTCTGTGCGTGAGGGTGACCGCTTACTTCTCGCGGCGCGGGGCGAGGTAGACCGTCGCACGGTAGTAGCTGCCCCACGGCTGCCAGGGCCCGAAACGCTGCGCCGCGTCGGGGAAATGGCCCAGCACTTCGTCGAGCGTCTGGTGGTCGCCCACGACGACGATCGCCCGCTCACAGGCCGGGT
>JAKPKY010000037.1 GCA_029553505.1 Planctomycetota bacterium
GCGCCAACTCATCGTGGTGCGCGACGACGAGCGCCAGCGCCTCGCCCGCGAACTGCACGACTCGGTCGGCCAGGGACTGATCGTCCTCCAACTGGCGATGAACTCCGTGCTGGACGGGGTGGCCGATTGCCTGCCGCTGAAGACCGCCGCCCAGCTGGGCGCCGCCGCCCGCAAGTGCACCGACCTGATCCACGAGATCCGCGGCATCTGCCACGGGCTGTTCCCCCCCCACGCTGGAATCGCTCGGTCTGGCCGCGGCGCTGCGCCAGCTGCTGGAGGAGTGCCGCCCGCGCCTCAAAACGGTCTTCCGCTGCGGACCCGATCTGGAGTCCCGCCGGTTGGACCCCGCCATCGAGATCTCGCTGTTCCGGATTGCCCAGGAGGCCGTCACCAACGCCCTGCGCCACAGCGAGGCGCGGAAGCTCACCGTCGAGTTCGACCGCGCCGACGGAATGCTGCGCCTCGTCATCACCGACGACGGCGTGGGGTTCGACGCCCGCGGCGCCGCGGGCGCCGGGCTCGGGCTCAACTCCATGACCCAGCGGGCCGAGTCCGTCGGCGGGGTGCTGGCGCTCTCGTCGCGCCGCGGCGCCACGCGCATCGAGGTGACGCTGCCCGAACCGTCCGAACCGCTTCCTTCCCGGCAATAGTCCCTTGTGTCCGGGCGCGGCGGGCGATACAACGTCCCCGACACGACTGCCCCAGCCCGAAGGAGCCCGCGTGGACGCGTTGATCTTCGATTTTGACGGCGTGATCGTCGATTCCGAGCCTATCCACTTCGAGGGCTTCCGCCAGGGGCTCCAGACCGTCGGGGTGGCGCTGACCCGCGAGGCGTATTACACGAAGTATCTCGGCTACGACGACCACGATTGTTTCTCCGCCGCCGCTTCCGACCAGGGCATTCGCCTGGACGAACCGCGGCTTGCGCGCCTCATCGAGGCCAAGACCCGCATTGTCCAGCGGATGCTGGGCGAGTCGGCCCGGGCGCTGCCCGGCGCGGTGGAACTCATCCGCGCCGCGCACAGGGCGGGCGTTCCGCTGGCGATCTGCTCCGGGGCGCTGCGCGCGGAGATCGAGCTGGCCAGCCGGGCCGTCGGCGTGCTGGACTGCTTCGATACGGTCGTCCCGGCCGAAGACGTCGCCAAGGGCAAGCCCGACCCGGAGGGCTACCTGCTGGCCCGCCGACGACTCGCCGAAGCGACGGGGCGCGCGATCGCGCCCGAGCGATGCGTCGTAGTCGAGGACTCCCCTTGGGGCATCCAGGCGGCCCATGCAGCCGGCATGAAGTGCCTCGCGGTGGCCAGTAGCTACCCCGCCGACGCGCTGAACCAGGCCGAGTGCGTCGTCGCGAGCCTGTCCGACACGGACCTGACGCGGATCGAACAATTGCTCTAGACTCTGTCTGAAAACTCTTCGCCAGATGTACCAACAAGGGTGGCACTGCTTGCTTGCAAGCAGTGTTCTTGCGGCAACACGGCTTGACAAGCAAGCCGTGGCACCCCCGGATTCGGAGTTTTCAGACAGAGTAACTCACCCGCACAGCCCGACGACCAGTTGCTGGAGCGCCGTCGTCGCGTCCAGTCCGCTCTTCATCCCCAGGTCGGCGCGGATCAGGCGGCGGAAATCCTCCTCCACCTTCGCCAGGGGGCGGCGCTGCACCATCCCCAGGAAGCCGCGCTGGTCGAAGAACACGCGGGCGGCCTTGCACGCCTCCGGGCCCGGCGCGCCGGAGTCCAGCAACTGGCGGACCTTGAGCACCTTCCGCAGGTGCCAGGCGATCATGCCCAGCGTCTTGAACTCCTCCCCGCGCTGCGTCAGCATTCCGTCCAGGGCGGTCAGGGCGCCGGCTGCGTCGCCGGCGGTCAGGGCGTTGGTCAGGGCGAAGGCCGCCGGTCCCGCCGTCGAAACCACCAGCGTGGAAACGTCTTCCGCCGTGATGTTCCCGCGCGGGCCCACGTAGAGCGAGAGCTTCTCCATTTCGGCGTCGAGGGCGGCCAAGTCGGCCCCCTTGCAGGCGATCATCAGTTCGGCGGCTTCGGGGGCGATCTTCTTTCCCCGCTTCGTCGCCGCCGACTGGAGGAACCGTCCCAGGTCGCGCTTCGGGTCGGCCGTGCAGTCGCGAATCTCCCCGACCTTCGCCACGGCCTTGTAGAGGCGCGTGTTCTTCGGGAACGATCCGGCGACCAGCACCAGCGTTCCGGTAGCCGACGGCGCCTTGAGGTAGTCCTCGAGTTTCTCGCGGTGGGCGCCGATGAACGCGTCGGCGTCGCGGACAAGCACGACGCGCCGGCTCGCCAGGAACGGCAGCGTGCGGAGTTCGTCGAGCACGGCCGCCAGCTCCGCCGTGCCGTCCAGCGTCGAGACGCAGACCTGCGGGTCGGCGTCGCCGATGACGGTTTCGATGATTTCCTTGCGATGCGCGTCCAGGAGGAACTGGTCGCTTCCGTGAAGGACATACACACATTTGGGCGGGGCAGTCACCATCGCGCGGGCCTTTCCGGGAGGCATTGTGTCGACTCACCCGCCGGATGTAAAGCCCCCGCGCTCCCTGAGCAGGAAAGGAGTATGGTTGGGAATCCCGGCGCCAAACCGGCGAGGCGGTTCTGTAGGGAAGGAATTGCGGATTGCGGAATGGAAGACCCTTGACGACGCGGCGCAGCCTCGGGCTCCTCAATCCGCAATCCGAAATGGTCACTCTCGTTCGACGCCCAGGACAAACGAGCCGAGGCGCAGGCAGGCAGAGCGTCGCAGCAGTCCCGCCAGCGCCCGTCCGGACCGATCCCGCGCCAGGTTGGCGACGGAGTAGTAGATTTCCTTTCCGTCGCGGCGATTGACCACCAGTCCGCCCATCCGCAGGATGCCCAGATGATGCGAGACGGTCGGTTGGGGGGTCCGCAGAATCTTGCAGAGTTCGGAGACGTTCCGTTCCCCCTCCTCCAGCTCCATCAGGATGCGCAGGCGCGTCGGTTCTCCGAGAATACGGAACAATTCGGCGAGGGCGTCCGCCTGACGACGGGCCTGTGTAACCATGGGTCGCTCCTGTGAAACAAAAACGGTCCGCGAGCTCCGCGCCGTGCGGAAGGCTCGTCGCAGAAATGCTGGAAGGCGAACGTGTGCCACGTCCTCGCCTTCGCGCCGAACCGTCATCGGTTCCGTCGGCGCTCGAAAGACCCCCGGAGATACTTCCCACCGGGGGGATTCTTCGTGCCGTCTTCGCCGTCCGAAGGCGAGGAATACAAGGGGGCGCGCAATCCTGCCGCGCGCCCCCGATGGGATTCGAATTACATCTGCTTCCGGCGGTAGATGACGTAGAACACAATCACCACGATCAGAAGGAGCAGCAGGGGAATCTGCCACCAGACAAAGTAACCACCCGTCTCTGCCAGCGGGCTCAACATAGGGTCATCTCCTTGCAGTGTCGTATTCGAAAGAAACGTCAGTCAGAACGTGCAGACCTGTATAGTCGCTTCCCGCCGGAGTCGTCAAGAAAAAACCGCTTCCGGCGGGCAAACGCCCGGATGCGCCCGGAATCGACACTAGCGGCGACTGGACTCGAACCAGTGACCTAGGGCTTATGAATCCCTCGCTCTAACCAACTGAGCTACGCCGCCATCACCAGGATTCATGATGAGCGATGGGGGAAAAATTTTCAAGCCCCATTTGCGCCGGGCGGCTGTTTTCGCGACGCCCATGCCGGGTGCGCTCTTGCATCGGCGCCGCGGCCAACGTACCTTGGCCCGCTTTGGATTGCCCGACATGATTCTCCGATTCATCCTGACGGCAGCGCTGCTCCTGGTCGCGTCGGCCGGGGGGTACTGGGCCCGCCGGCGGAACCTCGCCGACGAGCGCCTGGCCGAGAAGCTCATGACGTTCGTGGTCGCCGTGGGGTATTCCGTCATCGGGTTCCTGAGCGTCTGGAGCATCCGCCTGCACGCGTCGGACCTCTGGCTGCCGGTTCTCGGCGGGGCGCACGTGATGCTCATGATCGCCGTCGGGTTCGCCGCCGCCCGGTTCGTCACCGTCGACCGCTCCGAACGCGCCCTGCTGGGGCTGTCGTCCGGCATCGGAAACACCGGAATCACCATGGGGGGGTTCGTCCTCTACCTCCTGTTCGGCGTGGAAGGCCTGGGACTGTCCGGAATCTACGGCCTGATGTGGTATCCCATGATCGTCCTGGCGGCCTATCCCATCGCCCGCCACTGGTCCGAGAATCCCGTCGGCGGCTCGCTGGGCAGGCTGCTGCTCCGCAGCATCCTGGATTGGCGATCCATCGGACTGCCCATGACGATCGTGGCCATCTTCCTGTCGGTCGCCGAAGTGCCCTACCCCCGCGCCGTCGACGACTGGCACCTTGTGGACGTGCTGATGTTCCTGGTCATCGCGCTGGCGTATTTCTCGATCGGTCTGCGGCTGCATTTCTCCTTCCTGGCCGCCTTGCGCCGGCAGATCGTCGTGCACGCCCTGCTGCGATTCGCCGTCGCGGCCGGCCTGGCGGTGTTGCTGGCCTGGCTGACGCGACTGACCCCCTGGCCGCTGGAGGGGCTCAGCCGGAACGTCCTCGTCCTCGAAAGCTTCATGCCGGCGGCCGTCACCGTCGTCGCCATCGCCAACATGTTTTCCCTCAAACCGCGCGAGGCCTCCGTGCTGTTCGTCACCAACACGCTGATCTACCTCGCGGTCGTCCTGCCCCTCGTCCTGTGGATCTACTCCCGCCCCTGACAAACGATTTTGGATTTTGGATTTCGGATTGAAAGACGGGTGACGTCACGGCGCATGCCCCGGGCTCTTCAATCCGAAATCCACAATCCGCAATCTGAAATCTCCTTCTCGATCCGTCAGCGTTCCCGGGCAGGCAGAATCTGCCCTTCCACAAGCGCGCCCGGCGCGGAAAACGAGGGGGTTCCATCCTCCCGCCCGGCGGGTATAATCTCCCGTTTCCGCGTCCGGTTCCGGCGCGGAAGCCAAAAAGGCAAGGAACGTCGTCCGCGAATTTGCGGAAAGAGGTCAGAACATGGCAACGTCAGAGGCATTGCAGGACCGGCTTCGCCGTCCTCTCGGTTTCACTCTCCGCGTGCGGGTCGTCCAGCCGGCCGACCTGTCCGCCAAGGCGCTGCCCGCCGTCGCGGGCGCCGGCGCGTTCGTCAGCGACACGCGCTGCTGCCAGGTCGCGTCCGACGGGCTCCTCTACGAGCTGACGCTGTTCGTCACGGGCGACGAGCAGCTCGCCGCCGCCCGCGCCGCGCTCGAGGCCGCCGGACTGCAAGTCCTCGAGACCATCGACCTGGCCATGGAAACCCACCGCGGCGGCGCCTGCGAGATGCGCGGACGCACGCCCATCCGCTCCAACAACGACCTGCGGATCGTCTACACGCCGGGCGTGGCGCGCGTCTGCAAGAAAATCCAGGCCGACCCGGAACTCGCCCGCGAATACACCGGAATCCACAACAAGGTCGCCATCGTCACCAACGGCACGGCCATCCTGGGCCTGGGCGACATCGGCTGCGTGCCCGGAATGCCCGTCATGGAGGGCAAGAGCGCGATCTTCTGGGAGTTCGTGGGCATTTCGGCCGAGCCCATCCTCGTGGACACCAAGGATCCCGACGAGTTCATCTTCGTGGTGGAGAAGATCGCCCCGACGTTCGGCGCCATCCAGATCGAGGACGTCAAGGCGCCGGAGTGCTTCCCGATCACGCGGGAGCTGGACCGCCGCCTGGCGATCCCCGTCATGCACGACGACCAGCACGGAACGGCGACCATCGTGCTGGCGGGCCTGTACAGCGCCCTGAAGAAGACCGGCCGGAAGATCGCCGACGTGCGCTGCGCCATCAGCGGCGCGGGCGCGTCGGGCACGGCCATCAGCGAACTGCTCCAGCGCGCGGGCATCGGCGACGTGATCCTCTGCGACTCCAAGGGCATCGTCTGCCGCGGACGCAAGGAAGGAATGAACCCGGAGAAGGACGCGCTGGCGGCGCGCACGAACCGGGACAACCGCTCCGGAACCCTCGCCGACGCGATGAAGGGGTGCGACCTGTTCATCGGGTGCAGCCAGCCGAACATCGTCTCGCAGGACATGGTCCGGTCGATGGCGAAGGACCCGATCGTCTTCGCGCTGGCCAATCCCGTCAGCGAGATCTCCCGCGACGACGCGACGGAGGCGGGCGCCGCCATCTACGCCGATGGGCGGCTGATGAACAACGCGCTGGCCTACCCGGGCATCTTCCGCGGCGCGCTGGACGTGCGGGCGCGGGACATCACGCTGGAGATGATGATGGCCGCCGCTCGAAAACTGGCGGACATCGTGCCCGCCGGAGAGCTCATGCCGGAAATGATGGACCCCGCCACGCACCGCGCCGTGGCCGAGGCGGTCCGACAGGCGGCGCCGAAAAAGTGAAAATTGCCTTGAAACCCCTGCAAAAGAGCGTATGAACGTGCGGAGACCCGCGGCCGACCGGCTGTGGGTCTCCTCACTTTTCAGGACATCTGTTAAGGAACCGGACATGAAGCGTTTCAAGAAGGCCGACGACATCCAGGTGGGCGTCGTCGGATACGGCGGGGCGTTCAACATGGGGCGGGCGCACTTCAACGAGATGAAGCAGGCGGGCATGACCCCCCTGGCGGTGGCCGACCCCGACGAGGAGCGCCTCGAGATCGCCCGCCGGGACTTCCCCGGCATCGAGACGTACACGTCGATGAAGGAGATGCTCCGCAAGTCGGCCGTCAACCTCATCACGATCATCACGCCCCACAACACGCACGCCCCGCTGGCGCTGGCCGCCTTGCGCGCCGGGCGCCACGTGGTCTGCGAGAAACCGCTGGCCATCACCACCGCCGAGTGCGACGCGATGATCGCCGCCGCGAAAAAAAGCGGCGTGGTCATCTCCACCTACCACAACCGCCACTGGGACGGCTGCATCCTCCGCGCGGTCCAGGCCATCCGCAAGGACCGCGCCGTCGGCGAGATCGTCCGCATCGAGTCGCACATGGGCGGGTACGGTCTGCCGCGAGACTGGTGGCGCACCAGCAAGACCATCTCCGGCGGAATCCTCTACGACTGGGGCGTGCACCTGCTGGAATACTCCCTGCAACTGATCGACTCGGAGATCACCGAGGTTTGCGGGTTCGCCCACAAGGGCTTCTGGGCGCCCAAGACAGCCTGGAAGGCCGACACCAACGAGGACGAGGGGCGCGCGGTCGTCCGCTTCCGCAGCGGGCAGTACCTCGAGCTGACCATCTCCACCATCGAGTCGCACCCCAAGCAGGGACAGCTCGAGATCACCGGCACGGAAGGCGCCTACATCTTCGACAACCCCACGTGGGAACTGGTCCGGCACGACAAGGACGGAAACTCGGTTTCCACGCGAGGCAAGAACCCCCCCAGCGAAGGCTGGCGGTTCTACCAGAACGTCGCCGACCACCTCGTCAAGGGCGAGAAGCTCGTCATCACCGGCGAGTGGTCGCGCCGCCCGATCCACATTCTGGACCTCGCCTGCCGCAGCGCCGCGCGGAACGCGACCCTCAAGGCGAAGTACCGCTGAGCGAACAAAAGGCTTTGTTGAAAACCTCTGAAAAACCGGGTGGCACGGCCCGTACGGGCGTGTTCCGGGCGAATTCGGCAACACGCTTTGCGAGCAAAGCGTGCCACCCAGCCCGAAAACGAAAGCGAGCGAGACGATGAAAGCGTTGATCTTTTACGGCGGCTGGGACGGCCACACGCCCAAGGAAAGTTCCGAGGTCGTCCACCAGGCGCTGGAGCAGGCGGGCTTCGAGGTGGAGCGCCACGACAGCCAGGACTGCCTCAACGACGGCGAGAGGCTCAAGACGCTGGACCTGATCGTGCCGATCTGGACGATGGGCAAGCTGGAGCGCGACGCGACGAAGAACCTGCTCGAAGCGATCCGCTCCGGCGTGGGCTTCGGCGGGTTCCACGGCGGCGCGGGCGACGCCTTCCGCGGGAACGTCGAGTACGAGTGGATGGTCGGCGGAATCTTCGCGGGCCATCCGCACATCGGCGACTACGAGGTGCGCCTCACCGGAAAGAAGCACGTCATCACCGACGGCCTGCCGAAGACCTTCC
>JAKPKY010000054.1 GCA_029553505.1 Planctomycetota bacterium
TATCGGCGCTGGGGGTTGTACAGCAGGTTGTAATACGCCAGCGACGGCCAGCCCGGAACCCAGGCGAGCATGGCGGTGCGTCCGTCGCAGAGGGCGTTGGAGGCATCGCGGGCGATCTGCTCGGCCGCGATGAGCGTGCGGGGGTCTTCGCTGATCATCAGCTTACGGGCGTGGACGTTCCAGGCGCTCGCGCCGACGGCGCCGGCCAGCAGCGCCGCGCCGGCGATTTTTCCCACCGTCCGAGGCGCGGGTCGCGGCAGCAATCGCACCAGGACCATTGCCCCGCAGGCCGACAGCGCGAGCGTCCAGGGCAGCGCGAACAGCCAGACGCGAGGAAACGGCACGACGCGCTGGGCCAGCGCTGCCGCCGGCAGCAGGACGGCCGCCAGCGCCGGCAGCGCCCACAGGACCGCGCGGCGGCGCACGGCCTCGACCAGCGAGCCAACGACGCCCGCGCCGACCAGCGCCGCCCACGCCCATGAGCCGTCGCGGAACCAGTCGCGCAGCGTCTGCCCCGCCACGCCCGGCAATGCGGCCGCCACCTCGCCCAGCGGCTGGGGCGAAACAAAGCGGTTGGCGACGAGCGCCTCCAGACCGCTGACCTCGATCACCGGAAGGTACGCCAGGGCGGTCAGCGCCGCGGTCGCCGCGACGGCTACGACAAGGCGCAGCGCGATCTTGCGGCGGACGGCGCGGTCGGCGCGGCAGAGGCCCAGTTGCGCCGCGAGCGCGAGAAGCAGGATTCCGGCCGGATACACCATGATCGGGATGGTAAACGCCCCGGCGGCGCCGGCGAGAATCCAACCGATCCACGGCCCGATGCGACGGGCGTCGCGGAAGAGGTCGGCGGTGAACCGCGCCATCCAGACGCCCGCCAGGCAGACCATGGCGTATCCCCGCGCGTTGACGGAGTATTCGACCAGCAGGCTGCTCGCGCCGGTCAGGGCGGCGACGATCAGTCCCGCGACGGCGCTTCCGGAGACGCGCCGCGCGAGGCTCGCGGCCGACGGCACGAGCAGCACCCCGGCCAGCAGGGCCGGCAGGCGCACCGCCGGCGGAAGCAGCCCGAACCGGCTGACCGAAAGATGCACCGCCAGCGTGTGCAGCACGTGGTTGTTGGGCGCGAGGTAATGGAACCAGCGGCCCGGGTCGTCCGGCGCGGCGAACATGAGCAGGCTGAACGACTCGTCGTACCGCATGGGGTGCATCAGGTGTTCGACGCGCAGCCAGGCCGCCAGCAGCGTGATGCCCGCCAGCGCCGCCCAGTACGCCGCGGTCGCCGGCGCGACGGCGGGCAACTCCGCCAGGCGCCAGGGGGCCTGCTCGAGACGATGTGTCCGCGCTCGCATGGGGCGCGATTATACCCCCACGCCGCGCCGGTCGGCAGCGCCGAAGAAATCCGTCGGTCGGCGCGGCGGGCAAGGAAATCGTGGAAGCGCCCCGGCCGGACAGGTAAGGTAGCGGCACGCGGGCGGGAAAAAGCCGCCGAAACCGCGCCCGCGCCTGGGAGAAGCCGATGACCGTGGAGTTGAATCCCGACAGTCTGGCGAGCCGGTTCCGGGCCACGCAGGTGGCCAACCTGTCCGACGCGGCGGCCGTCCGCGCCGCCGTCGAAGACCACCAGGCCATGTTGCTGTGCGTGCTGGAGACGATCCTGGAACGCTTCGAGCGCGATCCGGCCTACGCCCTGCTGGACACGAAGATGGACATCCTCAGCGGAAAGGATTTTCCCGACGACGACGAGTTGCGCGGCAAGCGGAGCGTCTTCGCGTGGATCCAGGGGCGCGGGCTCGAGGCCCTCGCCGGACACGCCCGGTGGGTGGCGGGCCTGGAGAGCCTCTCACCCGACCAGCGGGACTCCCTCGCGTCGCGCATCGCCAAAGCCCTGAAGGCCGTGACGGATCGGATGGAACAGCTCCGGGCGGCGAACGCCGGCAGGCTGTCGTTCATGATGACGTTGCAGGGCCGGCCGCTGCACCTGGACGCGCAGGGGCGCGTCGTCGCCAAGCCGCCGCGCCGGGACGCACCGGCGGGGTTCAGCGATCTGTTCCACGCCAAGGGCCTGGGCGCCGCGGCCGCCCTGCTGGGCGACGCCGGACGCCTGCGGACGGCAGAGGAGAGGTTCCAGCGCGTCTGCGGGGAGATTCGCGCGGGGCGGTTCGTGACGGACCAAGAGGCGCTGGACCCGAAGAACCCCGTCCGGCCGGCGCCGGGGCGGCATTCCCTGGGCCCGCGGATGATCGCCATCGGCGGCGCGGCGCTGTTCGCGGAACTCACCGGCTCGCGGCGGTACCGCGACGTGGGCCTGGAGTTCGTCGAGCACGTGCTGCGGTTCCACGCCCACCTGCCGGGCGCGGCGGATGCGCCGGGCGAGGACTACGACGTGTGGGAATTCGTGGACGACCGTGGCCTGCCGTACCGGGAAGAAGGCGGCGCGGTGCGGAGCGATCCGGGGCACGCGACCGAGTTCGCCGGGCTGTCGTTGAAGTTCCTTCGCGTCTGCGAGACGGCCGGGCTGTGGGACGCCGCCGACGCGGAGAAGGTTCGCACGCTGCGCGAACGCCTGGGGCGCGTGCTCGTGCGGAACTTCGCCAACGGGTTCTCCCGGAGCGGAATCGGCGTCTGCAAGGCGTTCGACCTGGCGGCCCGGCGGGCGATCAACACGGACATGCCGTGGTGGCCTCTGCCGGAGGCGCTGCGCGCCGCGGCAGAAGCGTGGGCCGTCGCCCCGCCCGAGGCGCGGGCCCAATTCGCCGAGATCGGGCGGCGGTGCTCCAACGCGTTCCTGCGGCACTTCGTCCGCCCGGACCGGCGGCTGATGGCCAACCAGACGGTCGGCGCGGACGGCCGACCCGTCGCCGTCATCCCCGCCACGCCCGACGCCGACCCGGGCTACCACACCGGACTGAGCCTCATCGACGCCCTGCGCGTCTGGTCGTCCCCCGCGTGCGGGTGCTACTCCAGAAAATAGTTCGGGCCCGTCTGCCCGGCGTAGCGCAGCAGCGCCAGGATGGCGTACGCGCCGGCGCGGACGTTGGCGGCCGTCTCGCTGAGGGTGTATTCGCCGGTGAAGCCGCGGAACCCGCCGTCGGCCGGCGCGCCGGGGCGGCGAATCTGCAAGCCCATCAGGTAGCGCGCGGCCCGGTCGAGGGGGTCCTGGCGGGCCCAGTCGAACCCGACGCGACGCGCCGCCAGCAGCTCGATCAGCACGGCGCCGCCGGCGCTGGGGACCGAGCCCTCGGCCGGGCCGAACCCGCCGTCGGCGCGCTGGATCGTGAGCATCCGCTTGAGGAACCGCTCCGCCGCCCGCAGGAAGCCCTCGTCGCCCGTCAGTTTCCAGGCCGCCAGGTTCGCCAGCGCGCCGAAATCGTCGTTGTAGACGTGCATCCTCTCCCAGCCGGGGTTGCTGTACCGCGGATCGGCCCTGCCGTCCAGCGATTCCAAGCTCTCGCGGTCCAGGATGACGGTGATCTTTCCCCGCGCGTCGAGGTGGCGGGCGTTGTAGAACTCGAGGATCGCCCGCATGGCGTCGCGGTATTTCCCGTCGCGCGTGAATTCGTGCATCCTCGCCAGGAAGAACGCGCTGCCGCTGTGGAACGAGCCGCACCAGGCGGGCTCCCACGGCTGATCGTCGAACCGGACGGTCCAGTACGGGTAGCCCTTCTCCATGCCGACGGAGACGAACCAGTCGGCGTAGCGTCGGGCGCGGGCGAGGGCCTCGGCGTCGTCGAAGAGGCGTGCCCAGTCGAACAGGGCCCAGGCGGCCGTCAGGGCGTCGCGCGGATGGGCCATCCCCGACTGCGGCGTGACCTCGCGGAAGACGCCCAGGACGCGCGGGCGCTCCGGCCCGTCGTACTGGAGCGAGGCGAGGTATCGCACGGCCCGGCGGGCGGCGTCGGCGTAGGCGCTTCCGCCGAAGGCGAGGTGCCCCGCTAGCAGCGCCTCGACGCTGATTCCGGTCGTCCAGTTCGTGCTCAGGGAGGTGATGCGGTCCGTCGCGGCGTCGTAGGTGAAGGGGAATCGCCCCTGGTCGGCGCTGTCGGAGGCGGTCTGCTGATGGCGGACGAGAAAATCCAGCCCCGCACGGGCGGCCTGGAGCGCCTCCTCGCGAAGCGACGGGGTTTGGGGATTGTCCTCGAAGGAAGTCTGTTGCGACATGAGCGATTCTCCTGGCGGCGAGGCCTGGCCGTCCGCCGATTGACAATCTTGCCAGTTCCTTCCGCAACAAGCAAGACTATTTCACAAATTGTTTACATGTAATATACTAATGATATAGCAATCTCAACTCATTAGATATTAATGGCTTGTAGTATTTATTGTATGTATTATTTATAATAAGTGCTCTTTTCTTGCACTTGCAAGCTATTGCCAATTTCACCCCTTCGTGATAGGATATGCTCATTCGGAGAGATGGCGGATTCGTGTTTCCGAACGCAGCAGAGGAGCCCGATGAAATCTGCCAGTGAACAAGTCGCGAAACTCGCGGGGTGCTCGACGGCGACGGTCTCGCGCGTGCTGAACAACAGCGGCGCGGTCAGCGACACCGCGCGGCAGGCGGTCCTGCAAGCCATCCGCAAGGTGGGCGTGATGCCCCGCCGGCGGACGCGGCGCGTTCGCAATCCGCTCGCCGAAAGCGGCGTTCGGTCCACGAAGTCCACCGGGCTGGTGGAAATCGTCATGAACCTCCACCAGCCGATCGAGCGGTTGACGCTTCACGACGGGACCATCGAGCTCGGTCCGATCGCCGTTTGCCCGCCGGACCAGTTCTTCTGCCCGGAGAACCGCTACAGCAACAGCCATTTCCGCCGGATCATCGACGGTGCGATCGACGAGTTGGGGCGCTGGTCGCTCCGCCCGGTCATCCGGGCCACCAACAACCTCAAGGACCGCCAACTGCTGTCCGACATCCGTTCCCCGGACATGCAGGGCCTGATCCTCCTGGGCATGGGTGGCGGCGGGCCGGTGGTCTCGGCGTTCCTGCGCGGGGTGAAGTGCCCGGCCGTGTCGTTCTCCGGAAGCTCGCAGGATTGCCCCACCCCTACCGTCGAAAGCGACGACACCCCGGGCGTCCGCCAGATGGTCGATCACCTCGTCGGGCTGGGGCATTCGCGGATCGGGTATATCGCGGGCAACCAGAACATCGCGTCGTTCCGCGAGCGGTACACGGCCTTCAGGCTGTTCCTGACGGCGGCGGGCCTTCCGGTGCGCCCCGAATGGTGCTTCGAAGGGTCGGACCACATCTGCGACGCCGAAGCCGCCGCGGAGCGGATGCTCACCGGCGCGGACCGCCCCACGGCCATCCTGTGCTGCTACGACGGTGCCGCCCTGGGCGTCTACCGGGCCGCCAGGCGGCTGGGGCTGCGGATTCCCGAGGACCTGAGCATCGCCGGGTTCGGAAACCAGGACATCGCGGACCTGTTCCAGCCGTCGCTGACGACGGTGAACGTTCCGACGCACGAGATGGGTCGGGCGGCCGTCACGCTGCTGGTCATGCAGAACACGCAGCAAGTTCCCAGCCCGGGGTTGTCGGCGCGGCTGCGCACGTCGCTGGTGGCGCGGTCGTCCACGGCCCCGCCGGCGGAGTCGAAATGAAGAGAGGGCCTGGGCGAACCCGGGCATGTCGTGCGGAACGGATGACGATTTCGTGACACTTTGGATAAGAGGAGATGACGCCATGAAGACGAGAGGAACGATGTGGGTTGCGGCCGCGCTGGTCGTCGCCATCGGGACGGGCGCCGCATGGGCGGCGGAGATCAAGACGCTCAGCGCGGTGGCGGACACCTACGTTCAGAAGCAGTCGCCCGACGACAATTTCGGCACCTCCGGGGCGACGCGGGTGCGGGGTTCGTCCTACGACCCGATGAAGACGTACATCCGGTTCGACATGAGCAGCGTGTCGGACCCGACGCAGATCACGGCGGCGACGTTCTCCGTGTCGTCCTACCTCGGCGGAAACTGGAACGCCTGGACGTTCAACGTCTACGGGCTCAACAACGGCGACGCGGGCGAGAACTGGGGCGAGACGGCCATCACGTGGAACGACGCGCCCGCCAACGACTCCAGCTCGGCCGGGTTCGCCTCCAACGCGACCCTGCTGGGAACCTTCACGGGCACGGGCAATTCCTACGTCAATTTCAGCAGCGCCGGACTGGTGAATTTCCTGAAGGCCGACACCGACGGCAAGGTGACGCTGATGATATCGACGACGAACACGACCAGCACCATCCAGTCGATCAACGCGCGGAACCAGTCGAGCCCGCCGAAGCTGGAGGTGACGGTGGTTCCCGAGCCGGCGACGGTCTGCCTGCTGGGCCTGGGCGGCCTGGGCGCCCTGCTGCGCAAGCGCCGCGCGGTTCGGTGAAACGACGGCGCGTATAAAGTAAGAATGGGAAGCTGTGCGGCGGGCTGCGCTCGGCCCGCCGCTGGTTCCCGGGAGTGTCTATCGTGCATACAGACGGCGATCGCACGCACCGGCCTCGCGCCGGACGATTGGACCGGGGGTTCACCCTCATCGAGCTCCTCGTCGTCATCGCCATCCTGGCGCTGCTGGTGTCGATCCTCATGCCGTCGCTGGTGCAGGCCAAGCTGCTGGCGAAGAACGTCATCTGCCAGACCAACCTCAAGGGCGTCTCGACGTGGGCGACGCTCTACGCCCAGGACCACGGCGAGTGGCTGCCCCACCGCGGCTCGCCGACGGACGCGCAATACTGGGTCGAGCTGTCCTCGACGGACTGGTACGTCAAGTCCCAGGACGAGGGGCTCTACAAGGGCCTGGGCACGAAGTCCGGCACGGTGTTCCACTGCCCGCAGGGGGTGGATTCCATCACGCCGCTGCGGTCTTCCAACAGCGGAAACACCTACGGGCTGAACTGCTACCTGGGCGGACAGAAGCAGTTTTTCGGGTGGGAAGCCCCCCCGCCGAAGATGGCGCTGCTCTCGGCCGGGGCGTTCTGGTTCGCCGACGCCCGCGCGTTCGCCTCCGGCGGGGCGTGGGATTTTCACTCCGTGCTGACGATCAGCACGGCCGGCGTCCCGAGCAGCAACTGGCCTTGGACGTGGGAATACCCGGGCAGGCCCGACTGGCAGGGCCACCCCGGAAAGCGGACGAATTTCGTCTACGGCGACGGCCACGTCGACAGCGTCGACCAGGACACGTTCCAGTCCTGGACGTACCGCCAGATCGCGGACTTCGTCGCCTACCCGAGATGACGCATCCAGGAACCCGGATCCATTGCGGTTCCGGCCGACCCCTTGCCTTGGAGAATCCAGAGGACGCCATGAACCTGAACCGACTTGCCGCCCCGCGCCGCGTTGTGATCGCCCTCGTCGCGACGGCCGTTTTCGCGGCCGCCGGATGGGCCGACGAGAAGACCCCCACCACCCTGCCGGTGGTCATCCTGAAGGCCGACGACCTGACCCGGGCCGGGGCGTCCAGGAACCCCGTCTCGGCGCGGTGGCAGGCGTTCGCGGACTTCATCGAGTCCCGCAAGATCAAGGCCTCCATCGGAATCATCGGCTATGCGCTGGAGGAGGACCATCCGGACTTCTTCGAGTGGATCAAGACCCGGGACAAGAAAGGCGTCATCGAGTTCTGGAACCACGGGTACAAGTATCGCGTCAAACAGGACGACCCGGCGGAATTCCACGGGCGGTCCGTCGAGGAACAGGCCGAATCCCTCCGGCGCACGCAGAAGCTGGCCAAGGAGAAGCTGGGGATCGAGTTGAAGGCCTTCGGCCCGCACTGGAGCGGGACGGACGAGAACACGGTCAAGGCGATCCAGTCGATCCCGGAGATCAAGATCTGGTTCTTCGGCCCGAAGGATCTGGAGGGGGGCAAGCCCTTCGTGCTGAACCGGTACATGAACCTGGAATACCCGACGTTCGTCCCGGACTTCGAGCAGTTCCGCAAGCGGTTCGACTCGTGGGGGCGAAAATTCCCCTACCTCGCCCTCCAGGGGCACCCGAACCAGTGGAACGAGGAGCGGTTCGCGCAGTTCGCAAAGATCGTCGATTACCTGAAGGACAAGGGGTGCGTCTTCATGACGGCCTCGGAGTATGTCGAGTCCTGCCGGAAGGCGCCGGCGACGGCCCCCGCGAAATGACGGGGCGCGGCGCGCGAGGAGTTCCCATGACGTTCGGCTCAGCGGCGGTTCGGGTTCTGACGGCGACCTTGTTTGCGATGGCGGCACAGTCCTTCGGGCAGGAGTTCGCGCCGTTCGTCATCCCGGCAGAGTCCGCCCCGGACTCGCCCATCGCGTTCCGCGGGCGGCCCATCGGCGCCGACTCGCCCCGCATGACCGTGCGGGACGGGCATTTTTTCGTGGGCGACCGGCGGTTCCGCGCCTGGGGCGTGAACCTCTGCTACGGGGCGAACTTTCCCCCGCACGACCAGGCGGAGCGGATGGCGGCGCACCTGGAGGCCTTCGGCGTCAACACCGTGCGCTTTCACCACATGGACTGCGAATGGTTCCGGTTCCCCCGGAGCATCTGGGACGCCGACGAGCCGACCAAACTGTCCGCCGAGGCGCTGGACCGCCTGGACTACTTCATCGACCGACTGGCGCGGCGGGGAATCCACGCCAACCTGAACCTGCACGTCTCGCGGATTCACAGCCGGCACCTGGGCCTGCCCGACACCAAGGCCACCGGCTCCTACGACAAGATGGTGGACATCTTCACGCCCAAACTCATCGAGGCGCAGAAGGAATACGCCCGCTCGCTGCTGACGCGGGTCAACCGCTATCGTGGGATGCGCTACGCCGACGACCCGGCCGTGGCGTTCGTGGAGATCAACAACGAGGACAGCCTGTTCCTCTGGAACTGGCAGGAAAACCTGCGGAACATGGCGCCGCCGTACGCGGAGATCCTTCGCGGGCGGTACAACGAGTGGCTGCGAGCGTGCTACGGTTCGACCGGAAAATTGGCGGCCGCGTGGAAGGTCCCCGGCGGCGCGGACGAGAAGCCCGTCTCCACGCGCCTGCCGCTGGCGGGCAAGGGCGCTTCCTGGACGCTGACGAGGCATTCGGGGGCCGACGCCCAGGCCCAACCGCTGCGCGACGCCGACGGCGTCCGCCTGACGCCGGGCAAGCTCGCTTCGGCCGTCTGGCACCTGGAATACAGCGTAGCGGGCCTCGAGGCGCGAACCGACCGGTTCTATACCCTCCGCTTCCGCGCGCGGTCCGACGCGCCGCGGCAGATCGTCTGCCGCTTCGGACAGGCCGACGCCCCCTACCGCTCGCTGGGACTGCGGATCAACGTCGCGATCGACAAGACGTGGCGCGAACACCGCTTCGAGTTCCAGCCGCCGCAGGCGGAGAGCAACGCGCGGGTCAGTTTCCTGTTCGCTCAGTCCGCCGCGCCGTTCGAGATCGCCGACGTGGAGCTGGTCAGCCAACCCATCGCCGGGCTGCGGGACGGGGAGAGTCTCGTGAAGGCGACGGTGGCGCTGCTGGCGACGGGAGAATCGCAGGCCCGCCTGCTCGACCGACTGCGGTTCCTCGCCGAGACGGAAAAACGGTATTACGACGACTTCCGCAAGTTCCTGAAGGACGATCTCGGCTGCAAGGCCCTCGTGACCGGCACGATGGTCAATGGGCCGCTGGGCCTCTGGGCGCAGTCGGACATGGACTACCTAGACACCCACGCCTACTGGTCGCACCCGTCGTTCCCGAAGGGCTGGAACCGCAAGAACTGGTCGATGGACCAGAAGGCGATGACGGACCTTCCGCGCAACAACGTGCTATCGCAGGTGGCCGCCTGCCGGCTGGCCGGCAAACCGCTGACGCTGAGCGAGTACAACCACCCCGCGCCGAACGACGCGCAGGCCGAGTGCGTTCCGATGGTCGCGGCGATGGCGGCTGCCCAGGACTGGGACGGGGTCTGGCTGTTCGCGTTCACCGACCGCGGCGAGGGATGGGACGCCGGCGCGTTCGACGGGTGGTTCGACTTCGCGGGCAACCCGTCCAAGTGGGGCTTCGTCCCGCTGGGCGCGGCGATCTTCCGCGACGGGGGCATCGAACCGCTGCCGAAGGGGAAGGTCTACCCGCTGGCGGCCTCGCCCGACCCCCTGGGCGAGCTGGCGGCGC